>JANXUE010000117.1 GCA_025352005.1 Frankiales bacterium
CGTGATCCGGACGAGCGGGCAAGGGTCTGGGCCGAGGCCGTCGCGGCGGCGGCCGACGGAAACGCCGAACTACACGCCGCCGCCCAACAGGCAGGACCTGGCAGGCCGGCAGGGGGCCACGCGCAGGACTTCGGCGCCACCCCGACGACCGGGCACGGGGACGAGGAGGGGGCTGACGATCTGGCTGAGGCAGCGGCTGACCTGATGACGGCGGCCGCGCGGCTCGGCGACGGCAAACGACACCACCACCGGCTGACGGACGCCGCCGAAGCCTTCGACCGGGCAGCACGCCGTGGCCGGGCTCCCGCCCGCCGTGGCACGCGTAGTGCCGGGGCTCGACGAATGCAGGCCGCAGCCCGGCAGCTGCTGATCTTGCGGGTCGCGCTGCCCAGAGAGACCAGGCAGTTCCTGGAGCTGATCGGCCAGCTCAGCCGACTCGCCCAGACCCTCGAGCAGCTCCGCGCGGCGCAGGGACGGGCCGCGCAAGCCGCAGCCGCGCGGGCCACGCAGGAGAAGCTGCTGCTCGACATAGCCCAGCGCACCCCAGCACCGCCCGCTCCTGCCCCACCAACAGTCGCCTGGGCACCCTCGCGGCACTACACCCCGCCACCGGGAGTGCAACCGTCGCGAGGACGCGGCACCTGAGCCTGAGCGGGCACCGGCTGTGGTCGTCGTCGCCGATCAGGAGTACCGCGAGGGCCAGGCCGATCTGTCCCGCGACCTCGACCAGCACGACCCTGTCCTGCCAGCTCGCGTGGTCGGCCTCGTAGCTCAGCCGTGACCAGGCCGCGCGTAACAGTCCCTCGACGTCCTGATCGCCGCCGACCGGCTCGACTCCGAACAGCCGGGTGCCCTGCAGCGGCACCCACGCCTGGAGGGCGTCAAGCAGATGCCCGGCCACCGCGCCGGGCAGGTCCGCCTCGCACACCAGCCACGCGAGCACCGCATGTTCCTCACGGCCGACGGCGGTCTCGCTCCGCAGCACCGGCGACCTCCGCGGCCGCGATTCGTCCTGCTCCATCACGCCCTCCACTTCGTCGACGGTCCCGATGCGCTCGCTCCAGCAGCGTCTCGCCTCCGAACTGCGAAACAGCCGCGCGAGCCCAGATCTGTGGAGAACCGCAACGAGGTGGTCAGCGGGCGCCGAGCGACCTGTCTTGCCCGTGGGGAAGAGGGACCACAGAGGCGCGGTTTACAGTCTTGCCCGTGGGGCGACCCGTCTTGCCCACAGCCCCAGACGCCTGGTCAGGTGGGGGACCGCCCTGCCGTCCTCCGACGAGCCGACATCGCCGCCGTCCTCCCGCCAACTGCATGCCTGCTGCGCGCTACTTCCCATGCCTGACAGGAAATCCGGGGCCGGACCTGTCACAACAGGGTCGCCGACCGCACCTACACCAGCGGACGCACCACGATCGGCGCGGTGCCCGTTGTACTCGCGAGGTGCCTCATGGACAAGCTGCTGCTCACCCCGGTCGAAGCCGCCCAGACCCTCGGCATCGGACGGTCAATGCTCTACGAGCTGCTCCAGCGCGGCGAGCTGCGTTCCGTGCACATCGGCACCTGTCGCCGGATCCCGACAGAGGCCATTGAGGAGTTCCTCGCGAGGCTTCGATCGGGGAGCTGAGGTTGTCCACAGATCGCGGCGCGTCCACGCACAACAGGCTGCGCAGCGGCTAGGCAGGACGAGGAGGTGGCGATGGCGCGACGAGGAGCCGGTGAAGGCTCGATCTTCCGGGATCCCGCCACCGGCCGGTGGCGGGCGCTGCTGGACGTGGGCGTTGACCCCACAGGGCGTCGTCGCCGCCGGAAGGTCTCCGGACGGACCCGGGCCGAGGTCGCGGCGAAGCTGCGCGCCCTGCATCGCGACGTCGAGGACGGCATCTCCGGCGAAGGGCGGCAGATGACCGTCGCCGCGCTGTGCGAGGACTGGTTGCGCCATCACAGCGGCGAGCTGGCCCAGAACAGCCTCGACGTACGGACCTGGGTGGTGAGACAGCACCTGATCCCGGGGCTCGGCGCCCGCCGGGTCCGCGACCTCAGCGCCGACGACGTCGCGCGGTTCCTGCAGCAGAAGGCCGCTGCCGGGTACGCCCGCGCCACCATGGACAAGCTCCGCGGCACCCTCGTACAGGCGTTGCGCCACGCCGAGCGGCAGGGCCTGGTCGCCCGCAACGTCGCGACCCTCGTGCCGACCCCCGCGGGCCCAAAGACCGTTGGTCGTTCGCTAACCCTGCCACAAGCCCACGCACTGCTCGCCGCTGCACAGGACCACCCCCTGGAAGCTGCGATCCTGGTCGCGCTCACCTGCGGCCACCGACCGGGCGAGCTGCTCGCGCTGCACTGGGACGACCTCGACCTGGACGCCGGCGAGCTGCGGATCCGGCAAGCCATCGTCCGGACCCGTGGCAAGATCGCGCTCGGACCGACCAAGACACCGTCCTCCAGGCGGCAGCTCCGGCTACCCGACCTGACAGTCGCCGCCCTGGCCGCCCACCGGGTCCGGCAGGACGAGCAACGATGCGCTCTCGGTGAGTACTGGCAGGACCACGGGCTGGTGTTCCCGACCGGACTGGGCACCCTGCTGGACCCGGCGAACCTGCGACGGGGCCTGCGTCAGGTCACCGAGCGCGCCGGGCTGGGACGGTGGCACCCGCACGAGCTCAGGCACAGCGCGACCAGTCTGCTGTCGGCGGCAGGGGTGCCGCTCGAGCAGGTCGCCGACGTCCTCGGGCACACCAGCACACGAGTCACCTCGAGCACCTACCGGCATCCCACGACGCCGACCGTGGAAGCGGCAGCGGCGCCGATGGACCGACTGTTCGGGTCACCGAAGGTCGGATGACTCGAGGCTGCTGTCTGATCGGTCCGGCAGCGCAGAACCGTCAGAGCTGAGGACCGTGCGTCATCGGCCGCCGCGGCTGCCAAGGATGTTGCCCAGGGCCTCGGCAAGGTCATGGTCAACGGGAGGGGTCCCGTCGTCGGCGCAACAGCTCACGCGGTTGCCTCGGCCGCCGCCATGCCCGGACCTGTCGGGAAGCCCGAAAGCCTCCTCGAGCCAGGCATAGGGATCTGTGCGCTGATTGTGCTGGTCCAGATGAACGAGCACCACGGTCTGCTCGTCTTGGAAGGCCAGCACGAGCTTGTAGCCGCCTCCGAGGTCGATGACGCAGAATCGTGGCCACGCGCCCGCGCCGCTCAGTCGGTAGTCGGCGGCTGCACAACCGCGCGCCTGCAGGGCGCTGTACTTGTCGGCGTAGGCCGCCCGGACCGAGCGGGGCGTGTCGGCCGCGCGAATCCTCTGGTCGACCGCTCGGGTGGGCCGGACCAGGAAGGTCGGCTCAGCCGGCGGCCCAGGCTTGCCGCGCCGGCTAGGACTCACTGGTCGCGGAGGGCTTCCAGATCCGCCGCCGTATAGGGCGGGAGCAGTTCCCCTTCGTCATGGTCGGCCATGAGGTCTCGTGCTTGCAGCAGGAGGTCCCGGTCGCGAAGGGACTCAAGTGCGGTCATCAAATGTCGCTGGCCATCGCCGCCTGCGGTGCGCACCACTGCCAGGGCCCATCCGAGCGAGACCGCGCTGACCTCCCGGACAGGTGAGTCCGGAACTTCCTCGAGAACGCCACGCTGAACCCAGGCGCGGATCGTCGGGAGCGAGACGTTCAGGGCTTCGGCGGCCTGCGTCAGTCGCACGCCGAGGGGCGGAGAACTGTGACGCGCGACAACGTTCAACAAGGTCTGTCGCGTCGCGTCGTCAGGGTGGGCTCGCGCGAGCCAAAACAGGTCGGCGATGTCCTCGGCGGTACGGACTCGTTCACGGAGGGCGGGGCTCATGTCCCCAAGAGTACTCGCATAAGTTTCTATCTCAAGCTTTTTATTGAAGGTTAGGTGGCTCGCGTCGTCGTAGCAGAACGGCGTTCCCGACCTACGGGAGAATTGTTCGCATGACGCAGCACCCGACACCGCGATGGGCCGACCCCGAAGCGGCCTGGTGGGCCAAGGTGCGCCGGGCCGCCGTCCACATCAACGATGTGAAGGCGTCCCTGGCCGAGTACGAGCGCGGCAACCCGTGGAACATCGACACCCGCCCCGGCCCGGATGCAAACCAGACGACCTACGTCCTCCGCGTCCACGCGCAAGTCCCATCCGACGTCATCACGAAGATCGGGGATGCCGTACACAACCTGCGCACCGCCCTCGATGCCGTCGCCTACGAACTCGCCCGAGGACACGTCGCTGGGTCGCTCACGGAGAAGCAGGAGCAGGCGACAGAGTTCCCGCTATGCAAGGACCAGCAGGACTTCGACAAGTGGTGCAAGGCCCATGGACGCGCCGACCTGTACGGCGATGCCGAGAGGAACGCCCTGCGCTGCGTACAGCCGTTCGCGATCGATGACGAGGCCCGCGCCCTCGGGATCGACGTTCCGATAGACCCTGCGACCACCCTGCGCACGGATGGGCTCTACCGCCTGCATCGCATTTCGGTGATCGACAAGCACCGCCGGCTTCCCATCGTGTCGCTCGTCCCCGACCTGACCTACTGGCCCGGACCCGAGAACGGCGACACGTACCAGTGGCAGCCGCTGCGGGCGACGGCCTACGAGGACGGCACGGACCTCGGGGTGTTCACGAACGTGACCGGGACGACTCCGCCGCTCAGTGGGGCCGTGATCGACATGCGGCTGAACCTCAGCGACGACCCCGGGTACGGGCAGAGCATCACGGACTCGCTCGACGGGTGGCTGCGCACGATCAGCGCGTGGGTGCTGCCCCGGATGATGGTCACGGCTGAGGGCGAGAAGCCGCCGTTCGCCTTCTGGAACTAGGCCAACCTGAGGCCGTCTGAGCCAACTCAGAGGGCTTGGCCCTGCCGCTGTAGGACGGGTTGCGGCAGATGCTGTGGCTACCAGTTTGGCTACCAGGGGTCAGACTCGTGATCTTGCTCCGAGGCTCGCACCCCGTCTGACCTGGGGTTTTACCGTGTGGGCGATACAGGACTTGAACCTGTGACCTCTTCCGTGTCAGGGAAGTTCCAAACACCGTCTGACCTGCACTTATGCGGGTCCGGGCTAAGGTTACCTTAGTTTCTCGTTCTACCCCGCTCTGAATTAACTCGAAGTCCGGCGCGATGGGGGGTCCGTGGCCCGTAGGCGGACGCCGCGCCGAATGGTTCAGAAACCTGGGACAACAGAGCCGACTCGTAGCCACGGCCCCGCGCTGGGATCGGGTGCTGGACCAGGTGTTCTTTCGGGCGTACCATCGGGTGCCGAGGAGGTCGTGATGAGCGCGAAGCAGCTAGAGCGAGCCGTCGAGGCTGGCGACTTGGTCGAGGCGTTCAAGAGCTTCGGTGTGACCCAGGCCGATGTCGCGCAGGTC
>JANXUE010000141.1 GCA_025352005.1 Frankiales bacterium
AAGTACTGCGCCGGTTCCCAGCCCTGGCGGGCGCGTAGAAACGGCGTGATCATGTCGGACTTCACCGGGCCTGGACGAAACAGCGAGATGTCAGTGATCAGGTCGTCGAACGTCTCGGGTCCGAACTTGCCGATCAGTTCTCGTTGCCCGGGTGACTCGATCTGGAAGCAGCCCAGCGTGTGCGCTGAGCGAATCAGCTCAAAGGTCGGTTCGTCGTCGAGCGGGGTGGCATCGAGCTCGACCGTGATCCCGTCGACGCGTTGCACCTCGATCACTGCGTGGGCCATCGCTGACTGCATCCGAATCCCGAGGACGTCGAGCTTGAGCAGACCGAGTTCTTCGACGTCGTCCTTGTCGAACTGGCTCATCGGGTAGCCGAGGTAGCTGGCTTCGACGGGCGTGCGGTCAAGCAACGTCCGGTCGGACAGCAGGACACCGCACGGGTGCAGCGCCACGTGCCGGGGCAGGCCGTCGAGCCGCTCGACGAGCCGCAGCAGCAGGTCGGTGCGAGGGCTGTTGAGGCTGCTGGACCGCAGCTCGGGCAGGTCCTTCATCGCCTGCCGCACCTGGTTGGCGCGGATGTGTGGGAACGCCTTGGCGAGGGTGTCGACCTCCCCTGGTGGCAGCCCGAGGGCGGCGCCGACGTCGCGGATCCCGTGCCGCGCCCGGTAGGTGTCCATCATCGAGACGCAGGTGCAGCGCTCTCCGCCGTACCGCCCCAGGACCTGCTCGTAGACCTCCATCCTTCGTGCGGACTCGACGTCGACGTCGATGTCGGGCAGCTGGTGGCGCAGGGGGCTCAGGAACCGCTCCATCAGCAGCCCGTAGCGGATCGGGTCCACGTCGCTGATCCCCAGCAGGTAGTTGACGAGGCTGCCCGCCCCGCTCCCCCGCGCAGCCACCCGCACGCCCATCCCCTTGATGAGGTCGGTGACGTCGGCAACCGTCAGGAAGTACGACGGGTAGCCCAGGCCGGCAATGACCGCGAGCTCGTCGTCGAGGCGGGCCCGGGTCGGCGCGTCCGCGACCATCCCCCGTCGACCGAAGCCTGCCTCGCAACGGTCCCGGAGGACCTGGTGGGCCTCCCCCGCAACCTCGAGCTCGGGGAAGTGGACCTCACCGATCCCGAGGTCGCGGCGCGGGTCGACGACACACCGGTCAGCCTCGTGCCGCGTGCGGGCGAGCAGTCCTCTGCCGTCGTCACCCAGGCCGGCGAAGCGGGCCACTTCGCTTGCTGCATCGGCCATCTCCTTGCCGGAGAGCAACGCGGCCTCGGCGTTGGTCCGGTCGACGTGGCGGGCGTCGAGCGCCACCAGCCGGCGGCTCGCATCGAGGACATCGGCGGTGGGGGCGTCGGCCCGGTCGACGTAGCGCACCACGTTGGACAGGACCGCGCTGGCCTGCTGCTCGTGGGCGAACCCGAGCAGGCGGGCAGCCCGGCCCGCGTCACCGGGACCGCGGTGATGGACGACCTCGACGACCACTGCATCGGTGCCCAGGACGTCCCGCCAGCGGTCGAGGTGACCTTTCGCGAGGTCGGGACGGCGCTGGACGAGGGCCCGGCCGAGCTCCGACGTCGGGCCGAGCAGGACGGCCAGCCCCCCGGCCTGCGCGACCGCCCCGGCGTGCTCGGCGACCAGGTCGAGGCTGGTCACCGGGGCGCCGCGCTCCCCCGCCAGGTGGGTTGCGGAGATCAACCGGCACAGTGCCGCCCAGCCTCGTGCGTCGCGGGCCAGCAGGGTGATCCGCGGCAGCGCGTCGGTGGCCAGGAACGACCCACCCCGCGCCGGACTGCTCCTGCTCCCCGTCTTCTGCTTTTCCACCGCACCCTGACGCTGTGGAAACACAAGGGGTGCGGTGGCGAGGTCGACCCCGAACACGGGGCGAATGCCCATCCGGTCGCAGGCCTGGGCAAACTTCACCATCCCGTAGGCACCGTCGCGGTCGGTCAGCGCCATGGTGTCCATGCCGTGCTCGGCGGCTCGCTCGACCAGCTGCGCGGGATGGGAGGCCCCGTGCCGCAGCGAGTATCCGCTGGCGACATGCAGGTGGACGAAGGGATCCATCGTTCAGCCCGTCCGGGACAGCCGCGAGGCCGGCGTGGTGCCGGCCAAGGTGCCGGCCAAGGTGCTAGCCAAGGTGGTCTCGACGACGGACAAGAACGCCTGGGCGTCCCGCAGCAGGTCGTCAGCCTCACGGGGGGTGACGACCCCGGTAAGACCGGCCTCGGCAGCAGCCCGCTTACGAGCGCCGGCGGCGAAGAACTCGGCCCACTCGGTGAGCTCGGGAGCGACCGAGCACAGCAGCACCCAGGCGCTGCGCGGCCGGCCTCGCTTGGCCCCCGTCGCGCCGACAGGACCCGTCGCGCCAGCAGAACCCGTCGCACCGGCAGGTCCGGTGGGCCTGGCCCGGCAGGACAGGACGGCCGCCGCGGCACGTAGGGCCGCCAGGTGGGACAGGGCATAGCGCTGACCTGGAGCGGTGGTCGCCCCCGCCTCGGCCAGGCCCTGCCGGGACAGGGCGAGCAGCGTCGAGGCGGGCAGCACGGGGGTGGTCATCAGTCCATCACCCGCTTGAGCGCCCAGGACTGTGAGGACTCCAGCAGGCACAGGTCGTAGACCCCACTGCCCCCGGACAGCGCGGCCAGCCGACCGGAGTCGGCCTCGACCCGCCACCACTGCTGCTCCCGGTCGTCCAGCGGGACGCCGGTCTGCTCCACGCCGGCGCTTTCGGAGCCGGTCTGGAGGGAGCGCATCGTCGTACCGGTCCACCAGGAGCCGGACTCGGTCCAGCGGGCGAGGACCTCCCGCACGAGGTACAGCCGTCCACGCCACAGGAACTGCTCGGGAACCGGTCCGGACGGGGCGACCCGGATCCGGACCTCGACGGGGTCGGCGTGCAGACGGCTCATGGACGTGCCTCCTCCTGGCGTGGCTGGTGCGGGTGCCGGGGGAAGGCGGCTGTACGGCGGTTCGCCGGCCCGACCGAAGCGCTTCCCCACGCTGCAGTCGGACCAGCGATCCGCCCGGTGACATGAGAGGGTCGAAGTCGCACACCACCGGGCGGACGCACCGCCCACCGCCGGGTCCGCGAGGCCCCAACGGCTGATCGAAACTTTGTTCGAATACGAGAACAGTAGACCTCAGCACCGACAGAACCGTCAAGGGCTCGGGAGGATCTGTGGACAGTGGCTTGCGGAGCTGCACGGTCGGCTCCCCGATCGGCGAGCTGCTGCTCGTCGCCTCCGGGAAGGGCCTGCTGCAGGTTTTCCTCCCGACCAGCAAAGGCGTACCCGCCTCCGGCGAGGAGCGCTACGACCCGAACGCGCACTGCCTGCCCGAGGCCCGTCGTCAGCTGCACGACTTCTTTGCCGGCTCCCTGCAGGACTTCGACCTGCCTCTCGACGAGCGTGGCAGCGCGTTCCAGCTGCGGGTGTGGGCTGCGCTGCGCGCCATCCCCTATGGCACCACCTGCTCCTACGGCGACATCGCCTCCCGGGTCGGCGCCGACCCGCGTACCGCGTCCCGTGCAGTGGGCATCGCCAACGGCAGCAACCCCAACGCGATCGTGACCCCGTGCCACCGCGTCATCGGCGCCGGTGGCGACCTCGTCGGCTATGCGGGAGGCCTGCACGCCAAACGCTGGCTGCTCGACCTCGAGGCCCGCACCGTCGGTGCCGTCCTGTTCTGACCCCCCTGACTGTTCGACCTACTCGGGTTGGTCGGGCTGCTGGGTCTGGCTGGTGGACTCGGCGCCGTCTCGCGCCTGGGTGGTGACGCGGGCTTCAGCGTGCTGGCGGGCTTTGCGGTAGCTGGGGAGCTCGAGGCGGGGACCGAGGTCGACCGTCTCCTTGGGGAGCCGGAGCGGGGTGGGGTCGGGTAGCTCGAGTGGTGACGTCCCGTCGTCGGGCAGGCGGGTGGGGGCGGACCAGACGCCGGGGCGGTGGTAGGTGTGCCCGAGGGGGCTGGTCCAGTGCTGCCGGCCATGCTGGTCGGTGGTGACGGTCCAGCCTTCATGCTTGAGGTGGTGGCAGCGGATGCTTTTGAGGTCCAGGTTCCACACGGCGGTCGGGCCGGTGGGGTGGGCGACCTGGTGGTCGCGTTCGCAGTGGCCGCGGTTGCAGCCGATCCCGGTGCAGCGCTGGTCACGGGTGTCGACCTGCCGGGCCAGGGCAGCGCTGGGGTCGTGCTGCGGTTCGGCCCGATCGGCAATCCCGGCCGGTCCGAGCAGCCCCAGCAGCCGCAGTCGGGTCTGCGCGCTGAGCTCAGCACGGTGCTCCTCGGTGCTGAGCGTGAGCTGGTCGGGACTGATCAGTGGCTCGAGCGCATGCTGGTCGGTGCCCAGCGGCACACCACTGGTCGGGTTCACGTACAACCGGCGCAGGCTCCCGGTCACGGCGAGCAACCGGCAGTGCTGGGCAGGGATCGCCCCGATCCCTTCGAGGTAGCCGGCGCGATGGTCCACCTCGAGCAGGGTGCTCATCGGGACGTGCACGTTGACCGTGACGGGTTGGTTCACCGGAAGGCGGAGCAACTCCATCGCGAGCTCATGCAACGTCAGGTCCTGCAACCGGTCGCTCTGGCCCGTCAGGTCCGCAGGTCCGAGCCCGCTCGGGTCGCCCACCGGCGGTGGCGGCTGCTGCGTCCACGCACTGTCCGGCGGCCCCTGCTCCATGAGTGCCTGCCACTCCGCCTCGGTCCACGCCTGCGGCCGGCCGAACCGATCCAACGGCACGTCTACCAACCCCCACAGATCCTCCGGGTCCAACGGATCCAGCACTGGGTCGACAGCTTCCTGATCCTCGGGTGTGGACGACGGCCCAGGAGCGTCACTGCCCTGCGGCATGTAGGCGCTGACATCGTCCACGGTGATGTCGTCGGAAGCAGCGGACCCAGCGTCGGCGGTGCTGGCGAGCTCGTTGAGCTCGTCCAGGGTGTCGGCTTCGAGCTGGTCGAAAGCGTCGAGCGTGTCCGCGACCGCATCGGCCTGGGCGCTGCCGCCGGGGGCGACCGCGAGGGCGCGGAGCTCCTCAGCCCGACCGGACCGGATCGCGTGCAGCAGCGCGAGGTGCCGGGTCGGGAGCTCGGCGAACACATCGGCCTGGGCTTGAGCCATGGTCCGGTCGGTCCCGGCGGCCCGGTCGGACGCTCGCTGCGCGGTGACCAGCACCCCCAGGTCGAGCTCGAACCGGCGCCCCAGCACAGCTTGCATGGTCGCGCCGACCTGCACCATCCCGTCCGCGACGGGCCGGACCCAGACCCCACGTTGACGGCGGGCCGCAGCGAGACGCTGCTCGGTCAGCACCGGGTCCAGGTCAGCCTCGACCTCGGGGATGGTGCGCTCCAGGATCCGCCGCACATCAGTGGTCGTGCAGTCCACCACCTGACCGAGGACCCGCCGTTCTACTTCGTGCTGAACAGCCTCCGTGCACTGCCGGGTCATCGACAACATCAGCTCGACGGTGTGCACGAACACCCGCCCCGCCTCCAACAGCGTCAAGGTCTCGCTGAACACCTCCAGCAGCCGACGCGCGTCAGCGCACTGCGTCGCCGCGCGGCCCTGACCGATCCGGGCCGTCCCCGCCAGCTCGACCGTGCCGTGCTGGGTCCCCGTCCCGTTCAACGCCGCATCCAACACCGCCCGGTGCCGCATCGTCCGGGCATACCACCGCGCGTGCTCTACCTCATCAGCTGAGATCGCCACCAAGGCAGCCCGCGCCGCAGCATCATCGCGGACGAAGGTGGCAGCGGACATGACCACATCATAGTCCATGAGAGGGAACAAAGAAACGAATATCCACAGGGACTAGCCAGTCCTACTCGGCTAAAAACCGCGTGACAAATATCTACTAGAGGTAACACGCAAGACCATTCTTCGTGAGACACAACAGGGGGCGACCTTCATACGTAGCGGTGTCCTGGCGCCCGGAACCTCCAGGACCCGACCAGTTGTCCTGGCACCGCATTACCCTCATCAACTACGCCAGCGTCGCTCGGCTGCTGACCACCGAACCGCGTTCTAGTCTCGACGGATGGCCTCTTTGCTGCTGTCCCGCCGTGACCTCGACTTTCTGCTGCACGAGTGGCTCGACGTCACGACCTTGACGAGCCGGGAGCGCTACGCCGACCACAGCCGGGAGACCTTTGACGCCGTACTCGACCTGGCCGAGCTCATCGCCACCCGGGACTTCGCACCCCACAACAGGCTGTCCGACGAGCAGGAACCGACCTTCGACGGCACCAAAGTGCACCTGCACCCCGACATCGAGAAGGCGCTGGCGAAGTTCGCCGACGCCGGGCTGACGGGCGCGGGCATGGACTACGCGGTGGGCGGGCTCCAGCTGCCTGCCGTCCTCACGCAAGCCGCGATCGGCTGGTTCCAGGCGGCGAACGTCGGCACCTCGTCGTACCCGTTCCTGACAATGGCCAACGCCAACCTGCTCCTGGCGCACGGGTCGGCGGAGCAGGTCGAGACCTATGTGAAGCCGATGCTGACGGGGCGGTACTTCGGCACGATGTGCCTGTCGGAGCCGCAGGCCGGCTCGAGCCTCGCGGACGTGACGACGAAAGCCGTCAAACAGCAGGACGGCACCTACCGGGTCATCGGGAACAAGATGTGGATCAGCGCCGGCGATCACGAGCTCAGCGAGAACATCATCCACCTGGTCCTGGCGAAGATCCCGGGCTCTCCCCCTGGCGCCAGGGGGATCTCGCTGTTCATCGTGCCGAAGCTGTTGGCGGATGGGACCCGCAACGACGTCGTCCTGGCCGGCCTCAACCACAAGATGGGCTACCGAGGCACCGTCAACACGCTGCTCAACTTCGGGGAGAGCGGCGGCGCGGTCGGGTACCTCGTCGGGGAGGAGCACAAGGGCCTGAGCTACATGTTCCACATGATGAACGAGGCCCGGATCGGGGTCGGCCTCGGTGCCACCGCCCTGGGCTACAGCGGCTACCTGCACGCCCTCGACTACGCCAGGAACCGCCCCCAGGGGCGTCCGGTCGACGCCAAGGACCCGTCCACCCCGATGGTCGCGATCATCGAGCACGCCGACGTCCGCAGGATGCTGCTCGCCCAGAAGTCCTACGTGGAAGGCGCTCTGGCCCTCAACCTCTACTGCGGGATGCTCGTCGACGAGGAGCGCACCGGCACCGACCCGGCCCGCGCGCACCTGTTGCTGGAGATGCTGACCCCCATCGCGAAGTCCTGGCCGTCCCAGTGGTGCCTGGAGGCCAACAGCCTGGCGATCCAGGTGCACGGCGGCTACGGCTACACCCGCGAGTACCCGGTCGAGCAGCTCTATCGCGACAACCGCCTCAACCCGATCCACGAGGGCACGCACGGCATCCAGGGACTGGACCTGCTGGGCCGCAAGGTCATCATGCAGGGGGGCGCCGGCCTCGCCCTATTGGCTGCCACCATCCACGAGACCGTCGCCCGGGCCACAGCCTTCCCGGAGTACGCCGCCGAGCTCCAAGCGACCGTCGACCGGATCGTCGAGGTCACCCAGAAGGTCTGGGGCGCAGGTGATGTAGCCCTATCCCTGGCGAACTCCAGCGTCTATCTCGAGGCGTTCGGGCACGCAATCGTCGCCTGGATGTGGCTCGAGCAGCTGCTGGCCTGCGAAGGCAAGGAGGGTGACTTCTACGACGGGAAGCGTCAGGCTGCGCGGTACTTCTTCGGCTGGGAATTGCCCAAGACCGGGCCGCAGCTGGACTTGTTGGCCTCCCTCGACCGCACGACGCTCGACATGCGCGGACCCTGGTTCTGAGCCCTCGAGGATCGCAGGTCGCGTGACCTCGGCGTCGCGGAGAGCGGGACGGCCCGCCTGAGGCCTAGGGTGGCCGGGTGAGCCACCCGGTCGATCCCGCGTTCCTTTCCCTCCCCCTTCGTGAGGCGGCTGAGGCTGGTCTGCAGGCCGCGCGCGACGCAGGTGCGACCCACGCCGATCTGCGGGTCGAACGCCTTCGGGGGCAGGACGTGTCGATGCGCGACGGCCGGCTGCAGAGTCTGAGCGACGACGTCAGCGTCGGGCTCGCCGTACGCGTCGTCCATGACGGGACGTGGGGGTTTGCCAGCAGCGCGGACGTGACCGTCGCCGAGGCAGTCCGGCTGGCGCAAGAGGCGGTCGACGTCGCCCGTACCTCCCGACCGCTCAACTCCCAGCCCGTCGAGCTCGCCGACGAACCGGTCTATACCGACGTCACCTGGGTTTCGGCCTACGACATCGACCCCTTCTCCGTGGACCCGACCGAGAAGGTCGCGCTGTTCGAGCAGTGGAGCCAGCGGCTGCTGGGGCACGACGACGTCGACCACGTCGACATCAGCCTCCAGCAGGCCCTCGAGGGCAAGTTCTACGCTGACACCTCCGGCACCATGACCACCCAGCAGCGGGTACGGCTACAACCCCAGGTCACCGGTACCCGCGTCGACCCCGGCGGTGGGTTCGAGACGATGCGCACCGTCGCCGCGCCGGTCGGCCGTGGCTGGGAGTACCTCACCGATGGCGCCTACGACTGGGACGACGAGCTCGCCCAGATGCCGGAGCGCCTGATGGAGAAGGCCAAGGCGAGCAGCGTCGAGCCCGGTAGCTACGACCTGGTCATCGACCCGACGAACCTGTGGCTGACGATCCACGAGTCGATCGGGCATGCCACCGAGCTCGACCGCGCGCTCGGCTACGAGGCGGCCTACGCCGGGACCTCCTTCGCCACCCTCGACCAGCTCGGCTCGCTGCGGTACGGCACGGACCTCATGCACGTCACCGGTGACCGGCACACCCCGCACGGGCTGTCGACGGTCGGCTACGACGACGAAGGCGTGGCGGCCCAGGAGTGGGACCTGATCAGGGACGGCACCCTGGTGGGCTACCAGCTCGACCGCAGGATGGCCCGCCAGAACGCCACGGCGCTCGGTGTGCGCCGATCCAACGGCTGCGCCTACGCCGATGGCCCACACCGCGTCCCGGTCCAGCGAATGCCGAACGTGTCGCTTCAGCCGGCGCAGGGTGGCCCCAGCACCGAGGACCTCATCGCGCGGGTCGAGCGGGGGATCTACGTCGTCGGGGACAAGAGCTGGTCGATCGACATGCAGCGCTACAACTTCCAGTTCACCGGTCAGAGGTTCTACGAGATCCGCGGTGGCCGGCTCGTCGGGCAGCTCAGAGACGTCGCCTACCAAGCGACGACGACCGACTTCTGGGGCTCCATGGAAGCCATCGGGGGGCCGCAGACCTACGTGCTGGGTGGCGCCTTCAACTGCGGCAAAGCCCAGCCGTCGCAGACCGCCGCCGTCAGTCACGGCTGCCCGTCGGCGCTGTTCCGTGGTGTCACGATCCTCAACACGGTCCGGGAGGCCGGCCGATGACCGACCTAAGCTCCGTCGTCGAGCGCGCGCTCAGCCTGTCCTCAGCGGACGGCTGTGTCGTCGTCGTCGAGGAGAGCACGACCGTCAACCTGCGCTGGGCCACCAATACCTTGACGACCAACGGCTCCCGGCGCGAGCGCAGTGTCACGGTCATCTCCGTCATGGGTGAGTCGGTCGGCGTCCGTAGCGCGTCCAGCGTCGCCAACCTCGAGGCTCTGGTGCGGGCAAGCGAGCTGGCGGCGCGCGAAGCCAGCCCCGCGGAGGACTACGGCCCGCTCCTGGCCGGCACCCAGGACGCCAACTTCACCGACCCCGCGCAGACCACCACAACAGCCGTGTTCTCCCAGCTGGCCAGCGACCTGGGCGCGTCCTTCGCGGCCGGGCAGGCAGACGGCCTGCGCCATTTCGGCTACGCCACACACGACGTGACGACGACCTGGCTCGGCTCCTCGACCGGCCTGCGGCGGCGGCACTCCCAGCCGCGGGGCTACGTCGAGATGACCGCCAAGAACAACCGGCCGGGTGGTTCGTCCTGGGTCGGCCAGCACACGCGGGACTGGACCGACCTCGCCGTACCCGCTCTGGACACCGAGCTGCGAAGGCGGCTGGGCTGGACGGAGCGGTACGTCGAGATCCCGGCCGGCCGCTACGAGACGCTGCTGCCACCCAGCGCCGTGGCCGATCTGATGGTCTACGCCTACTGGACCGCCTCCGGACGGGACACTGCCGAGGGACGCACCGTCTTCTCCAAGCCGGGCGGCACCCGCGTTGGGGAGGTCCTTGCCCCCCAGGGCTTCTCGCTCCGCAGCGACCCGCACCACCCGACGCTGGGGATCCGTCCTTTCACCGTCGCGGGAGGTTCCTCGTCGCACGTGAGCGTGTTCGACAACGGACTCGAGCTCACCGCGACGGACTGGGTGAGGGACGGTCGACTGGACGCGCTCACCCAGACCCGCTCGTCGGCCGCTCAGAGCGGCAGCCCCCTCACGCCGTACGTCGACAACCTCATCGTGGCGGGCCGCGGCGAGCAGACCACCGAGCAGATGGTCGCCTCCACCGAGCGGGGCCTGCTGCTGACCTGCCTGTGGTACATCCGGACGGTCGACCCAGAGACGCTCCTGCTGACCGGCCTGACCCGCGACGGGGTCTACCTCGTCGAGGGTGGCGAGGTGGTCGGTACGGTGACAAACTTTCGCTGGAACGAGAGCCCGGTCGACCTGCTCGGCCGGGTCACCGAGGTGGGCGCCTCGGTCCCGACCCTGCCGCGGGAGTGGAGCGACTACTTCACGTGGACCCAGATGCCGACCCTGCGGGTGCCCGACTTCAACATGAGCAGCGTCAGCCAGGCGAGCTGACCGGGCCAGCTTGTCGCAACGGTGACGCAAACATGTTGGTGCGGAATCCCCCACCTGGGCCCCGCACGGGTTACGCTGGTCACGGTTGTTGTTCTTTCGTCGTTCTTGAACGCCTGTGGACACTCGGTCGCAGGCGTTCTTTTTGTGAGTGGCGGCACCAACCCGGAGTCAGCAGATGCGACCTCCGAACGACAGCAAAGGGATCGTCATGGCCGAAGGCACAGTCAAGTGGTTCAACGCGGAGAAGGGCTTTGGGTTCATCGCCCAGGACGGCGGCGGCGCCGACGTCTTCTGCCACTTCAGCGCGATCGCGAGCGAGGGCTACAAGACCCTCGATGAGAACCAGCGCGTCTCCTTCGACGTGACGCAGGGTCAGAAGGGCCCACAGGCGGAGAACGTCCGCGCGCTGTAGTTCGTGCAGTTGAAGGGCCCCGACCTCGGTCGGGGCCCTTCGTCGTTCTGCGGCCGCTGCTCTGCCATGCTCTGGTCGTGACCGACCTGAACGTCCTCGGGACTCCCCTCGACCCCTGTGGGATGGACCCGGTGACCGGGTTCTTCCGAGACGGCTGCTGCAGTACCGGGCCGGAGGACCTCGGAAGCCACACCGTCTGCACCGTGATGACCCTGGAGTTCCTGG
>JANXUE010000163.1 GCA_025352005.1 Frankiales bacterium
CTTGGTCACGGTGGTGGGAGCGGCAGGGGCGACGCGTGGTGGGACGGGGGGCACGCCTGCCGAGGGCCGACCCAGGACCCGGCCGTCGGACAGCCGCAGGAACGCGGGCGCACCACCGGGGACCATGCCGAGGGCGGTGGCCCGATGCGCCAGGTCGGCCGGTGCCTGGAGGGTTTGGACCTGCGCGGCGAGGTCCTGCTCCTGCTGCTGGAGCGCCTTGCCGGAGCTGCTGAGGTCGTGCAGCGCGAAACTGCCCTGGGCGACGAGGGTGTTGAGCAGCAGCAGCCCCAGCAGGCCACCGACGAGCAGCAGGACCACGACCACGACGAACGGCGCCTTGGCGGCGGAGGACCGGCGCTGCGGGACCAGGCGCAGTCCGGCGACCCGGCGCTGGGGGGCTTTGGGCAGCGGGCTGCGCAGCGGGACACCGAGTGTGCCGGGCGAGGTGCTGGCGGCGCTGGTGGCTGCGGGGCTCACGCGGCGTCCCTGGCGCGCTCGGCAGCGCGCAGCCGGACGGACTGGGCGCGGGGATTGGCGAGGACCTCGGCTGCGGTGGCCTTCTCGGAGCCCCGGACCAGCAGCGTCAGCTCGGGCTGCGACCCCTCGGGGACGAACGGCAGGTCGACCGGGACATCCGACGTGGAGCGGCGTACCAGCTCGGTCTTGACAATCTTGTCCTCGAGCGACTGGTAGCTCATGACGACGATGCGTCCGCCGACCGACAGCGCGTCGAGCGCGGAAGGAAGGGCGCGGCGCAGGACGCCGAGCTCGTCATTGACCTCGATGCGCAGCGCCTGGAAGGTCCGCTTGGCGGGGTGCCCCCCGGTACGCCGGGTCGCAGCCGGGATGGAGGTTCGGACCAGTTCGGCAAGCCGTGCGGTGTGGGTGAAGGGGTCGCGGACCCGCTCGCGGACGATGGCGTCGGCGATCCGGGACGCGAAGCGCTCGTCGCCGTAGTCCTTCAGTACGCGGGCGAGCGCCTTGCCGTCGTAGCCGTTGACGACATCGGCCGCGCTCGGCCCCGTCGTCGGGTCCATCCTCATGTCGAGTGGGGCGTCCTGGGCGTAGGCGAACCCACGGGCGACCTCATCGAGCTGCAGCGAGGAGACTCCCAGGTCGAACAGGATGCCCTGGACCCGGCCGATACCGAGGTCGGCAAGAACGCCAGGTAGCGCGTCGTAGACGGCGTGCACGAGCGTCACGCGGCTGCCGTAGGCCTCCAGGCGGGCTCCGGAGCGAAAGAGCGCCTCGGGGTCACGGTCGAGGCCGACCAGACGGGCGGGGGTGTCGCGCAGCAGCGCCTCGGCGTGGCCCCCCAATCCGAGCGTGCAGTCGACGACCACGTCGTCGGGGCCGGTGAGGGCGGGGGCGAGCAGGCCGACGCAGCGTTCCAGGAGCACCGGAACATGCGCCGGTTGCGGGCTGCTGCCCCTGTCGACCCTGCCCATCTCGACCCTGCCCTTCTAGGACGCGCTCTCGTGCTGTGATCTGCTCCGGGGCTCGCGGACCCTGGGACTGGTGCTCCCTGGCTTCTGGTCCCCGCCCGCTCCCCCGCCTGGCACCGGGGAAGGTGTGCCAGGAGGGGAAGCGGTCGGAGGCCAGATCCCAGGGGGGCTCAGAAGACGCCAGGCATGACCTCCTCTGCCTGCGCTGCATAGACCGGCTCCTGGCCGGCCTCGTAGGTCGCCCAGGCGGCGGCGTCCCAGATCTCGAGCCGGGTGTTCATACCGATGACGGTGCAGTCCTTGGTCAGGCCCGCGTAGCTCCGCAGTCCCAGCGGGACCGTGATGCGGCCCTGCTTGTCCGGGATGTCGTCGAAGGCGCTGGAGAAAAAGATCCGGCCGAAGTCTCGGGCCCCTTGCGAGGTGAGCGGGGCGCCCTGCAGCTTCTGGGCGTGCTCCATGAAGTCGGGCGTCTTGAACACGTAGAGGCAGCGCTCCTGGCCCTTAGTGATCACCACTCCCTGCGCCAGCTCCTCCCGGAAGCGGGCCGGGAGGAAGAGCCGGCCCTTGTCGTCGAGCTTCGGGGAGTGCGTGCCGAGGAACACGGCTGCGCTCCCCCCTGGGGAACCCCCTCGGCTCCCATGCGCTCCACGTTACCCCACTCCTACCCACTGTCAACGCCCAATGCGACGTTCTTTCGGGTTCGCACGGCCATCACCCCAGGTCAGGGGGGTGGCGAGGGCGTGGAGGGAAAATGGCCCGGGAGGCCCGTTCTCTGCGGCGAACGGGCCGTCGTACCCGATGAGCAGAGGGCAGAGGAGGGCGTGCAGGCACGCGCGAAAGCTCTGTGGTGCGAAGTGGGGAACGCTGCGTGGCGCTGGTGGGTCGGTCCTGGAGCGGGATCCGCGGCCAGCCCATCGTGACCTGGACCGGCCCAGAGTCTGGGCGACGGAACGGCAGATTCGGTGTCAGACTCAGCTGTGCTCCAGCAACCGGCCAGCGCACCTGAGTACCAGCACGCCCGACCATGACGGAGGACCTTCGGTGGCACGCCCTACCCGCGTCGGACCTGAGGCGCTTTCCGGCGTCGCTGGCCTCGACGACCTGCTCGAGGTCGCGAGCCTGATCCGGGGCAACATCGAGCGGGTGATCGAGGGCAAGCCCGAGGTCGTCCAGCTCTCGCTGGTCGTCCTGCTCGCTGAGGGCCATCTGCTCATCGAGGACGTCCCCGGCGTGGGCAAGACGATGCTCGCGAAGGCCCTGGCTCGTTCGATCGACTGCACGGTGCGGCGCATCCAGTTCACCCCGGACCTGCTGCCGTCGGACGTGACGGGCGTGTCGGTCTACGACATGGAGGCCCGCGAGTTCGAGTTCAAGCCCGGTGCGGTCTTTGCGAACATCGTCGTCGGTGACGAGATCAACCGCGCCTCACCGAAGACGCAGAGTGCCCTGCTCGAGGCCATGGAGGAACGCCAGGTCACCGTCGACGGCACGACCTACGTCCTCGAGGCACCGTTCATGGTCATCGCGACCCAGAACCCGATCGAGATGGAGGGCACCTACCCGCTGCCCGAGGCCCAGCGGGACCGCTTCACCGCCCGCGTCTCGATGGGCTACCCGAGCGTCGAGGCCGAGATCGAGATGCTCGACACCCACGGCGGACCAGCCGCCCTGGACGACCTCGAACCGGTCGCCGACGCCGTCACCGTCCGCAAGCTGATCGACATCGTGCGCGGCGTGCACGTCAGTGCCGACGTGAAGCGGTACGTCGTCGAGCTGGCCAACGCCACCCGAAGCGCCCCCGAGCTCCGGCTCGGCGCCTCACCGCGTGCGTCCCTGCAGCTGCTCCGAGCCTCGCGCGCTCTGGCTGCCCTCGAAGGCCGCGACTATGTGCTGCCCGACGACGTCCAGACGATGGCCGCGCCGGTCCTCGCCCACCGGCTTTTGCCGACGGCCGAGGCACAGGTGGCCCGGCGCAGCACTGAGTCGGTCGTCGCGGACCTGGTCGCCCGGCTCCCCCTTCCCGACCTGCGAAAGAACTGACCTGGTGCGCGCGGCGCTGAGCGGACTCACGACACGCGGGCGCTGTCTGCTCGCGGCCGGGCTGGCCCTGGCGCTGTGCGCCGTGCTGCTCGGCCAGCGCGACCTGCTCCGCGCCGCCGTCTTCCTCGTCGCCTTACCGCTGATGGCGGTCGTCATCGTGGCCCGCACCCGCTACCGGCTGTCGTGCTCCCGGCTGCTCGACCCACCGCGCGTCGAGGCCGGCCTCGCGTCGACGGTGCGGCTGCGTCTGGACAACGTGTCGCGGCTGCCCAGCGGCGTCCTGCTCATGGAGGACGCCCTGCCGTACGTCCTGGGAGGCCGGCCACGCTTCGTACTCGACCGGGTCGAGCCCAACGGCATCCGTGAGGTCAGCTACCCCGTCCGGGCCGACGTCCGCGGCCGCTACCGCGTGGGCCCGCTCTCTGTCCGGCTGACAGACCCGTTCGGGCTGGTCGAGCTAACCCGGTCCTTCGCGTCCGTCGACGACCTGGTCGTCACTCCTGCCGTCTACCCCCTGCCCGCGGTCCAGCTCGGTGGCGACTGGGCCGGCGGCGGCGAGGCGGCGGCGCGATCAGTGGCCGTCTCCGGAAGTGACGACGCCGCCACCCGGGAGTACCGCCATGGCGACGACCTGCGCAAGGTGCACTGGCGCTCGACGGCCCGCGTCGGTGAGCTCATGGTCCGACGCGAGGAACAGCCCTACCAGAGCCGCGCGACGCTGCTGCTCGACAGCCGCACCGTCGCCCACCGAGGCGACGGCCCCGGCTCCTCCTTCGAATGGGCTGTCAGCGCCGTCGCGAGCGTCGCCGTCGCTCTGACCCGCAGCGGGTTCACACTGCGGGTGCTGGCCGACACCGGCCTGGATCTCGTCCCGCCCGGGCTGCCCGCGACCGAGGGCACGGTCCTGGACGCCCTCGCGGCCGTCAAAGCATCCAGGACCGAGAGCCTCGACCCGGTCACCGAGCGCCTGCGGCGCAGTGGCGTCGACGGGGTGCTGGTCGCGGTCCTCGGGGCGCTGGCCCCCGAGGACGCCCAACGGCTGTCACGGCTACGGCACGGCACCGCGACCTGCGTCGCCGTCCTGCTCGACACCGAGACCTGGTCCCCCACCGGACCCCGCGGACGCCAGGTCGGAGCCGCCGGCTATGAGGCCTCCGCCGCCCTGCTCGGGAGCACCGGCTGGCGGGTGCTGCGCATCGAGCACGGCACGACCCTTCCCTCCGCCTGGCCGCTCGCGGGACGCCGCGGGGGCCGCAGCGAGGTGAGCGCGTGAGCATCAAGGAGCAGCTGACCCTTGCGGCCGGACTGGCGGTCGCGCTGGCGACCTCGGCGCTGTTCCCGCTGTTCCAGGGCAACGACTGGCTCGCCAAAGTCCTCGGCGCGGTCCTCGTCGTGGTCGCCGCGGGGCTCGTCGGACGGCGGCTCGGACTGCCCCGCGTCCTGCAGCCCGTGCTCGGCCTGGCCGTCCTGTTCGGCTACCTGTCGCTGGTCTTCGCCGGCTCGTCCCTGGCGTTCGGGCTGGTCCCGACGGCCCGCACCCTGGACGTGCTCCAGACGCTGGTCCGAAGCGGTCAGGACGACATCGCGCGATTCGGACCGCCGGTTCCGGCCCACGACGGGATGGTGCTGCTCACCGCCGCCGGAGTCGGAGGCGTTGCTGTCCTGGTCGACCTCGTCGCTGTGGTGCTGGACCGAGTCGCCGTCGCGGGCCTACCCCTGCTCGTGATGTTCGCCGTGCCGTCCGCCGTGCTGCCAGGCGGCATCGGGGGGCTCCCCTTCATCCTTGGCGCCCTCGGCTGGCTCAGCCTGCTGCTGGTGGAGGGCAGCGAACGGGTCGGTCGCTGGGGCACCCCGATGCGGTCCTCCCTGCCGGGCGCGCGACCCGGCGGCGACGACAGCAGTCTGGGGCGGGTCGGCCGCCGTATTGGCTTCGCCGCCGTCAGCCTCGCGGTCGTCATCCCGGCATTCATCCCAGGCCTCGACCACCGCCTTCTGGCAGGCAGCGATGGAGGGGGCGGCTCGGGCTCTGGCAGTGGACCCAACAGCGCCCGCACCTACAACGCTCTCACCACCCTGCGCGACCAGCTGACGCTCCCCAAGCCCACGACCCTTCTTGTCTACCGGACCGACGACCCCCACCCGGACTACCTGCGGATGACGACCCTCGGGCAGTTCACCGGCGACGGCTGGAAGGCAGCGGACCTCGTGGCAGACCGCGAGAACGCCAAGGTGCAAAAAAGCGTACCCACCCCCATCGGAGACGGTGGCGCCCACCAGCCGGTGAACATGCGGATCGTCCCGGACCATGGGCACCTCGACGTGCACTGGCTGCCGGTGCCGTTCGGCCCGACGAAGGTCGACGTCGAGGGCACCTGGTTGTGGGACCCGTCGAGCCAGACGGTTTTCTCCGCCTCCAGCACCACCAAGAACCTAACTTCGTACTCCGTGCGGGCCAGTCGGGTCCTGCCTGACCGCGACGCCCTTGCCAGAGCCCAGGTCAACGGCATCGACCCGAGCATCAGCGAGCTGTACGGCCAGGCCATCGACGTCAGCCCGTACGTCAAGCAGCTCACCGCCAAGGTGGTCAAGGGGCAGACCTCGGAGTACGACAAAGCCGTGGCCCTGCAGCGTTACTTCACCAGCCCCCTCAACGGCTACGTCTACAACTTGCGGGCCTCCCAGCCCACTCCCGGACAGGACCCCGTCGATGCGTTCCTGCTCGGCAAGAACGGCTTCTGCGAGCAGTACGCCACCACCATGGCGGCCATGCTGCGCGTCGCCGGGATCCCGTCCCGCGTGGCTGTGGGCTTCACACCCGGCACACAGGACAGCTCCGACAAGCAGGTCTACAGCGTCACCACGCACGACGCGCATGCCTGGCCGGAGGCGTGGTTCGCCGGCACCGGCTGGGTGCGCTTCGAGCCGACCCCGGCGGTCAGCGGCTCGACCGTCCCGAGCTACAGCGTGCCCGCCCCCGTCACTCCCGTGAATCCCACCGACCCGACCGGTCCGTCGGCCGCGCGGACCGCAGGCGCAGGTGGACATCCGGCTGGTCACACCGACCCCGACCTGTTGGCCGCGACGAGGTCGACGGCAAGCCCCACCTCCCGCCCTCACGCTCAGGCCAGCTCGCGCTGGCTGCTCGTGCCGGTCGCCGTTGCGCTTGTGCTCATCCTCCCGCTGTTGCTCACCCTGGTACGACGTCGCCGTCGCTGGGCCCACCCGAATCCGCTCACGGCCTGGGAACAGCTGTGGGACGACGCGACCGACGTCGGCTACCGCTGGCACCCGGCGGACTCCCCGCGGGCGGCGGCGCAGCGGCTCGCTGACAGCCGTGGCCTGACCGGTCCGGTCGCGGCTGCCCTCGAGCGGGTGGCCGTGGCGACCGAGCGGGCTCGTTACGCCCCACCCGGTCGGCTGCCGGACGGCGACCTGCGCCCCGACGTGAACGAGGTGCGGAACGCCCTGCGGCAAGGCTCCCCTGCCCTGGTCCGGCTGCGAGCCGCAGTCTTTGCGTCCTCCACGCTGGGCTGGGCCGGTCGTGGGCTGGGCGATCGGATCGCGGACCTGACGGAACGCTTCGACAACGGGCTTGCGGCCCTCAGCCGTCCCTTGCGGCGTCGGGCTGCGACCCGGTAGTCCCGACCCGGCTGCTCCCGCCCCCAAACATCAGGTGCTACTCGGGACCGCCACGCTCTTCCCAGCGCTTCTTCCAACGGTCTTCGAGCCGCTCCCGGGTCGAGCCCTGCGAGCGATCCCGCTTGCCGAGTCCCCGCTTGGTCGAGCGCTGCGCTCGGCCCTCGACCGACCGCAAGGTGGTCGTGCTGGTCCCGTTGAGCCGCTTGTAGGCCGAGACGCCCAGCAGAAACGCGGCCAGCATGACGACGAAGCCGGCGATGCCGACCACCGGCTGGTTGGCGACGGGACCGCCGACGAGCAGCAGGGCCCCGATGACGGCCAGCCCGATGGCACGGCGGAAGCGTCGGCGCATGTGGGTGCGCAGGTCGGTCGAGCGCACTGTCGTCGCAAACTTGGGGTCTTCGGCATACAGGGCACGCTCGATCTGGTCGAGCAGTCGCTGCTCGTGCTCAGAGAGCGGCACGGCGCTCCCTCCAGAGGTCGATCGTGCGGAGCACGGAGGCTCTGCCGACGCAGGGGACCCGCGCCGTACCCATAAGGATACGAGCCGAATGGCCGCGCGTCACGGCGAGTCCGAAGATCATCGTGACCGATCACCGACAGAGCGCTCCACCGTCGGTGTTTCACGCGTGTTGGACGTGCCTGTCCGACTGCCCGCAGCCTGGGAGGGCCGGCCACTGGGGCGGTCGGTACGTGGGGTCTCGTCGGGTCGGAACAGGGCCGCCGGCCGAACTGCTCCCGCCCCGAAGCGCAGGGTCGCCTGGTCGACGGCCTGCTCCGCCTCCCGCCAGCCGGTTTCCCGCTCACCCAGAAGCAGCTGTCGGGCCTGCCCCTCCACGTCGGCCAGACCCTCCACCCGGACGCCGACCAGGCGTAGGCGGGCCCGCTCGAGGCCGAGGACGTCGTACAGGGCAAGGGCGGTCTCGTAGACGACCCTCCCGACGTCGGTCGACTCGCGCAGCGTCTTGGAGCGGGTGATCGTGGTGAAGTCCGCGAAGCGGATCTTCAGGGCGATGGTGCGGCCCACCTGACCCGAGGCGCGAAGCCGCGCGGCCGTCCGTTCGGACAGCCGTAACAACTCGCGGCGGACCACCTGCGGGTCGTCGACGTCGACCGGGAAGGTCTCTTCTGCGCCGATGCTCTTCTCCGGCTCGGAGGGCGTCACCGAGCGCTCGTCTCGGCCCCAGGCCAGGGCCGACAGGTGCGCCCCTGCTGCCGGGCCGAGCGCGCGCTGCAGGGTCTGGACGGGGGTGGTGGCGAGGTCGCCGACAGTGTGCAACCCGAGCGTGCGCAGCACCTGCTCGGTCTTCTCGCCGACGCCCCACAGTGCCGCGACGGGCAGCGGGTGCAGGAACTGCACCACCCCATCGGCGGGGACGACCAGCAGCCCGTCCGGCTTGCAGTGCGCGCTCGCCAGCTTGGCGACGAACTTGGTGCTGGCCACCCCGACCGAGCAGGTGATGCCCTGCTCGTCCTGGACGGTGGCCCGGATCCACTCGCCGATCATCTGCGCGCCCCCGAGCCGCCGGGCAGCCCCGCGGACATCGAGGAACGCCTCGTCCAGCGACAGCGGCTCGACCAGGGGCGTGATGGACCGGAAGACCTCCATCACCCCGGCGCTCGCCGCCGCGTAGGCGCCGAAGGTCGGGGAGATCACGACCGCCTCCGGGCACAGCCGACGGGCCCGCGACATCGGCATCGCGCTCGCCACCCCGAACCGGCGCGCCTCATAGGTGGCGCTCAGCACCACCCCACGCGAGCCCTCCCCGCCGACGATCATGGGCTTGCCGCGCAGCTCCGGCCGGCGCAGCAGCTCGACGCTGGCGTAGAACGCGTCCATGTCCACGTGCAGCAGGTGACAGCCGGTGTCGTCACCGGCCGGGCCACGCGGGGGCCCGGCGGGAACGACCCGACCGCGGCTCACCGCCTACTCCTCAGGCTGTTTTGCGTGGTCGGGCCGGCGCTGCGCCAGCACGTGCAGCTGCGTGGCGAGGTCGCGGAAGGGAGGCCGGGCCGACAGGGTCCGCTCAAGCGCCAGCAGCGCGGCGGCCGCACCGGGCTCGAGGTCCAGGACAGCACTGGGGACGAGGTCGGAAACGGTCCGGACGCCGTGCAGCTGCTCGACCGTGAGGCCAGCGGCCACGACCAGATCCTGCAGTCCGGTGGGGGTCCAGCGCCGAGCGGCGCCATCGGCGACGCCCCAGCGCCCGTCGGGATCGGTGAGGGCGCGGGCCGCCTCGTCCGGCCGGCCCGCAAGGGCCCTGGCCAGCACCGCTGCGTCGCGGTTGGCCACGAGCAGGCTGAGCCGACCGCCCGGGCGCAGCACCCCGGCGACGGCGACCAGCGCAGCCGCGGGGTCATCGACGACCTCGAGGACGCTGTGACACAGGACCAGGTCGGCGCTGCCGGCCAGAACCAGGGCCGTGAGGTCGCCCAGGTCCCCCTGCAACGCCTCCACCGCGAGGCCTCGCTCGGCGGCGCGACGCTGCAGGGCCGCGAGCGAGTCCGGGCTGGGATCGACGACGGTGACCCGGTGACCCGCCTCGGCGAGCGGGACGGCGAACCCACCGGTGCCCCCACCGGCATCGACGACAACGAGTCCCGTGCCGTGGGGGTCGGCCTCCCGCAGCGCCGCGGACAGCACCTCCCAGAGCACAGCGGTCCGCACGTTGGCCCCTGGTCCGCCGGTCCGGGGGCGCAGGTCCGGTCCTCGGTCCGGGGATGCGTCCATGCGGGGGAGCTCCATGCCTGCGAGCCTAGTGCTGGACGGGTCACCGGCCCGAGCTCCCCGGACTCGCGTGCCAGAGCTTGCGCGGGGCCGCAGGTGTACCTGCGGGCTTGATGTCGGCATAGGGGCTGGCCCGAAACCCCGTCGAGTAGACGTGCACCGCTCCTCCTACTCCCGAGTGCTCAGGCGGCTTGGTCATCACCGGCCGGCTCGAACGGCTCGCTGCCGCACCGTGGACCGCAGCCTCGCTCGAGAGCGACGGCCCCTCCATCAGCTCCCACACCGCGTCCAGACCTCCGTGCTGCCAGGCGGTGTGGAGCACGGGCAGCTCCCAGGCCCCGAGACCGAGCAGCGAGACCCCACGGGGCCCGGTTCGTCGCACCTGTCCTTGGACCACCAGCAGCCAGGAGTGGAACAGGGTGCTGGCGTAGCCGACCTGGGCGTCTTCGAAGAAGGTGGCATCGGCAAGACCGGTGCTGTCGTCGAGGGTGACGAACACGACCCGGCGACCGGAGCGGATCGGTGGGGTCTGGGTCGCAACCTTGACCCCGGCAACCAGGACCCGCTGGGAGCTGCGGCACCCAAGCAGGTCCTTGCCGCGGATCACGCCCAGCTCCCGCAGAAAGGGCGCGTAACCGTCGAGGACGTGGCTGCTCACGTCAAGGCCCAGTACGTCGAGCTCGGCCCGGGTCCGCTCGGCCTGCGTCATCTCCGGCAGCCCGCTGGAGGCGGTGTGCTCAGGGGCGTCGCCGAGGTCGAGGGTGAGCTGCACGTCGACCGGGTCGGGGACGGCTGCGGCCTGGGACTGCCTGGCCTGCCGGGCGCGGACGTCATCGAGGTCGGTGACACCCCCGCCGCCCTTGCTCTTCTGGGCGCCCCCTTTCGGTGTCCTGCTGCTCTTGTGCACCGAACGGGACCAGCGGTCGAGGTCGGCCACCTGCAGAAGTAGGTCGCGGCGGGTCACCTGCCCCCGGCGGCGACCGGGGATGACCGACCCCAGGCCGTAGAGGGAGTCGAAGCCGCCCGCGACGACGAGCCGTTCGACCACCGGCCGGGAGACCGCCGCCCGGTGCCAGAAGTCCGACAGGCTGGCGAAAGGACGGCCGGCGACGATCCGCGCGATCTCGGCTTCGTTGATGCCACGGACGTCGGACAGCCCGATCCGGATCCCGTGGCCCCGACCGTCGGGCAGCCGCAGGTCGGTGGCCCGGGACCGTGGGGGCGCCCCGAGGATCGCGGGCGGCGGCTCGTCAAGGAACCCCACCTTCTCGACCGTGTAGGTGGCCGCGGAGGCGTTGGCGTCGAGGCTGAGGATGGCGATGCCGAACTGGCGGGCGTCATCGAGGATCAGCCTCTTGGGGTACATCCCAGGGTCGTGGGTGAGGACCCCGGCCAGGAAGGCCGCCGGGTGGTGGGCCTTGAGCCAGGCCGACTGGTAGGTCGGCAGGGCAAAGGCTGCCGCGTGGGCCTTGCAGAAGCCGAACGACGCGAAGGCCTTGAGGATTTCCCAGACCCGCTCGACGATCTCGCTGCTGTAGCCGCGCCCCAGGGCGGCCGGGACGAACCAGACCCGCACCTCCTCCTGCCCCTCGGGGCTGCCGAGGGTGCGCCGGACCTCGTCGGCCTCGGCGAGGGTGCAGCCGCTCATCGTCGACACGATCATGAGGACCTGCTCGTGGAACACCACGACGCCATAGGTCTGCTCGAGGGCGTAGCGCAGGTCCTCGTGGAGGTACTCCGGAATGCACCATCCCTGGCGGGCGAGCAGGAACGGCCGGACCATGTCGCTCTTGACCGGTCCGGGACGGAACAGGCTGATGTCGGTGATGAGGTCCTCGAAGGTCTCCGGCGCGAACTTCCCGACCAGCTCGCGCTGGCCCGGCGACTCGATCTGGAACATCCCGAGGGTCTTGGTCGACTGGATCAGCTCGAAGGTGCGCGGGTCATCGCGCGGGGCGGTGTCGACGTCGATCGTCAGGCCGTCGACCCGCTGGACCTCCTGCACGGCGTAGGCCATCGCGGACTGCATCCGGATGCCGAGCACGTCGAGCTTGAGCAGCCCGAGGGCCTCCACGTCGTCCTTGTCGAACTGGCTCATCGGGAAGCCCAGCCAGCTCGACTCGACCGGGGTGCGGTCGAGCAGGGTGCGGTCGCTCAGCAGCACCCCGCACGGGTGCAGCGCGACGTGGCGGGGCAGCCCGTCCAGCCGCTCGACCAGGCGCAGCAGCAGGTCGACCCGGCCGGCGTCGTCGCCCTTGCCCAGCCCGCTGGCCCGCAGCTCCGGCAGGTCACGCATGGCGGCCCGGACCTGGTTGGCCCGGATGTGCGGGAACGCCTTGGCGAGCGCGTCGACCTCGCCGGGGGG
>JANXUE010000176.1 GCA_025352005.1 Frankiales bacterium
CCGCGATGGGATCGTGGGTGACCATGGCGATGCTCTGGCCGTAGTCGGTGCTCGACGCGGCGAGCAGGGAGAGCACCTCGCGGCTCGTGCGCGAGTCGAGGTTGCCGGTCGGCTCGTCGGCGAAGACCACGTCGGGACGGGTGACGAGGGCCCGGGCGCAGGCAACCCGCTGCTGCTGGCCGCCGGACAGCTCGGACGGTCGGTGCTTGAGGCGGTCGCTGAGCCCGACCGCGTCCACGACGACCTTCATCCAGTCCGCATCCGGCGTGGTGCCGGCGATGTCGAGCGGCAGCGTGATGTTCTGCTGGGCGGTCAGGGTCGGCAGCAGGTTGTACTGCTGGAACACGAAGCCGACCCGGTCGCGCCGGAGCGCCGTCAGCGCCTTGTCCTTCATGCCGACGACCGAGGTCCCGGCGATCTCGATCTGGCCGCTGTCGATGGAGTCGAGACCGGCGAGGCAGTGCATCAGGGTCGACTTGCCGGAGCCAGACGGGCCCATCACGGCCGTCAACTGCCCCGTGGGCACGTCGAGCGTGACGCCGGCCAGGGCCGTCACGGCGGTGTCGCCCTTGCCGTAGGACTTGCGGACGTCGACGGCGCGGACGGCGGGAGCGGAAGTCGTCATGCCCGTCACCATGCCAGCACCCAAGGAGGGCGTCACCAGGGTTGTGCCCGGGTTCGACCTCGGGGCGCAACCCTGATTGTCCCAGGACGCCGGCCCTGAGCGAGGATGTGCCGATGAGCGAGCTTGGGTTCGACGCCGACCGCCTTCGCCGCCTCGACGCACACCTCGCGGGGTACGTCGACGACGGCCGTCTCACCGGGTGGCAGCTGCTCGTCGGCCGGCACGGTCAGGTCGCCCACGCCTCGACATACGGGCTGGCGGACGTCGAGGCGGGAAGGCCGGTCAGTGAGGACACCCTCTGGCGGATCTACTCGATGACCAAGCCGATCACGAGCCTGGCGGCCATGATGCTCTGGGAGGAGGGGGCCTTCGAGCTGACCGACGAGCTGTCGCGCTTCCTGCCGGCCTTCGCGGACGTGCAGGTGTTCGACAAGGGGTCGGCGACCAAGCAGTTCCTCGTACCGCCCGTCGAGCCGATCCGGCTGTGGCACCTGCTGACACACACCAGCGGGCTGACCTACGGGTTCATGCAGCTGCACCCGGTCGACGCGGCCTACCGCGCCGCCGGCTTCGACTTCGGCGTGCCGAACGGCTTCGACCTAGCGGCTGCGTGCGACGGGTGGGCCGCCCTGCCGCTGAGGTTCCAGCCCGGCTCCGCCTGGGGTTACGGCGTCTCCAGCGACGTGCTCGGCCGGGTCGTGGAGGTCGTGTCCGGCAAGCCGCTCGACGTGTTTGTCCAGGAGCGGATCCTCGACCCGCTCGGCATGAGCGACACCTGCTGGTGGACCGAGGACACCGGGCGGCTGGCCGGGCTCTACGCCGCCTGGGAGGGCAAGACCGTCCGGTACGACGCCTTCGGTGCCAGCGCCCTCCACAAGCCCACGATGCTTTCCGGTGGTGGCGGGCTGATCAGCACCGCAGCCGACTACTGGCGGGTCTGTCAGCTGCTGCTGGGCCGGGGCGAGGTCGACGGCATGCGTCTGCTGGCTCCGCGGACCATCGACCTGATGACCCGCAACCACCTGCCCGGCGGGGCTGACCTCAGCGCTGTCAACAGCGGCGGCTTCGCGGAGACCTCGTTGGACGGCGTCGGCTTCGGCCTCGGGTTCGCCACCGTGATGGAACCGGGGCCGTCGGCGTCGTCGGTCGGCGAGTACTACTGGGGTGGGTTGGCCTCCACCGCCTTCTGGGTCGACCCGGCGACCGGCGTGTCGGTCGTGTTCATGACGCAGCTGATGCCGTCGTCGACGTACCCGATCCGCTCCCAGCTGCGGCAGCTCGTCTACTCCGCGCTCACCGACCCCTGACCCCCGCTGCGTCCTAGCACCCACGCCGGCCGTCGGGGGCAGTTCCTCGGACGCAAGGAGGTCGGCGGCAGGGCTAGATGAGCTCGCGGCCGCGCAGCTCGCGGATGCTCAGGACGCCGGCGAGGACCGGGAGCCAGTGGCCGGCGGTGCGGTAGACGGCGACGGCGGTGGCCGCGGTCCCCCAGCCCATGCCGAGTGCGGTCAGGCCCCCGACGAGGGCGGCCTCGATCGGGCCGACCCCACCCGGGGACGGTACGGCGGAGCGGGCCGCCGCCGACCCGAGCAGGGCGACCAGCAGGTCGGTCCACGGCACATGGCCGCCCACGGCGTGCACGGCCCCCTGCAAGGTGAGCAGCTGGGCAAGGGTGACGCCGGCGCAGCCGACGACGAGGGAGGCAAAGCATCGTGGGCGGCGTACGACGTCCCAGACCGCGAAGAAGAAGTGGCCGGCGGAGGCGATGGCCCGCCGACGCATCTTGGGCATGGCAGCAACCGTCGTGGCGAGGACGACGACGACGCCGAGGACGATCGCCAGCCCGGTACCGCCGGAGGGCATCGCCTTCATGCCCACGGTGCTCGCGACGACGGCCGTGATGCAGGTCGCGGTCAGGGCTCCGACGGCGGTACGCAGTCCAGCGGCGGCGGCGGCCTGCTCGGTCGACAGGCCCGAGCGGCGGTGGATGCGCAATGTCAGAAGGGTGCCACCGATACCGGCCGGGGTGACGGCGTTCGCCGCGGTGGTCGCGAGGATGGCCGGGAGCGCGCGCCGGGGGGGCAGCGCCACCGGCCGGGACCCGTTCAGGGCCAGGGCCGAGCAGGTCACCAGCAGGGCGCTGCTGGCGGCCGCCTGGACGAGCCCGGCGAGGTGGAAGTGGATCCCCCAAGCCATCGGTACGGCGAAGCTGGCGAAGGCAAGCAGGCCACCGAGGACAACCAGGGCTCGGGTCGGGGAGCTGCGCACCCTCCATCATCGGCCCCCGCGAGGCTCTTCTGGATGATCACATCTGATGGCGTTCAAACAGCCGTCAGGTGCCGTCCCACCCGCCGTCGAGCGTACAGACGGCCACGTCGAGCAGGTCGGGCAGGCTGCTGAGAGGGTCGGCGAGCCACTCCTCGTACGCGGCGACGCAGCTGGCCAGCACCTGGTGTGCCAGCAGTTGCGGCCGGAAGTCCCCCGCCTTCGCTCCGGTGCGGGCGGCCACGTACTCGGCGACGATGTCCCGCCACCCGGCGTACCGCAGGGTGCTGTGCGCCTGCAGCGCCGGGGTGTGGAGCACCATCGCCATCCGTACCCGGTGCTGCGGCTCTGCTCCCTCGGGCAGGGCGTTGAAGGCGAGTACGGCGCCTCGCAGGCCCTCGATCAGGGACGTCGTCTGCGGTACGCCCGCCAGAACCGCTCGAAGCTGCTCGAGGGACGCGTCGAAGTCGCCCCAGACGACGTCGTTCTTGCTGCGGAAGTAGCGAAAGAAGGTGCGCCGCCCGATCCCTGCGGCCTCGGCCACGTCGTCGACGGTCGTCGCCTCGAAGCCACGCTCAGCGAACAGCTCGAGGGCGACGAGTTCGAGCTCGCCCCTGCTCGTGACAGCCGGCCGGCCGGGTCGCATCATCTCTCCCGACTGTTCTCAGGCTTATGTTTTCGGCCCACTTGTCTTTTGGCATCCAGTGCCGTTATCTTCGCAGATGTTGTGACTGCCGTCACCTTCTTCAAGGAGCCCCTCGTGAACGAGACCGCCACCGTGACAGACCTCACCGACGTTGCCACTGACGCCCCCATCGTGCCGGAGGCGCTCGTGGAGCAGGACCTGCTCGTGGAGGACGTCAGCATCGACGGCATGTGCGGCGTCTACTAGCCGCTCGGGGATTCGCAATGCTCACCCTGCACCCGAAAGTCGCGGTGCGCCCCGAACCCTTCGGTGCGCTGCTCTACCACTTCGGCACGCGCCGACTGTCGTTCCTGAAGGACCGTCGGTTGCTCGACGTGGTGCGCCGGCTCGACGGGTCGACCTCGCTCGAGGACGCGCTGTCCGACGTACCGGCGCAAGAACAGCCCGCCTTCCGCTCCGCGCTGGCCACCCTGGAGAAGACGGGAATGCTCGTATGAAGCTGGTGGAGCATTTTGCGGCCGGGCTGGACGCCCCGATCTGCCTGACGTGGGAGCTGACCTACGCGTGCAACCTCGCGTGCGTGCACTGCCTGTCGTCGTCCGGGCTCCGTGACCCGCGCGAGCTGTCGACGCAGGAGTGCAAGGCGGTCATCGACGAGCTGCAGCGAATGCAGGTGTTCTACGTCAACATCGGCGGTGGGGAGCCGACCGTGCGGTCGGACTTCTGGGAGCTCGTCGACTACGCGACGGCGCACCAGGTCGGGGTGAAGTTCTCGACCAACGGAGTGCGGATCGACGCAGCGGCCGCAGCCCGCCTGGCGGCGTCGGACTACGTCGACGTGCAGATCTCGCTCGACGGGGCGACGGCCCCTGTGAACGACGCCGTCCGAGGCGTGGGGTCCTATGACATGGCCCTCGCAGCCCTGGGACACCTCGCGGACGCGGGCTTCCGGGACGCCAAGATCTCGGTTGTCTGCACCCGGCAGAACATCTCCCAGCTCGATCAGTTCAAAGTCCTCGCCGACCGTTTCGGCGCGACGCTGCGGCTGACCCGGCTGCGACCCTCCGGCCGCGGCGCAGACGTGTGGGATGAGCTGCACCCGACGATGGCGCAGCAGAAGGTCCTCTACGACTGGCTCGTCGCGCACGGTGAGGGCGTCCTGACGGGCGACTCGTTCTTCCACCTGTCGGCGTTCGGGTCGGCCTTGCCCGGCCTCAACCTCTGTGGCGCCGGCCGGGTGGTCTGCTTGATCGACCCGGTCGGTGACGTCTACGCGTGCCCGTTCGCGATCCACGAGGCGTTCCTCGCCGGCAACGTCCGAACTGCGGGCTTCCAAGAGGTCTGGCAGCACTCGTCGCTGTTCGCGTCGCTGCGCGAGCCTCAGTCGGGGGGGACCTGCTCGTCCTGCCAGCACTATGACTCCTGCCAGGGCGGATGCATGGCCGCGAAGTTCTTCACCGGCTTGCCGCTGGACGGCCCCGACCCCGAGTGCGTGCAGGGGTACGGCGAGCTGGCGCTGGTCGGCGTCGCTGCGGCGTCCGTCCCGGCGCCCACCGGCGACCACTCGCACTCCGAGGCGTCGGCCGCCGGCATGCGCGCCGGACGCGGTCCTGTCCCCCTGACGCTGTCCGTGCGCCGTCCTGACAAGGTCTGCGAACAGAACCCGCTCGCCGGGCTCACCGTCTGATGCTCGTTTCCTCGTCCCTGCTCGCGGCACCGGTCGTCCTCGGCTCCAGGACCGCTCCGTCGCGGGTCCTCTTCGGCCCGCACGAGACCAACCTGGGCCGGGACCGCGGGCTGTCGGACCGACACGTCGGGTACTACCGCGAGCGGGCTCTCGGAGGCTGCGGCGTGATCGTCACCGAGACGGCCTCGGTCCACGACTCGGACTGGCCCTACGAGCGGGCGCCATTGGCCGCTGACTGCGGCCCGGGGTGGCGGACCGTCGTCGACGCCTGCGCGCCCACCCTCGTCCTGGCCTCCCTGGGACACAGCGGCGGGCAAGGGTCCTCGGCGTACAGCCAGCAGGCCCTGTGGGCGCCGTCTGCCGTGGCCGATGCGGTCTCGCGCGAGCTGCCACAGGTGATGGGTCCCGCCGAGATCGCCTGCGTCATCGAGGGTTTCGCTACGGCGGCCCGATTGGCAATGGGCTCGGGGTGCGCCGGCGTCGAGGTCGAAGCCGGCCACGCCTCGCTGCTGCGGCAGTTCCTGTCGGGGGTCACCAACCAGCGCGGCGACGCCTACGGCCAGGACAGGGCGCTACTGCTGCGCGAGGTCCTCGCGGCGGTGCGGGCCGCCCTGGGCGACGGGATCCTCGCGCTGCGGTTGTCCTGCGACGAGCTCGCTCCCTGGGCCGGGGTCACGCCGGAGCACGCGGTCGAGCTGGTGCCCACCTTCGACGCCGACCTGCTCACCGTCGTCCGCGCGGGTCCCTACGCGGGGTCGGCGTACCGGCCTGACTCGCACTCGCCTGAGGGCTTCAACCGCGAACTGTGCGCCGCCGTCAAGACCGTCGCCTGTTGCCCGGTCGTGCTGCAGGGCTCGGTCGTCACCGCGGCCTACGCCGCGGTCGCCCTCTCGGACGGCGTCTGCGACCTGGTGGAGATGACGCGTGCGCAGATCGCCGAGCCCATGCTCGTGGCGAAGTTGCGCACCGGCCAGACCCCCCGGCCCTGTGTGCTGTGCAACCAGGCCTGTCGGGTCCGTGACGCCCGCAACCCCCTGGTGTCCTGCATCGGCGAACCCCGGAGCGGCCACGAGACCACGGACCCCACTCCCCACTCCCCCTCCTCCTCCTTTGGCG
>JANXUE010000187.1 GCA_025352005.1 Frankiales bacterium
TCCGGACCGGACTGGGCCAGGAAGACGGTCAGGTCGGGGCGGCCCTGCGCGCGCCAGCGACCGCCGTGGGCAGGGCAGAGCCCGTACTCCCAACCGGACCGGTCGCAGCCCGGCACCGGACAGGTCGGGCGGCCCAGCACCGGATCGCCCGGGGACGGGACGTAGACATCGACGCGGAACTCCGGACGGACCGCGCCCAAAAGCTTCTCCAACAGCCCAGTCGGCGCAGCTGCCGGCCGCGAGACGGATGGGCTCACAGCTGCACCTCCCGGCCGGTGAACCAGCCGGCGGCCTCGAGTGTCCGGCGGGCGTCCTCGACGCTCAGGTGGCCGTAGGTGTCGATCGTGGTGGTGACCGAGGCATGGCCGAGGAGTTCCTTCACGCTCTCCATCCCGGCGCCTTTGCGCAGCAGCCAGGTCGCATACGTGTGACGGAACAGGTGCGGCCCAAAGCTGATGCCGGTGCTGCGACGCAGCCGCGTCACCAGGTCATAGACCGCCGGGTAGCTCAGCGGATGCCCGTGCGGGTGGCCCCACAGGTTGACGAACACGTAGTCCGAATCGAGGGTGCCGTACTCGTTGTTGAGGTAGTCGGCATACAAGCGCATCAGTTCAGCGCTCGCCGGGATCGTTCGGGTCCGGCCGCTCTTCGCGCGCGCCCCGTTGTCGTTGCGTCGTGGCATCACCACCACCTGCCGCTCGGCGAGGTGCAAGTCCTCGTGTCGCAGCCCGAGCGCCTCCCCGATCCGCATCCCGGTGTCCAACAACAAGGCGAACAGCAGCCGGTCCCGCAAGTGCTGGCAGGCGTCCAGGATGGTCTGCGCCTCCGACGCAGTGAGGACCTGCGGGCGTGGCACCGGTGCAGGCAGGCTGATCGTGCGGCGGCGCTGTGGCGTGTTCTTGCTGATGTGCTGCAGGAACGGCCGATACGACATCGACGACGACCCGCGCCGACCAGCGGCGGTCATCATGACCAGCGAGGTCGCCAACGGCACCCCCAGTCGAGCGTGGAAGCCACAGAAGGACGTCAACGCGGCGAGCTTGCGGTTCACGCTCGCGCCGCTGCAGTGATGCTCGACCGTGGGCAGGACGCTGACCTGCCCGTCACGAGCAGCAGGCGGAAGGCGCAGCCAAGCCACGAAGGTGGCGACGTCCTCGACCGTGGCCGACCGCCAGTCCAGACCATGCAAGGCCAGGAACGTGAACCAGTCCTTCAAGTCGTGCGCATACGCCTTGACGGTGTTCGGCGATCGCTCGACCGACGCCAGATAGGACAGGAACCGCTCGACCGGTTCGAGCGGGACATGGTCCTCACCCAGGACCGTCCACGACTCCCACTCCGAGCCCGACATGACCATCCGCTGCACCCGCATCCGCGCCTCCGCCTCCGTGTTGGACGGCGGTAGGTAATCGCATCCACGACGCAGTTCGCTCGGCGTCCAGCCCCCGTCGTGCACGTCACGGACAGGCCAGGAGCGACTCAAGATAACCTCCCGGCACGCGCACATCAACGAGGTCTGGATCGAGCTCGCCCTGATCGCCGCGGACCTTCTCGCGCTCGCGCAGTCGATGCTGCTGACCGACGAGCCGGATCTGCACCGGGCCGAACCCAAAACCTTCCGCTATCGGCTGCTGCACATGGGTGCGCGCATCACCCGCGGCCAACGGAAGGTCTTCCTGCGCCTGGCCGAGCACTGGCCCTGGGCGCTCGCCCTGGCCAAAGCGTTCACCCGCCTGCGGACGATCCCACTCCCGGCCTGACGGCCAGCACCACCGCGTCAGAACCCCCACCACGATCACGGAGACACCGGACCCCGCGCCGGCACCCCCACATGCCCGAACCCGAAATCCCAGATCTTCATGATCATCAACTGCCGATCAAGGCCTTACTGAAAAACCGGGGCTAGGTCCAGTCCTAGCGACGCTGGGCCAACGCATTGGGGCGCGGCAGTGTGAGGGCGTCGGCGCCTTCTGATCCCCCGACACGGCCCAGGTTGCGGTCGTGGCGGATCTGCGAGCACACCGACCGCTGGCCTGTGGGAGGCCTATTGGCCCTGGGGTCAGCTGAACTTGGGTGCGACGTATCCGGCGTGGTCGTCGTGCTCGTGGAGCAACTGGCAGGTGAAGAGGGCCTCGATCCCGTCGTCGGCTTTGCTGTGGTAAGCGTCGACCCCGGTCGGGACGGCATGGGCCGGGCACGGTGCGCCAGACCTATGGGCGTGGACGGGAGCTGCGACGGCGACCCCGGTGCTGCCCACGACCAGGGCGGCCACCCCGGCTGTCAAGGCCCGCGCGACCGGGCGGGCCGCCGGCGCCAGGCCGGCCGTCGGACGCCGCAGCATCACCAGCGCGCCCAGGACGGCGACCGCCTCCAGCACGACGCAGACCAGGTCCGCGACGCCGATCCTCTCCGGGGCGAAGGCCTCAGGGGTAGCCCGCTGGTCCGCGACACCACCCACACGGCGATGAAGGCGAGCGAGCCAAAAGCGCCGAGCGCGGTCACGACGCGGCTCTCCCGCCCCGCGAGCGCAGCACCCCAGACGAGCTGCAGGGGGACGTGACGCGAGAGCCCGCAGACCCAGCGAGCCGGAGGTAAAGCGCATGGCCCCGGAAACGTACGGAGTGACTTCCGACGGCCGCGAGATCGACGACGTGATGGTCAACAAGCTGGCCGCAGAGGCGGAGCGGGGCTACTTCCTCGCTGAGCTCGCCGACAAGCCCCGAGGCAAAGGACGTCCACCCGTCGCCGATCGCGCCGAGGCCGCAACGTTGATCCGGCCCGACGAGACGAGCGACAGCAGGCCCCTCATGCGCGACGAGGAGCACGAGTGACCGTCGCGCCGTTCCGGTTCAGCTAAAACCATCGATCGGCTCGTCTCGCCTGACCTCAGCGGCGTACGAAGTCGGCGGGAGTCTTGACCCTCATTACGTGGGCCGGCAGTTGGGCGACGTCGAGGGTCCTGATGTGGATGCGCTTGCCGACCCCTGACCGGCTGTAATCCGGTTCCTACGGCTCGCCGACGCAGGGCTGGCCTTTGACGCTGATCGCGAGCTCGACGGCGGCGGCTCCGGTCACGGTCACGTTCTTGACGGCCCCGGCATAGGCGATTGTGCTCGCAGCCTCGCAGATTTTTTGGGCGGTGGCGACGTCGGCTTTGGTAAGGGCGGTCGAGATGTCTAACGAGCCGCAGCCGCCGCTAGTTTCCAGCTTCACGCCGGGGTAGGTCGTCAGGGCTGCGGTGACCGCCGTGAGGACGCCTGGGCCAGGGCCGCAGTTGTCGGTCGCTGCCGTCGGTGACGGCACCAGGGAGGCTGGCGGGGCCGCGGGTTTCTGCGCGGTGGAGGCCGAAGACCCTCCGCAGCCTGCTAGGGGGATGGCAAGGCAGGCGCCGACCAGGGCGTTTCGTGTGAGGGGAAGCATGGAGCGCAGGGTACGCCGCCCGAGTGCTGATCACTGCGGTTGGTCATCATCAAAAACGGGCGTAGTGAAAATCGTCTCTAAGGGCCGCGCGCGGGCGAGCCAACGTCGGGCGAGAGAAGACCAGAATGGCCTATGAGCGAGGCTGACGTACTGTCCTCGCTGTGCCCAAAACGCCCATCGTGTCGCTGCGCCCGCGCACCGACGACGATCTTGATCTCCTTTTCGAAATCGCCGCTGACCTGGACACGTGGGAAGAGCGGAACGCACAAGCGCCGCGCCCTTTGACGAGGGATCGCTTCGATGCTCGGCTCGCGCGCACTGCCGACAATGACGGCCCCGAGGCCACCATGTCCTTCGTGATTGACGTCGACGGCGCCGCTGTGGGCAGCGCGTCGCTGTTCGACTTCGACCTGTTCGCACGGCACGCCGAGATGGGCATCGGCCTGGAACGAGACGCCCGTGGTCGCGGCATCGGCACAGCAGCCATCGTCCAACTCGTCGAGTTCGGATTCGCGCGTCACAACCTCCGCCGGATTCACCTTCAAGCGATCGGTTCGAACACCGCCGCGATCCGTGCGTACGAGAAGGCCGGCTTCTTCATCGAGGGGCGGCAGCGCCAGCACGCGTGGGTCCGAGGCGCGTACGAGGACATCGTGCGCATGGGAATCCTGCGCTCGGATCTGGCCCCTCCGGCCTGACCCGCGTCCACCGGGCGAGGGCGGCTCATGCCGCGTGTTGTCATTTCGCAGAGCGCCTGGTGCTGTGAAGGGCCGGGGCATACGGTCCCGGGATGCGGCACCCAATTCTGGGGGCGGGCGCAGTTGGGGGGCTGTTGGGCGCTGCGCTGGCCCGGTCGGGGGCTGAGGTCGTCCTGCTACTTCGGCCGGAGTCTTTGGCTCGCTACCGCGGGGTCATCGCCGTCGACAGTGTGGTGTTAGGTCGCTTCGAGGCGAAGATCGCGGGGATCACGGTGCTCGACCGGGACGTCGACGTCGTCTGGATCACACCGAAGGCCACCGATCTGCAGGTGGCTCTGGCATTCGCCCCGGCCGCTGCGGTGAAGGCTGCCGGACCTTAGACAGACAGCCCAAAACCTAAAAAGAGACGGCGTGTTGCACGTTCAGGCGCTCAAACCCCACCCACGGAAACGACTGGAGAGCCCTTTTGCCGGGGTGCGCACGGTCACTCCGGGAGACGGCATGCAGGTCTGGCGCAGGTCGTTGTACAAGGTGACACGAAGCAGCGATCAGGAAGATGTGATGAGCAACATGCGCAACACCCCCCGTCCCACCGCCAGCGCGCTCGAGCGCCTTGTCGCTCACCGCCGTGCCACCCGAATGCAGCGGGAGCTGGACGCCGTCCTTGCCGGTCTGCATGGCCAAGGCGTCCGCTCTGACGTTCTGGCGGCGATGGATCGTTAGAGACCGCACGACGAGCCAGCGACTCACCCCTTTCATCCTGCGGCCACGGGCCAGTCCGAGTTCCGGCCGGGACTGAGTTCGACCAGAACGTCCGTTTCTGCCGCCGAGCGCGCGGCGCACGAGGTCGAGGTCTCTTACCCTCGCGACGCAAGTGTCGCCGTGCACTTCTTCGTCCGAACGATAGTGCCCGCCTTGAACCTTCGTGGGGACACTGCCGGTCGGCTTGCCGACCACCGCTACGCGATAGCGCCGACGCGGGCGGCACCTGTCACTTCGATGAAGCGGGAAGCACATCGTCGAAGAACTCGTAGAGCGAGCGGCCGTTCTCGGTAACGCCGAGCAGGTGCGCGCAGACCCAGCCGTCACCGTTACCGGCCTGTCCGAACGACTGCACACCACTTCGCGGATCGTCGACGATGAGGGCAAGGTGGTATCCGTCCGCGAGGTGTTCGGCCACCGACCAGAGGAAGAATCCGTGGGGACACCCGCTGGTCGGGGCTTGGGCACTGGCTGCGGTGCTGGTAGCGAGTACGGATCCGGCGAGCAGGGCACAGGTCGACGCGACGCGTGCGAGATGACGGACGTTCATGAGGTTCCTTCGGGTGTTTGAGGTTGGTTGTGAAAACTCTTCGAGTGTGGCTCCGGCAAGGCTCGGCGCCCGGGGCACGGCGTTTGCCAGCTAGGACGCTGCTGATTAAGGCGTGGTGAGTCGGCGCGTCGGTCGCTTCTACATTCGGGGTCTTGAGACACTGGTTTATGGGGATCGGTAGGTCGGATTCGCAAGGCCGTTTCGATGAGGCGTCGGTGGTGCTGGGTGACCGCCTCGAGCCGGGAAGCGTGTATCGGCTGCTCGCCGATGAGGGTCATCGGTTGTTCCCCGATGATTACTTCGCGGACCTGTTCGTGGTGCAGCGGGGTCGGCCGACGATCCCAGCGCGGGTGGTCGCGACGGTCATGCTGCTGCAGTCCTATGAGGGGCTGAGCGATCGGGAGGCGCTTGATCGGTTGCAGTTCGATCTGCGTTGGTCGGCCGCTGCCGGGTTGACGATCGCCCCCGAGGGGTTCCACCCCACGGTGCTGGTCGGCCTGCGGAACCGATTGCGCGCGTCGGGCCGGCCGCGCCGGTTGCTTGAGGACGTCAATGTCGCAGCCAAGGCCGCGGGGTTGCTGCGGTCTCGGGTGCGGGTGCTGGACTCCACCCCGATGCTGGATGCGGTCGCGACGCAGGACACCGTCACGCAGTTGCGGGCCGCGATCCGCGGGCTGCTGACGGTGCTGGACCGGGAAGGTCAGCGGGAGCTGGCCGCGCAGGTCCGCGCCGTGCTGCTGCGTGATGATGACTACGCCACGGTCGGTAAGCCCAGCTGCGACTGGGATGACCGCGCCGCCAAGGACGCCCTGGTCGATGCGCTGGTCATCGACGCGCTCGCGGCGCTGGTCGCGTTGGAGGGTCAGGTGCTCGGGCCGGCGGTGACGGAGAAGGCGGAGCTGCTTGCGCTGGTCGCTGGCCAGGACGTGGAGCAGGGCAAGGACGGGATCTTCCGGATCGCCCGCAAGGTCGCCCGGGATCGGGTGATCTCGACCGTCGATACCCAAGCCAGGCACGGGCACAAGAGCCGGGCCCGGACCTTCGACGGGTACAAGTCGCACGTCAGCATCGACCCGGAGTCCGAGCTGATCGCCGACGTCGCGATCACTCCCGGCAACGCCGCCGACCGGGACGTCATCGACGAGCTGCTCGCGACCGACACCACCCCCGAAGCCAGCGAGCAGGTCGCCGCCGGACAGCTTGATCCGCTGACCGTGATGGGGGACTCCGCCTACGCCGACGGCAAGACCCTGGACCGGCTGACCGAGGCTGGACATCGGGTGATGGCGAAGGTCCCGCCGGCTCGTAACACCACCGGTGGGTTCGCCAAGGACAGGTTCACGATCGATCTCACCGCCGGCACCGTGACCTGCCCCGCAACCCAGACCGTTCCGATCACCCCGGTCGCCGCGGGCGGTGGCCGGGCCGCATTCGGCAGCCTCTGCGCTGGTTGCCCGCTGCGGGCCCAGTGCACCAAGGCCAAGGCCGGCCGGGTCGTGATGGTCCACCCGCATGAGCTCGCGTTGCAGACTGCCCGGGCCGCGCAGCAGACCCCGGAGTGGAAGCAGACCTACCGGCAGCTGCGGCCGATCGTGGAACGCAAAATCAGCCACCTCACCCGAAGGCCCTGGGGTGGACGCAAAGCCCGCTGCCGCGGCCAAGAGCGCAACCTCACCGACCTGCTCACCCGCGCCAGCGTCACCAACCTCGCCAACCTCGCCCGCAAAGGCCTGCGATCCGGACCCACCGGCTGGGTCACCGCCTGAGAGAAGCAATGGGGGCAGCCGGACCCTGCGCGGCAGCCCCCAGAACGGCCTGCAACGGCCCGCAGCGACCACCTCAACGAGCTGCGCCTCCAGCTACCACTGGAGCGCGACGGCGATCAACACCGCCAGGAACCCCCAGCCCCTCCCAGACAGACCCTCATAACAGGGCCTTGCTCAGCAGCGTCCTAGATGCGCCGCTCGATCTCGACCTACTCAACGGCGACCTCACCGAGTGGGCAGCCGTCTTGGGACAAGCGACCCAAGACAAAGACGAATAAGGCCGATCCATATCCGAGGTTGATGAGCTAACCTCGGACATGGAGGTGCGGCATGGGTCTTTGGGAAGAGCACGTCTGGCCGGGTGATCCGTCGGGTCAAACCCGTGCGCAGCGCACCCCGTGCCGGTTTCAGGCCTACGTCCCCGAGTTGCTCAACAGTTTGGACGTGACGCTTCCCGCCTCCTTGGCGGCCGATCTCGTCGACGTCGAGCAGGCGGTTCGAAGCCTCAACGCCGAGGTGCCCTCCCCTCTCGCGGAAGTCGAAGCGATGGCCCGGTTCCTGCTCCGCGCGGAAGCAGTGGCCAGCAGCAACATCGAGGGTCTGCACATCAATGTCCGTCGACTTGCACGGTCTGAAGCCGCCGCGCGCAGCGGTGTCGAGATGACCGATGAGACCGCCCGGGCTGTGCTGGGCAACATTCATGCCCTCGATGAGGCTCTCGCGATCGCCACCGCCAGGAAGGTGATCACCGTCGACGACCTGCGCAGCATCCACGAGTCCCTCCTCCGTAACACCCGCGAAGAGCGATGGGGTGGGGCCGTACGTGACACCCAGAACTGGATCGGCGGTCCCTCTCCCTGCCGCGCCGCTTTCGTACCTCCTCCCCCGCACCATGTGGAAGGTTTGCTTGAGGACCTCGTCGCGTACGTGAACTCAGACGACCACCCCGCCCTCATGCAGGCAGCAGTTGCGCACGTCCAGTTCGAGACCATCCACCCCTTCGGTGACGGCAACGGACGTACGGGCAGAGCGCTGATCCAGCTCGTGCTTCGACGCCGAGGGCTGGCCCCGCGCGTCGTGCCACCCGTGAGCCTGGTTCTCGCCAGCGACGCAGACCGGTACGTCGCAGGGCTGACGTCGGTGCGGGGCGAAGCAATTGAGGGCAACCGTTGGCTGAACTGGATCGAGCAGTTCGTTGAGGCCACCGGACGGGCCTGCGTTGACGCGCGTCGGTTCGTCGAGTCGGTGCAGGAACTCGAGCTCGGATGGAGATCACGACTAGGACCGGTCCGTGCAGGCAGCGCGGCCTCAGGGCTTCTCGCGGAGCTCCCGCGGTTGCCGGTCTTCACCATCAACACCGCGTCCGAGACCCTTCAGCGCAGCTGGGATGCCGTTAACCAAGCAGTCACCCGCCTGGAACAGGCGGGTGTCGTACGGCAGGTCACGATCGGTCGACGCAACAGGGCATACGAGGTCATCGGGCTCTTCGAGGCCATGACGGCGTACGAGCGCATCCTTGCTTCACCTGCTGCGGACACCAGCATCGCGCCTCCGGCCCGACCCGTGCCTTCTCGGCCGAGGTCCTGAGGCACCTGGGAAACGCCAACACGACCCTTCGTGTTCAGAGCCGAGGGTCGACCGGCTCCGACTCCAGCGCCAGGACGGCTGCTGGAGATCGTCGGGCTCAACCCCGAGCACGACAACCGGTTCCCACACGAGTTCTCGGGCGGTCAGCGCCAGCGCATCGGCATCGC
>JANXUE010000234.1 GCA_025352005.1 Frankiales bacterium
GGCTCGTGAGGACCTTCCACGGCGTAGACCTGGACCGCCCGGTAGGCGACGTCCAACCCATGATCAGACACCAGCCGTCGCCTGCTGCTCACGTCTCCTGTCCGGGGTCCGAACTGCGCCACGAGCGTGATGCCCGGCGAGTCGGCAAGTGCCTGGTGCACCAGCACAGGTCGCGGGGCTCCGGTGCTGGTGCGGTCGAGGTCGTTGCTGACCACCAGGTAGCGCACACCTGCGCGGTGGAGGACCTCGGTGAGCGCCGTCGATCCGTGGCCGGTGTCGACCCGGGCATTGATGGCGTCAAGCAGCCGGGTGAGCCCCGGCGATCCCAGCGGGACGGCGTCCCGTACGGCCCACGGTGTGGTCGTGAGCGCCTGCAGAGGATCATCGAGCGGCCTCCCCCACAGGTACTCGCCGAAGCCGGTGGCCGGGAGCACCAGGGCTTGCCCTCGGGCGTCATGACGGTCGAGCCAGCTGCCCGTGTCCCGCCACCAGGACGGCAACGCGGCGTAGCCGCCAGCGGGAACGAGCTGGCCGGCGAGCGCTGGGGCGGCAGACCCGATCAGCCCGAGCACGACAGCGGTCGCCATCAGCTGTTGCGCCCTGCGCGTGCCCGTCGCCGCCAGCAGGTGACATAGCCCGAGCGCCAGCGGGAGCCGAACCAGCGGGTCGAACTTGTGCACGTTCCGAAACGGCGCCAGCGGCCCGTCGAGCGCCGCCCGCAACGGCTGTGCCAGCGGTCCGGTAAGGGGACCGACGTGAGCGGCCGACATGACGAGCAGGCCGAGGCTGACGGCTGCGACGAGCCGACCCTGCGCCGGCATGCCCCTTCGCAGTAGGCCCACCGCACACAGGGCGGCAAGAACGGCCGTGTCGAGGACGACGCCGCCGCTGACCACCAGCGTCCACCCCGCCCGCCACCACGGACCGCCCCCGGTGGACAGGTAGGCCAGCCAGTGGGAGGTCCCGCGGACCACCTCGGACAGTGACGTGGTGCCGGTGGTCGTCGCCGCAGTCTCGATGTAATCCAGGAAGCTCAGTGAGTAACGTCCCTGTAGCAGCAGCGGAATTATCCACCAGGTGGACGCCAGTGTGACGGCTAGTGCCCACCACGCGGCCAGCCGTCGCCCGCCGGGCCGACGCAGGCCTGGGAGCAACCACAGCACCGGGAGGGGAAGAACGGCGAGGACCGCCGTCGCGTTGACCGCGCCCATGCACAGAACGGCCAGGCCCGACCTCATGGCGTAACGGCGTGGGTTCAGCTCGGCAGCGGCGTGCACCAGCGGGACTAGCACCCAGGGAAGTGCGGCCATCGGCAGCACCTCCGAGGAGTTTCCGCCGATCACGGTGAGCATCCGGGGCGACAGGGCGTAGGCCAGCCCCCCGAGCAGGCGGGTGGTCGGCGACCCGAGGTCGAGGCGGGCGGCGAGGCGCAGGACCCCGAGGAAGGCGGCGACGAGCAGCAGCGCCATCCAGGAGCGCTGCACTACCCACCCGGGCAGAGCCAGCCAGGCACCCAGCAGGTGGAAGGCTCCCATCGGGAACAGGTAGCCGTAGGCCTGGTTCTGCAGCTGACCGAAGCCCGAGCTGGGGTTCCAGAGGTCCAGAGCGCGAAGCAGGAAGCGTGCGGGGTCGGCCGTCAGGTCCAGCTTGGTGTCGTTGCCGATGAGCCCAGCACTCTGATGGAAGGCCGTGACGACCAGTAGCAAGCACACCGCGGTCTGCCGAAGGCGCACCACGATCGCCGGGAGACCAGCCTCCTCGCGGTCCGACCCGCTCGGTCTTGCCGCAGTCCGGGCGAGCTGCATCTCATGGCCCGCTGACATGATGGGGACGTTACCGGGCGAGAACCGACGGCCCGGCTCGTTGCGTCCTACGCTCGTTGGTGTGGAAGCCCTGCCCGGACCCGGCGAGACATCCATGCGGCGGGCGCCCAGGGTCGAAGACCGCGGATCGCTCGCTCAGGCCGGGACCCTGGTGGCTGCGACGCTGACCTTGCTCAACCTCGTCGGCTACGTGCTAGCGGTGCTGGCCGCCCGCGCGCTGCGCCCCACCGCATTCGGAGAGCTCAACGCCTATTTCGGGGTGCTGTTCGTCGCCTCGCTCCCCGGGCTGGCCATCCAAGCCGTCGCGGCACGGTCGATGGCCCGGCGGCCTGGCGACGACGATCCTGGCGCACGGGAACGAGTGCTGGTGAGCCGGTCAGCCTGGGCAGGTGTTGGCGTCACCGTCCTGCTGGGCGCTCTGGCACCCCTCGTTGCGCAGTTCCTGCACACCGGTGTCTCTGGACCGCTCTGGCTCGCCCTACAGCTCGCGCCGTACATCGTGATGTCGGCCGCCATCGGAATCCTGCAGGGACTCGAGAGGTTCGCGGCGGTTGCCGCGATCATGGGCGTGCAGGCGCTGGGGAAGGTACTAGGCGTGATCCCGCTGCTGACCGGCGGTTCCCCTGCGGTGGTTCTCGCGTTCCTGACCGTGGGGACGGCGGCCGCGGCGGTTGTGGCCGTCCTGCTGGTGCGCCCGGCAAGACACGCGCCAACGGGGTCGCTGACCGGACTGCCCACGCTGCGCGAGACACTGACTGCCGGCGGTGCGCTGTCCGCGCTGCTGGTTCTGGCCAACCTCGACCTGCTCCTGGCGCGCCACCTGCTGATAGGTCACGAGTCCGGGCGTTACAGCGCAGGCGCCGTCGTCGCGAAGGCCGCCTTCTGGCTTCCGCAGGCCGTGGCGGTGGTGGTGTTCCCACGCCTTTCGCACCCCACCGAGGGTCGGGCGCTGCTGCGCCAGGCTGCCCTGATCGTCGCCGGACTGGGGATGCTCGAGGCGATCGGCAG
>JANXUE010000264.1 GCA_025352005.1 Frankiales bacterium
GCAAGGACCAGGGCTGGGCCAGCCGGACGAGGGTGTCGTAGATCGAGCTGTCACCGTGCGGGTGGTAGTTGGCCATGACGTCACCCACGACGCGGGCACACTTGAAGTAGCCGCGGTCCGGTCGGTAGCCGCCGTCGTACATGGCGTAAAGGACACGACGGTGCACCGGCTTGAGACCGTCCTCGACCCGAGGCAGGGCGCGGCCGACGATGACCGACATCGCATAGTCCAAGTACGACCGTTGCATCTCGACTTCGATGCCGACCGGCTCGACGCGGTCGTGCGGGGGCGGCGGGGGTACGACGTCGACCACGAAGGGTCCTCTCGGTCAGGCCGGCGGTGCGGGGTGATCCTTCGGCGTTCCACGTGAAACGACACCGTGTCGCCGTTCCACGTGGAACGGGCTAGATGTCGAGGAAGCGGACGTCCTTGGCGTTGCGTTGAATGAAGGAACGACGGGCTTCGACGTCCTCCCCCATCAGGACGGAGAACAGCTCGTCGGCCGTCGCCGCGTCGTCCAGGGTCACTTGGAGCAGGACCCGCTGGGCCGGGTCCATCGTCGTGCTCCACAGCTCCTCGGCGTTCATCTCGCCCAGACCCTTGAAGCGCTGCACGGCCTCGCCGGACTTGGGGAGCTTCTTGCCTGCCTCCTGGCCGGCCTTGATCAGACCATCGCGCTCACGGTCGGAGTAGGCGTACATGATCTCGCCGCCGTTCCACTTGATCTTGTACAGCGGTGGCTGTCCGAGGTAGACGAAACCGCCCTCGATCAGCGGCCGCATGAAGCGGAACAGCAGAGTGAGGAGCAGGGTGCGGATGTGCTGGCCGTCGACGTCAGCGTCGGCCATCAGCACCACCTTGTGGTAGCGCAGCTTCTCGATGTCGAACTCGTCGTGGATGCCGGTGCCCAGCGCGGTGATCATCGCCTGGACTTCATTGTTCTTCAGCACCCGGTCGATGCGGGCCTTCTCGACATTGAGGATCTTGCCGCGGATCGGCAGGATCGCCTGGAACTTCGAATCCCGGCCACCCTTGGCTGACCCGCCGGCGCTGTCGCCCTCCACCACGTAGATTTCTGACTCGCGAGGGTCGGTGCTCTGGCAGTCGGCGAGCTTGCCGGGCAAGGACGAACTCTCCAGCAGGCCCTTGCGGCGGGTGAGGTCTCGGGCGGCGCGGGCGGCCAAGCGAGCGCGGGCCGCCTGGGTCGCCTTCATGATCACGTCCTTGCCATCCCCAGGGTGCTGGTCGAGCCAGGCCCGCAGGCGCTCACCGACGACCTTCTGCACGAAGCCCTTGGCCTCGGAGTTGCCCAGCTTGGTCTTGGTCTGGCCCTCGAACTGCGGGTCGCTGATCTTCAGCGAGACGATCGCGGTGAGGCCCTCCCTGATGTCGGAGCCCTCGAGGTTGACCTCCTTGTCCTTCAGGTGCCCCTTGGCCCGGGCCCACTCGTTGACGACACGGGTCAGCGCGGTGCGGAAGCCCTCCTCGTGGGTGCCCCCCTCGTGCGTGTTGATCGTGTTCGCGAAGGTGTAGACCGACTCGGAGTAGGAGTCGTTCCACTGCATCGCGACCTCGATCGACATCGCCTGACCGATCGCGCCGGCCGCCGTCTCATCCTCGAAAGAGATGATGTTGGCGTGAACGGGTGTACGAGTTGCTCCGAGGTGCCGGACAAAGTCGGCGAGGCCGTTCGGGTAGCAGTAGACGATCTCGAAGACCTTTCCGTCCTCGGTGAGGTCCACCCGTTCGTCGGTGACGGTGATCGACAGGCCTTTGTTGAGAAAGGCCATCTCCTGCAGCCGGCGCAGGATGGTCTCCCGGCTGTAGGTGGTCGTCTCGGTAAAAATCGCCGGGTCGGCCCAGAACGTGACGGTCGTGCCGTTGCGGTCGGTCTGCTCCCCGGTGAGCAGGGGCTCGGCCACCGAGGCGAGAAAGTTCTGCCGATGCACTTTGCCGTCGCGGTAGACCTCCACGTCCAGGCGGCTCGAGAGCGCGTTGACGACCGCTGAGCCGACGCCGTGCAGACCACCGGACACCGCATAGGCCTGCGAGTCGAACTTGCCGCCAGCGTGCAGCATGGTGAACACGACCTGGACGGCCGGCACGCCCTCTTTCGGGTGGAGGTCGGTCGGGATGCCACGACCGTTGTCCTGCACCCGGACCCCACCGTCGGCGCGCAGCGTCACAACGATGTCGTCGCAGAAACCGGCCAACGCCTCGTCGACCGCGTTGTCCACGATCTCATAGACCAAGTGGTGCAGCCCGCGCTCACCGGTCGAACCGATGTACATGCCGGGCCGCTTGCGAACCGCCTCGAGCCCCTCAAGGATGGTGATCGACGAGGCACCGTACGACCCGTCGTCGATGGCTCGCTCCCATGGAGCGGCGACCTCCTGGTCCGGATCCTGCACCACCTCAGTGGCGGCCACGTCCCTGGGCTCCACGGCGTCGGGCTCGGGGGTCAGGTCGGCCATGGGCAGGGCTCCGCTCTGCCCACCAGGAGTGGGCGTCCTCAACGACGGCCCCGGGGGGCACGCTCGCACCCACCTCAGCGATCACCGAGGTGGGATACTGACTGGAGCATAGCCCCTCGGCACGACGGTCTGGCGCAGGAAACGGCCCTGTGGACCCGTGTGCCGCCCGGACCCCCTTCACGGGTGTCCCCCCACGGGCACAGATGCCCCGGCCGGTACGACGCCAGCGCACCGGCATCCGGTCCAACAGCCGGCCCGTCAGCCGGCCGGTCCGACAGCCGGCCGGTCAGCCGGCCGGTCAGCCGGCCGGTCCGCCGGCCGGTCCGCCGGCCGGTCCGCCGGTCAGCCGTAGGTGTCCCGAGGCCCGCGGCCCTGCACCCGACGAGGTCCCTTGCGCCAGTCCGGCTGGGCCGGTCCCCGCACCACGATCTTGGTGGCGACGCCCTCGCCGGCGTGTTCCTTGATCCGGACCAGCAGGGTCTTGGTGAGCAGCCGCAGCTGGGTGGCCCAGGCCGTCGACTCGGCGACGACGACCAGCTCCCCGTCGAGCAGCGACACCGGTTGGCAGTGGTCGGCAATCTCGGCCCCCACGACCCGGTCCCAGTTGGCGAGCACCCCGGCCGCCGTCGTCGTGTCCTGCCACCCCCGCTCGTCGACCAGCCGTTGGATCGCCGCCCCGAACCGCATGGGGTCCCGTGCATCGCCGCTTGCCCGGGGCAGCCCGCGCTTGGCCACCTTGCGCGGCACCGCCCCCTTCGCGCGGGCAGCTGCCTTGGCCTCCGCGAGCGCGGCGCGCACCAGGTCGGGCCCCTTCAGCGGCGGCAACCCGCCGGACGCCGCACCGGAAGGCTCAGCCGGGACGGACGGCTCGTCAGCGCACACGGGTGACGGTCCCGTCGTGCACGTCGTACCGGCCGCCGAGCAGCTGCTCGGGGACGTCTCCGGGGACGGCCGCCGTGACCAGGACCTGTCCGGCGCCCTGGACGAGCGACGCGAGCCGCTCTCGCCGGCCGGTGTCGAGCTCGGCGAAGACGTCATCGAGGACCAGTACCGGCTCGCCGTCGCCGCCCGCACCGTCTGCTTTGAGCAGCTCGTACGACGCGAGCCGCAGGGCGAGAGCCACGCTCCAACACTCCCCGTGCGAGGCGTAGCCCTTCACCGGCAGCGCGCCGAGCGTCAGCACCAGCTCATCCCGGTGCGGCCCGACCAGCGACACCCCTCGGTCCACTTCGTTCTGCCTGACCCTGGCCAGTTCCGACAGCAAGGCGGCTGACAGCACCTCCCGGTTTCCCCCCGCGGCGTGGGACATGGGCGTCGAGGCGGGCATCGAGGCGGGCATCAAGGTGGGCATCGCCTCTCCGAGCGAGCTCTTGTAGGCCAGCGACAACTCGCCCTGCCCCTTCGACACCTCCCGGTACGCCACGTCAGCCAGCGGCACCAGATCGTCGACGAGGCCGAGCCGCGCGGACAGCAGCTCGGCGCCGGTCGACGCGAGGTGGGCGTCCCAGACGTCCAGTGTCCGCGCGGCGTTGGACGCGGCGGTTCCCCCTGCGCCGCGGCGGGCCAGGAAAGCCGTCTTCAGCAGGGCGTTGCGCTGCTTGAGGACCCGCTCGTAGTCCGCCCGCACCCCTGCGAGCCGTGGCGTCCGCAGCACCAGGAGGTCGTCGAGGAAGGTGCGCCGGGCGCTGGGGTCGCCACGGACCAGGTTCAGGTCCTCGGGTGCGAACAGCACAGTCCTCAACAACCCCAGCACTTCTCGGGCTCGCGGGACCGCCCCGCGGTTGACGCGCGCCCGGTTGGCGCGGCCGGGGTTGAGCTCGAGCTCGACCAGCGTCGTCCGTCCGTCGCGCTCCACCCGGGCCCGGACGATTGCCCGCTCCGCACCTTGGCGCACCAGTGGGGCGTCCACGCTCACCCGGTGCGAGCCCAGGGTCGCGGCGTACAGCAGGGCCTCGGCGATGTTGGTTTTGCCCTGTCCGTTGCTGCCGACGAGCGCGGTCGGCCCAGGCGCCAGCTCGAGGTCGAGCTGCGTCCAGGACCGGAAGTCGGTGAGCGACAGGGCTGAGACGTACATGCGAGGAAGGTGACTAGGCCGGCGGCGCAGCCACGTCGGCACCTGATGCGCCGGCGCTCTTCTGGCTCGACTCCTTGGTCACAGCGTGCCCGCCGAACTGGTTCCGTAGCGCCGCCACGACCTTCATCGCGGGGCTGTCGTCCTGCCGGCTGGCGAACCGTGCGTAGAGGGCCGCGGTGATCACCGGGGTAGGGACGGCGTGGTCGACCCCGGCCTGAACGGTCCACCGGCCCTCCCCCGAGTCGTCCGCGTACCCCCGCAGCTGCTCCAGGTGCGGGTCCTCATCAAGGGCGCGAACCATGAGGTCGAGCAGCCAGGACCGGATGACGGTCCCCTTCTGCCAACTGGCCACGACCGCAGGCACGTCGGTGACGAGCGGGGTCGCCTCCATCAGCTCCCAGCCCTCGGCGTAGGCCTGCATCAGGCCGTACTCGATGCCGTTGTGCACCATCTTCGCGAAGTGGCCCGCCCCCACGGCACCGGCGTGCACGAAGCCGCTGTCGCCCTCGGGCTTGAGGGTGTCGAAGAAAGGCTGAACCTTTGCGACGTCGTCCTTCTCGCCGCCGACCATCAGCGCGTAGCCCTCGGTCAGGCCCCAGATCCCACCGCTCACGCCGGCGTCGACGAAGCCAATTCCCTTGCCTACGAGGGCTTCTGCGTGCTTCTGGTCATCGGTGTAGCGCGAGTTGCCACCGTCGACGATGACGTCGCCCTCGCTCAGCAGCCCGCTCAGCGTCTCGATGGTCTGGTAGGTCGGGTCACCGGCCGGCACCATCACCCAGACCAGCTTCGGCGTCGGCAGCGCGGCGACAAGTGCCTCGAGCGAGTCGACGTCCCGTGTTCCGGGCGCCCGGTCGTAGCCGACGACGGTGTGCCCTCCGCGTCGCAAGCGCTCAGCCATGTTGCCGCCCATGCGACCTAGCCCGATCATCCCCAACGTGCCCACGGCGTGTGCTCCTGTCGGTCCTGTTCCCGGTGTTTGACACCTACGGTACGAACTGTCCCTCGACACCCCTCAGCGGCCACCCGCGCTCCAGGTCAGGGACTCACTTCGGTCAGCCGGAGAGGCGGACCGGCATGAGCAGGTAGCGGTAGTCCGCGGTGTGGGTCGGCTCCTCGGGACTGTGCCGCTTACCGGTCAGCACCGCGGGCCGGGTGGGACCGGTGAACGACATCGTCGTCACATCGCTGTCGACCGCCCCCAGGCCATCGAGCAGGTACTGCGGGTTGAAGGCGATCGACATGCCCTCGCCCTCCCATCCGCACTCGATCCGCTCAGAGGCCTGCGCGTCGTCCTGGCCCCCGGCCTCGAGGACCATGCCGTCCGCGGAGAAGCTCAGCCTGACCGGCGCGTTGCGGGACGCCACCAGGGCAACGCGCTTCACGGCCTCGACCAGGGGGGCGGTGGAGAGCTCGGCGACGGCGGAGCTCTCGCTCGGCAGCAGCGAGCGGTACTTGGGAAACTCGCCCTCGAGCAGCCGGGAGGTGGTCCGGCGACCCCCGCCTTCGAAGCCGATCATGCCGTCGCCTGCACCGCCGGCGGACAGCGCCAGCAGCACCTCAGGACCGTTGGTCAGCGCCTTGGCCGTGTCGGCGAGGGTGCGGGCCGGGACCAGAGCGGTCGCTGACATTCCCGCGTGCTCGGGCTTCCACGGCAGCGTGCGGACGGCGAGCCGGTAGCGGTCGGTCGCGGCCAGCGTGATCTGCTCGCCCTCGATCTCGATCCGCACCCCGGTGAGCACCGGCAGCGTGTCGTCCCGTCCGGCCGCGAGGGCGACCTGGGCCACCGCGGCACCGAAGACGTCGCTTTCGAGGGAGCCAGCAGTCGTCGGCATGGGAGGCAGCGCGGGGTAGTCCTCGACCGGAAGCGTCGGCAGCGTGAAGCGCGCCGCCCCACACGTCAGCACCACACGGGTGCCCTCCAGGCGGAGGTCGACGGGTTGGGCCGGCAGCGACCGGACGATGTCGGACAGCAACCTGCCGGGCACCAGGATCCGACCGTCCTCGGCGGTGGCAGCATCGACGGTGATCTGCGAGGACACCTCGTAGTCGAACCCGCTCACCGACAACTGGTTGTCGCTGGTCTCGAGCAACAGCCCGAGCAGCACCTGCATCGGCGGCCGGGCCGGCAGGGACCGGGCGGTCCAGACGACAGCGTCCGCGAGGGCGTCACGCTCGACTCTTAGCTCCATCTGAGCTGTCCCGTCCGGGCCGCAGGTGATGTCAGTGACATGGGTGGTCGTGGCCTCTCGGAGCTGCTGATGCAGGTGGGCCGGTCAGTGTGCCGCATGGAGCCGACAGGTCTCCACAGGTCGGCCGCCTGCAGAACCCCAACGGTAGTGGTGAGGGAGAAAGAACCCGTCGTGGTCGTAGGGCCCTGCAGGTCTGTGGACAGAGACCGTCGTCGCAGGTCAGAGGGTGTGGCGCGGTGTGGGTCCGCTGTGGACGTCCACCCCCATGACCGTTGGACGGCGGTGGACAGTCGACCAGCGTTCACCCCGTGTCCACGACCAACGGGCTCCGTCCACACCGTTGTCCCCAGCCTGTGCAGAGCCGCTGTGGGTGTGACGGCCGTCACCGGACGGCTCACTGGCGGGACCGGGTCTTGATTCGTTGTGTGAGCTCGGCAACCTGGTTGTACGTCGCCCGCCGCTCGGCCATCTGGCCACGGATCTTTCGGTCGGCGTGGATCACGGTCGTGTGGTCGCGGCCACCGAACATCTGCCCGATCTTGGGCAGCGAGAGCTCGGTGAGCTCCCGGCACAGGTACATCGCGATCTGTCGCCCGGTGACCAACACTCGACTGCGGGAGGATCCGCAGAGGTCCTCCATCGTGAGCCCGAAATACTCAGCTGTCGCGGCCATGATCGTGGCGCCGGTGATCTCCGGGCCGCCCTCGGCCGGGATCAGGTCCTTCAGCACGATCTCGGCCAGCGAGAGGTCGACCGGCTGCCGGTTGAGCGAGGCGAACGCGGTCACCCGGATCAGAGCGCCTTCGAGCTCGCGGATGTTGGTGGCGATCTTGCTCGCAATGAACTCCAGCACGTCCGGCGGGGCCGTGAGTCGGTCGCTGGCGGCCTTCTTGCGCAAGATCGCGATCCGCGTCTCGATGTCGGGGGGCTGGACGTCGGTGATCAGACCCCACTGGAAGCGGGTGCGGAGCCGGTCCTCCAACGTGGACAGCTGCTGCGGCGGCCGGTCGGAGGTGATCACGATCTGCTTGTTGGCGTTGTGGAGGGTGTTGAACGTGTGGAAGAACTCCTCCTGCGTGCGTTCCTTGTTCTCCAGGAACTGGATGTCGTCGACGAGCAGGACGTCGACGTCGCGGTAGCGCCGCTGGAAAGCGTGCTGCTTGTCATCGCGCAGGCTGTTGATGAAGTCGTTCGTGAACTCCTCCGAGCTCACGTACCGCACCCGGGCGCCGGTGAACAGGTGCTGCGCGTAGTGCCCGATGGCGTGCAGCAGGTGGGTTTTGCCCAGCCCGCTCTCGCCGTAGACGAACAGCGGGTTGTACGCCTTAGCGGGCGCTTCGGCGACGGCGACCGCCGCAGCATGGGCGAAGCGGTTGGACGATCCGATGACGAAGGTCTCGAAGGTGTACCGCGGGTTGAGCCGGGCCGGCTCCACGTCACGGTTGCGGTGGGTGCGGGCGCTGAAGTCGTGCAGATCGACCAGGTTGCCCGCGGCCGGTGAGCGGTCCCGCCCCGTTCCGGGCAGCGCCCGCACGTCGTGCCCACCCTCGAACGCTTCCCGCGGGTAAGGCGCTTCCTGGTAGCCGGGCACCTCCTGGTAGGTCGCCTCCGCGGACTCGACGGGGTGCACGCTGACCGCGATCCGCATCTCCCGTCCGTACGCCGCGGACAGCGCGCTGGTCAGCACGGGGCGCAGGCGGTTCTCCATGACGTCCTTGACCAGGTCGTAGGGGACGGCGAGCAGGACCGTGTCCTCGACGAGACCGAGCG
>JANXUE010000266.1 GCA_025352005.1 Frankiales bacterium
AGTCTGGTCGACGGCGTCCGCGACCCCGCGCCCGATGACGTACGCGAACACCCAGGCGATCCACGTCGCCCGGTTGAGAGTGTGGTGGATGACGGCCTTGAAGTTTCTCGGGGCGACAGACATTCTCGGATCCAACGACGCCGCAGTGGAGAAGCCCTGCAGCGCCTCGGTGTGCCGGCGGGTTTGAAGTAGCGCTACCGCGCGGTCGTTGTGGACCACCGCACTGGTCGGGTCCAGCGCCAACGCACGGTCCGTCAGAGCCCGTGCGCGCGCTGTGTCCATGACAGCCCTGCACACTTCGGCCGCTCGAAGCACAGCAAGGGCCTCGTTCGGTGCCACCGCGAGCAGCTGCGCGGAGGTGCCCCGTGCCTTCCCCTTCATGCCAGCTGCGAGGTAGGCGCCCGTCAATGTGTGGAGCGGTTGCCACAGACCAAGTCCGTACGCGACCGACCGCTCAGCCAGAGGAACGGCCTGACGCGCCTTCCCGAGCCCGAGCAGCGCGAGCGCTTGCAGCCGAAAGGGCCACTCCTGGTTCGGAGCAAGCGCCGCAGCCCGTTGCGCCGCCACGAGCGCCTCTGCGTCTCGATCCATCGCCACTTGCGCCTGACCCAGTAGGCAGAGTGCTCGCCAGTCCCCAGGCTCCTGGCCCAGATGCCGGGTCAGGAGGCCGATCGCCTCGTCGTACCGGCGCACGTCAATCAGAGTGCTCGCCCGCTCGACGTCGCTCATCGCGTCTTCACTGTGCGCAGATGCTGCGCCAACTCGTCGTACTCCCCACTGGCATTGGCAAACTGGACGACGTTTCGGGCTATCTCGTACCAGGGAGGTAGCGAGGACGCCATCCCCTTGAGCTCACCCTCCAGATCCTGCTGCGAGATGGGTCGCGCGGTGCCCGCCCGGACCGAGTCCGCTAGAGCGCGCTGCCCTGCCCGCTTGCACAATCCTGCGAGATCAGCGCCCGACCACCCAGCGGTCTTCCTCGCCAGGGTCTTGGTGTCGACGCCCGCGACGGGCATGCTCGATAGGTGGGTCCGGAGGACCTCCTCGCGTGCCGGCTCGTCGGGAGGTGTCACCAGAACCGCTCGGTCGAGTCGACCGGGCCGCTTGAGGGCAGCATCCACGTCCCAGGGGTGGTTCGTAGCGGCGAGGACGAAAACACCGTCGTTGCTCTTGCCGACGGAGTCGAGCTCCGTGAGTAGCTGGTTCACCGTGCCGCGCATGGCATTGCTGGTCAGATTCGAGCGCTTCTGGCCTAGGGCATCGATCTCGTCGAGGAACAGCACGCACGGGGCGTTACGGCGGGCCACGTCAAACAGGGCTGCGACGTTGCGCTCACTGTTGCCGATCCACATGTCGAGGATGTCGGCCAGGCTCACCGAGTAGAAGCGTGCTCCGAGCTCCCCCAGCCAGCGCCCGGGCCAGAAACGTCTTCCCGCAGCCGGGAGGGCCGTAGAGCAACAACCCACCTCCGGCCGCCCCGGCGTAGAGACGGCCTATCTCGGGGTTGCGCATCGGGGTGAGGAAAGCCAGCTCGACCCGCTCTTTGACCTGACGCAGGCCAGCCACATCAGCCAGTGTCACGTTGGAGGTGACCACATCAGGTTCGTCCGGATCGATGGCGCCGTCAGTGAACGCAGGAGCGACGATGTCCCCCACCTGACCCTCGGCAGCTTCCCAGTCGTAGCCGCCTGGAGGACTCTCGAGAGCAGGCTGGGGCTCGTTCGAACTCGACAGCCGAGCCAGCAGGGTGAGTGCGCCCGCGTGACCCGGCTCGCGACGGAGCACCTCAGCGCACTGTGCCACCGCGTCCGGCGCCGCTCCGTCCTCCAAGAGCAACTGCGCCACGTGCAGGCGTAGGACCACGTCGTCAGGGCTGTGGTCAAGGGCAGTAAGCAGGCTCTGCAGGAGGGGTGACGGCACGCCACGATCCTGCCAGCATCGCGGCTCAATCCGCAGGACCATTGTGCGACCGGAGCGTGAGGCAGCTTCTCGAACGCTACTCAGCAGGGAGCAGGCGTTCTTCGCTGTGGGCGAGAGGTCTTGGTTGAGCAACTCTCTCGCCTCGACGAACTTCGGTGACCCGGGATAGCAGCGGGCAGGCCAGCCCCTCAAGGAGAGTGTGGGCGTGTCGAGTTTTTGAGGGATGGGTGGCTGCCGCTGCCACACGGTTGATGCGGAGTGCCTACCTGCTGACCGGTGACCAGAGTCTTGCCGAGGATCTGGTGCAGCACGCATGTCTTGCGAGGTCTCGGTTCGAGAAGGGGATCAACCCTGACGCTCACGGCCGGGAAGTGATGGTCCGCACCGCAACCTCGTGGTGGCGGCGAAAGTGGCGGGGGGAGATCCCGCACGACAACCTCCCGGAGCGGGTAGCGCACGCGGTCGACGCCGACAGTCGCGTCGAGTTGACCATAGCCCTGCGCACGCTCACAGCGAGGCAGAGGGCAGTGGTGATCCTCCGGTTCTACGAGGACCTCCCCCAAGCCGATGTGGCGGCGTTACTCCGGATCCCGGTGGGCACGGTACGAAGCACCACCTCGCGTGCCCTAGCCGTGCTGCGAAGGTCAGAAGAACTCACGAACGAGGTGGGCACGTGAGAGACGAGTTGGAGAAGATCGCCGACCAGGCTCTGCATGGTGAGGACTGGCCCGGCCGCATCGCCCGCGCCCGCCGCAGCCGTCGGCAGCGCTGGCTCCTGACGACGCTGAGCGTCGTCGCTGCAATCGCCGTTCCCTCGATCGTGCTCACGAGCTCCGATCGCGCAGCGCCGAGCAGCGTCACGGTCGGCCCGAGTGCACCCTCGACCTCGGCCTTGCCTGGGGCGGCTCGTCCTGGATCGCCCCCGAGTGACGACGAGGGGATGCATTATGACGATCAATTTGCCCGCGGTGCCCGATGATGTGACGCCGTTCGCGATGGCGGCGTTTCTGGCCCGCTATCGCGAGCCGACGGTGAGCGCCTACCGGCTGGATCTGCGGTGCTTCTGGAGCTGGTGTGTGGAGCATGACCTGCAGCCGTTGCAGGTCATGCGTCCGCACGTCGAGCTGTACCTGCGTGACCTGGAGCGGCGCGGCTACGCCACTGCCACGATCAGCCGGCGACTGTCGACGGTCGCTGGGATGTTTAAGTACGCCGTCATCGACGGGGTGGTCCCGACTAACCCGACCCTGGCGGTGGGTCGTCCCCGAGTGGCCTGGGAAGGACAGCGCCGCACGGTGCTGCACCCGCTGGAGTTCGCCGCCGTCTCACCGCCGCCCGCCAGCACAGCGACACCGCGCACGCCATGGTCGCGCTGCTCGGCATGCTCGGCCTGCGGGTCAGCGAGGCCTGCAGCGCGCAGATCAGCGACCTTCGCTACGCCGGCGGCTACGAACTGCTGCGGGTGGTCGGGAAAGGCAGCAAGCCAGCGGAGATCCCGCTTCCCATCCCGGTGCTGCGGGCCGTCAAAGGCGCCACCGACGGCCGGACAAGCGGCCCGATCCTGCTGTCCCGAACAGGCGGCACTATGAGCCGCGGATCAGCAGCCCGGTTGCTCGCCCGAGTCGTGCACGCAGCCGGCGTCAGTAGCCCCGCCAGCCCGCACTCGCTACGCCGAACGTTCTGCACCGCCGGCCTGATCAGTGGTGTCCCGCTGCGCGACATGCAGTACGCGATGCGGCACGCAGACGCCCGCACCACGATGCGCTACGACATGGCACGGGCCAACCTCGACCGGCATGCCGCCCACAGCGTCGCCGCCTACCTCGCCGGGATGGCCATCGGCTGACACGGGTTCGCCTAGCCCGAGCCTGCGACGTCTCGCCCTCCAGCGCGAGACGACCAGCTGCAAGCCGAGTTTGTTCGTCGGTCGCGGCCTCAGGGTTTCGTAGCCGCCAAGTGCAGATACATGAGTGTTGACTCATAATGAGAGTGGGCTCATCATGGGTTGGTGTGGGACGTGGAGGTCACCGATCAGTTCCTCGACTGGTGGCGAACCCTGTCATCGGAACAGCAGGAGGCTCTGACAGACCGGGTCGATCTGCTCGCCGAGCGTGGGCCCGACCTCGGCCGCCCCCTCTCTGTCAGGCTTCCGTGAGACACCTGCTGTAGATCTCTTCTGAGTAGGGCGAGTCTGGAATTTGAGAGCTGATGACGTTGACTACTGCT
>JANXUE010000316.1 GCA_025352005.1 Frankiales bacterium
GACCGGAGCAGCCCCGACAGCAGAGCCTCGCCGAGCTTGCCGACGCCGATCAGGGCGAACGTGTGGCTCATGAGCGGGTCGCCAAGGCGCGTAGGAAGAAGGCGACGTTGGCGGGGCGTTCGGCGAGGCGGCGCATGAAATATCCGTACCACTCGTCGCCGTAGGGCAGGTAGACCCGCATGGTCTCCCCGCGCTCGGCGAGCTTGAGCTGCTCCTGGGGACGGATGCCGTAGAGCATCTGGTACTCGTAGGTGCCCTTGGCGCGGTTCTTCGCCAGGTCACCCGCGATGGCGATCAGCCGCGGGTCGTGGCTCGCGACCATCGGGTAGCCCGCACCGGCCATCAGGACCTTCAGGCAGCGGACGTAGCTCTTGTCGACGTCAGCGACATCCTGGAACGCGACGCTGGCCGGCTCCTTGTAGGCGCCCTTGCACAGGCGTACCCGTGAACCGGCCGTGGCGAGGTCCCGGCAGTCGGCCTCGGTGCGGTGCAGGTAGCTCTGCAGGACGGCTCCCGTCTGGGGGAAGTCCTTCCTGAGCTCGCGCAGAACCCCCAGGGTGGAGTCCGTCGTGGTGTGGTCCTCCATGTCGAGGGTGACCGTCGTACCGGCGTCCCGCGCCGCCTCGCAGATGAGGGTCGCGTTGGCGAGGGCGAGCTCCTCATCGACGGCCTGGCCGACGGCGCTGAGCTTCACACTGACCTCGGCGCGGGCCTGCTCGGTGAGGCCGGCGTCGCTCAGCCGCTGGAGCACCTCGAGGTAGGCCTTGACGGTCGCGGCGGCCTGGGCGGCGTCGAGGGTGTCCTCGCCGAGGTGGTCCAGGGTGACGGCCCGCCCGCTGCTGATCAGCGTCGTCGTGGCCCGAACCGCCTCTTCGGCGGAGGCGCCCGGCACGAAGCGGTGCACGACCTGCCGGCTCAGGGGGGCCTTCTCCACCAGCGTGCGGGTTCGGGCACTGCGGGACGCGGCCAGGATGACTTGTCGAAGCACGCTGACGAGGCTAACCCTGGCGAGCCTGCGTCCTAGGAAAGTGCCCCCTTGGTCAGCCTGGGGGCTAGGACGCAGGGGGTCAGGGGAGGGCTTCGAGGGAGCGCAGCCACGACAGGATGACGGCGGTGAACTCGGGGCCGCGGTCCTCCTGGAGGAAGTGCCCACCACCGGTGATGGTCGTGTGCGGCTGGCCTGCGGCGCCAGGGATCTTGGCGATCAACATCCGCTCGCCGCCTCCGGTGATCGGGTCGGAGTCGGAGAACGCGCACAGGAACGGCTTGTCCCACGCCCGCATCACCTCCCACGCGGCTTGGTTCGCCGGGGTGGCCGGGTTGTCGGCGTCCTGCGGGATCAGGTCCGGGAAGGCCAGCGCCCCCAGCTTGTACGCCGCGGTCGGGAACGGGGCGTCGTACGCCGCAACGACCTCCGGCAGCATCGGCGTCACGACCGCCGCGCTGACGAGAAACCCGATGGGCAGGTCAGGGGTGCGCGCCACGAAGTTCCGGAACGTCCACCAGGCCTCCGGGAGCTTGTGCCGACCATCGGGCAGTCCGGTGTTGGCGGCGCAGATCCGCGCGAAGCGCCCCGGGTGCTCGGCGGCCAGGCGGATCCCGAGCAGCCCGCCCCAGTCCTGGCAGACAAGGGTGATGTCGTCGAGGTCGAGCCCGTCGAACAGCACCGACCGCAGCTGCTCGACATGGCCGGCGTAGGTGTAGTCCTCCAGGGCAGCGGGCTTGTCGGAACGCCCGAAGCCGATCAGGTCCGGGGCGACCACGCGGCAGCCGGCAGCCAGCAGTCCGGGGATCATCGTGCGGTAGAGGAACGACCAGGACGGCTCGCCGTGCAGCAGCAGCACCACCGGCCCGGCACCCTCGTCGAGGTAGGCCATCCGCAGCCCGTCCGAGGTCACGGCGTAGCGCGGCTTCCACGCAAAGTCGGGGACGGCGTCGAAGGCCGAGTCGGGGGTGCGCAGGACGTCCATGCGGTCAGCTCCTCATGTCAGCGGGCGTGGAGGGTCCGGGTCCTTCAGGTGGGCCAGGCGTCGGCGGGGGCGGCCAGGTTGAGACGGGTGAAGGCGAGCGCCTCGGCAAGGTCGGCCTCGCGGGCGTCACGGTCGTCGCAGGCACGGGTGTTGATCTCCACGACGACGATCCCGTCAAAGTCGGCACTCGCCAGGTCCTCCAGCAGCTCCGCGCACGGCTGGTCGCCGCGACCGGGCACGAGGTGCTCGTCGCGAGCGGTTCCGGTCCCGTCCGCGATATGCACGTGGGTCAGGCGTTCGCCCATCGAGCGGCGCATGGCCATCGCGTCGGACTGCGACACGGCCGTGTGGGACAGGTCGAGGGTGAAGTCAAGGAAGCCTTCGTCGATGGGGTTCCAGTCCATGCCGTAGGGCGACACCTCTCGGCCCCGGGCCCGCAGCGGGAACATGTTCTCCACGGCGAACCGCACCGGCGTCTCGGACTCCATCTGCTGGATCCCGCCGACGAACTGCCGCACGTAGTCGCGTTGCCAGCGAAACGGCGGGTGCACCACGACGGTCGACGCCCCGAGTCGCTCGGCCGCCTCTTTCGCCTTGACGAGCTTGACCCACGGGTCGGTGCCCCACACCCGCTGCGTGATGATCAGGCAGGGTGCGTGGATCGCGAGGATCGGCATCCGGTGGTAGTCCGAGAGCCGCTCGAGGGCGTCGACATCCTGGCTGACCGGGTCCGTCCAGACCATCACCTCGACGCCGTCATAGCCGAGCCGGGCGGCAATCTCGAAGGCGTTGGCCGTCGACTCGGGGTAGGTCGACGCGGTGGACAGCGCAACCTGAGCCGTCGGCACGTGCACCGCACGGGTGCCAGGCTGCTCCGTCATCTCCCGGCGAGGGTACGTCCAATCCCAGCGAGAAGACGTGGGGATCCGGCCACCCCCTATTAGGCTCGCCGGGTGGCATCAGGACCCGGACTCCCCACTGACCTCGGCCTTCCCCGCCTTCGCGAGGTGCAGCCGGACTTCCCGCGCGACCATGTCGAGTTCGTCGACCCGGCCGACCCGTCCCAGGTCATCCGGGCCGACCTGACGTGGCTCCTGTCGTCGTGGACCTGCATCTACGGCGCCGGCTGCTACGGCGTCATCGAGGACCGTGCCGACGACGGCTGCTGCAGCCACGGCGCGTTCTACGGCGATGCCGAGGACGAGGCCCGCGTCGCCTCCTTCGCCGCACAGCTCAAGAAGAAGACCTGGCAGTACGCCGAGACGGGGCGGACGGACGGGTTCTCCGTCGACGACGAGCTCGACGACGAACCGGCCCGCAAGACCCGGGTCGTCGACGGTGCCTGCATCTTCCTCAACCGTCCCGGCTTCGCCGGCGGGGAGGGTTGCTCCCTGCACGCCCTGGCGCTGCGGATCGACCTGCACCCGCTCGACACCAAGCCCGACGTGTGCTGGCAGCTGCCGGTCCGGCGCTCGCAGGAGGTCATCGAACGCCCCGACGAGAGCTCCGTGACCCTGACGACCCTCGGCGAGTTCGATCGCCGAGGGTGGGGGGTCGGCGGTGAGGACCTGCACTGGTGGTGCACCAGCTCACCGGACGCGCACGTCGGCGCCGACCCGGTCGTCGTGTCCTACGGGCCGGAGCTGACCGCCCTGATCGGGCTGCCGGCCTACGACGAGCTGCTCCGACTCTGTTCGGCCCGGACCGGGCTGCCGCTGCACCCGGCGACCGCTGCAGCCCAGCCTGGCTCCGGTTCGGAGTTGTCTTCAGGTCCGGCGGGGTGAGCGACGTCCTCGGCACCGAGGACGCCCGCTTCCCGCTGCCCCGCCCGGCGTGGACCTCCAGGTGGTCCGGGGGGGCCGGGGCCGTGCGGGGGTTGCCGCTGCCCATCCGTCTGATCGCCTGCGCGGCAGCCGGCGTGCTGGGCCTCGGGGTGCTGACCGTCGTACAGGATCAGCCTTCGGCGCCGACGCTGGTCGTGGCGGCGGCGGGCCTGGAGCGGCTGCGGGCGGACGGCGCCGTCGACCCCGTGCAGCTGCCCGCCGGGCAGGACCCAGCTCGGCTGCTCCGGCTCGCGCACGCGACGGTCGTCCTCACACGGCCGCCTAACCTTGCCTTCGGCGGGTGGGCGTTCCTGCTGCCTGACGGCTCGACCCAGCTACGGCGGCTCGGACCCGCCGACCAGCTCGCACCCGACAGCCGCGGCGACCGGATCTGGCTGGTGCGCGGCGCTGCCGTCCGCTCCCTCGAGGCCTACGACGGGTCGGGTCGCCACATCGAGTCGCGGTCGGCCCGGTCCGAGCACGACCTGCTCCTGGTCACCCCGGGCGGCGTTCTGGACGACGAGGTCGTGAACCCAGGCGGTACGACGCCCACCTTGCGGTCGGACTCCGGTCAGGTGCTGCGCCGGTGGGGCGGGCCGGTGCAGGTCCTCGACGTCGTAGGGCCACGGCTGCTGGTCGTGACGGGAAACTGCCTCGACGGGTGCACCGTGCAGGTGTGGGACGTCCGGCTCGGGATGTCCGACCCTGCGTCGGCGCCGCTCGACGCAGGACTCGTCGTCCTCGACGGGGCGCTGTCCCCTGACGGCCGCTCCGTCGCGCTGGCCGCCCGGTCCGCGTCAGCCGGTGCCACCATGGATGGGCCGGACGGCCAGGCCGTCCTGCTCCGCGGCCACCTCGACGTCGGCTCGAAAGGTGGCGAGCCGTGGTCCACCGTCGTCGACGGCGGCTGCACGCTGCTGGCCTGCCACGTCGCCTGGAGCGGCGACACGGTCTACGCCAGCACCGACCTCAGCCCAGGCGGCTTCGTCCGCTGGGACGCCTCCGGCCGGGTCGAGCGGCTGTCCCTGCGGGTGCCAGCGGTCGTCGATCTGGCCTCCGCCCACTGACCCCAGGCGCGTCGGCGCGGGCTAGCGTCCCTGGTTGGCGACAGCGGCAGCCGCTTCGGCGGCGGCCACCGGGTCGAGGTAGGTCCCACCGGTCACCAACGGACGCAGGTCCTCGTCGAGGTCATACCTCAGGGGCTGGCCGGTCGGGATGTTGAGGCCGACGACCTGCTCGCGGGACAGGCCATCCAGGTGCATCACGAGAGCCCGCAGCGAGTTGCCGTGGGCGGCGACCAGCACGGTCCGGCCGACCCGGAGGTCGGGCACGATCGCGTCGTACCAGTAGGGGAGCATCCGGGCGACGACGTCGGCGAGGCACTCGGTGGCCGGCACCAGCCCAGGAGCGAGGTCGGCGTAGCGCGCGTCCAGGGCGTTGTCCCACTGCGAGCCGGCCTCGATCGGCGGCGGCGGCACGTCGTAGGAACGGCGCCACTGCATGAACTTCGCCTCGCCGTACTCCTCGAGGGTCTGCTTCTTGTCCTTGCCCTGGAGCGCCCCGTAGTGCCGCTCGTTCAGGCGCCACGAGCGCCGGACCGGCACCCAGCTGCGGTCGCACGCCTCGAGGGCAAGGGTGGACGTACGGATCGCCCGCTTCTGCAGCGACGTGTGCACAACGGTCGGCAGCAGGCCCGCCGCGGCGAGCATCCCCCCGCCCGCGCGCGCCTGCGCCTGACCGACGTCGGTCAGGTCGACGTCGACCCAACCGGTGAACAGGTTCTTGCTGTTCCACTCACTCTCGCCGTGACGGAGCAGGACCAGGGTCGCCATGAGCAGAGTCTGCCAGCCTCCGGCGCGCCCTTGTCACCAAGGTGTCCGACCCCAGGCGGGCTGGGTCAGCGGCGGGCGTCGCGGTGGGGGGCCCAGTCTGGCGTACCGGCTGGGCGGCGGCCGGCACCGTCGGCGCGCACCTTCGCGGACAAGGCCGGGTCGAGGGCGAGCCGGTCGCCGTAGGCCAGCGAGAGGACCGTCGGGTAGTCGTCCTCGAGCAGCTGCCAGAGCTCGCCGAGGAGCCGGTCGACGCCGACGGGCGTCACGTCAGCCAGTGACAGGGACCCCGTCAGGAATAGGTCGCCCACCTCGTCGGTGCCGTAGTGGACACCGCGCAGCGCGTTGTTGCGCCGCAGGACATGGCGGTGCACTGCCGCTACCGACGAGTCCTCGAGCAGGTGTACGACGAAGGCCTCGACCGTGACCGCCTGCTCTCCCGCGATCAGCCACACCGGGCTCACGGGACGGCGAGCGCCCCGCAAGGTGACCAGATAGGCACCCACCCCGACGCGTTCTAGCTCCACGCCGAGGTCCGTCAAGGCCCCGAGCAGGGCCCCGTCCACATCCCAGACGCTCACTCAGGTGCGGCAAACCGGGCGAAGGCCTGCAGGTTGGCGGTGGACTCCCCGCGCTTCTCGCGCCACGCCCACTCACGCTTGATCGAGCTGGCGAAGCCGATCTCGAGCAGCAGGTCGAAGCTCTCGTCGGAGTACTGCAGGACCGACCCGAGGATCCGGTCGACCTCCTCGGGGGTGATCCCGCCGAGCGGGAGGCGTCCCACGAGGTAGACGTCGCCGGCCTTGTCGAGGGCGAACGACACCGCGTAGGTCTTGGCGTTGCGCCGCAGCAGGAAGGCGTAGAAGTCCTCGTGCCTCTCATCGGGCTTGCGGCAGACGAAGGCCTCGACGAGCAGCCCGTGCTGACCAACGATGAGCCAGGCGTTCGTGAACAGCCGGTGGGTGCCGGGGAGCTTGACGAAGAACTGGTCAGGCTGCGGCTCGGCGAAGTCGAGCTCCGCCTCCTTCAACGCGCCGCGGATGATGTCCGCGGCACTCATGCGCCCACACCCGCGGCCAGCCCCGACGGCACGAGCACATCCCGGTACGCCGTCAGCAGCCCGCGGGCCGTCCGCCCCCACGAGTACCCGGCAGCATGCTCGACGGCTCCGAGCGAGAGCAGCCCGCGCTGCTTCAGCCCGCGGGCCAGGGCTGCAGCCCAGGCGTCGGAGCTGTGGCCGTCGACCAACAGACCGCTCACCCCGTCGTGGACGGTGGTGAGCAGCCCGCCGACCCGGGTGGCGACCACAGGGGTGCCGCAGGCCTGCGCCTCCAGGGCGACCAGGCCGAAGGACTCGTTGTGGGACGGGACGGCAACCAGGTCCGCCGCGACATACCAGTCGCGAAGGCGGTCCGGTCCTGCCGGGGGCTCGAAGCGGACGGGGACGTCCAGCTGAGCGGCAAGGTCGTGCAGATAGGTGGGTTCATCGAAACCGGACCCACTGGGCCCTCCCACCACCGCGACCTGCAGGCGGCCCGCCAGGGAGGGGTCGTTCCGGAGCAGCTGCTGCGCTGCGAGGAGCAGCACGTCGGGCGCCTTCAGCGGCTGGAGGCGCCCGACGAACAGCAGCAGGACAGCATCGGGCGGCACTCCAAGACGGGTGCGGGCACCGGAGGCCTCGCCCGGCCGGAAGTGCTCGAGGTCCACTCCGGGGGCAACGGTCACGACCCGGCCGGCGTCGGCGTCGTACAGGCCAACGAGGTCACACGCCTCTTGGGCGGTGTTCGCGACCAGCCGGTCCGCCGCGGCGATGACCTGCTCCTCGCCGACGACCCGGCGCAGCGGCTCGGGGGCGTCGCCGTCGGCCAGGCTCAGGTTCTTGACCTTCGCAAGGGTGTGCGCCGTGTGGACGAGCGGCACGCCCCAGCGTTCGGTCGCGAGCCAGCCGACCTGTCCCGACAGCCAGTAGTGCGAGTGGACGACGTCGAAGTAGCCGGGCTCGTGCTGCGCCTCGACCCGCAGCAGGCCGCTGGTGAGCGCGCACAACTGGCTGGGCAGGTCTTCCTTCTTCAAGCCCTCGAAGGGGCCGGCCGTGAGGTGGCGCACGGTGACGCCCGGGGCCAGCTCGCAGACGGGGGGAAGGTCGGAGGAGGTGGCGCGGGTGAAGATCTCGACCTCGACGCCGAGGTCAGCCAGGCGCTTGGAGGTCTCGACGACGTAGACGTTCATGCCGCCCGCGTCGCCCGTCCCGGGCTGCTCCAACGGGGAGGTGTGCACGCTGAGCACGGCAGCGCGCCGCGGGTGGACGCTGTGAACACGACCATGCGTGACCGACAGTGCCATCCCCACCTCCTCCGCGCCTTGTCGACGCGCTCATTCTGCCCGATCCGGCACTACCCAGCATCTGCTGGTCCTACAGCGCTGTTGCGGACCGCCTTGTTCCAGGCCGGCACAGGTCCCGCCCGCAGCAGGTCCGTCGCGCGCCCTAGCCTGGGGCGCATGAGCCGCACCGCTGTCGTGACCGGAGCCTCCAGCGGGATCGGGGCCGCCACCGCCGTTCTTCTCGCCCAGCAAGGCTGGGACGTGATCGGCGCCGCTCGTCGCGTCGACCTGATCGAGCAGCTGCCCGGCGTACGGGCCCTGGCTCTGGACGTCACGTCCGCCGAGTCGGTGGCCGCGCTCGCCGCGGCCGTCTCCTCCTGCGACCTGCTCGTCGCCAACGCGGGCGGGGCCTTCGACGCCGATCCTCTCGCCCACGCCGACGTCGAGACCTGGGCACGGACGTACGACGTCAACGTGCTCGGCCTCGTCCGCACGGTGCAGGCACTGCTGCCCGCGCTCCGCGCGGCCAAGGGGCATGTGATCATGACGGGCTCGACGGCCGGACGCTGGGTGTACGAGGGCGGCGGGAGCTACGTCGCCTCCAAGCACGCGGTGGCGGCGTTGCGGGAGATCCTGCGGCTGGAGGAGGTCGAGCACGGCCTGCGGGTGAGCGAGGTGGCGCCCGGGATGGTCAACACCCCCGAGTTCTCCCTGACCCGCTTCGCGGGCGACGCCGAGCGGACCGCCGCGGTCTACGCCGGCGTCACAGCCCTGGTCGCCGAGGATGTGGCCGACGCGATCGTGTGGGTCGCCTCCCGGCCGGCGCACGTCAACATCGACCTGGTCCAGCTCACGCCGCAGCAGCAGGCCTCCGTGGGCAAGGTCCACCGCCGGAGCTGAGGGTCAGGAGACCAGCACCGGCCGCGGGCGGGGTGGTTCGCCCACATGATCCCGATCACCAGGAACGACAGTGCGTACGCGGCGTACGAGCCGCCCAGATCGCGCAGCGCCGCCCCCAGGTGCCCGGGCTCGAGCTCGTCCGGAAGCCAGCTGTCCAGCACCAGCAGCGTCACCGCGATCGCGAGGACCCCGTTGCTGAAAACTTCCTACCGACCCGTCTCCCAGTCGCTCACGGCGACCTCCCTTTCCTGCCGCGAGGATAGCCAAATGCCCCAGCCCAAGAGGTACGCCGCGGGGCGCGCCCGAGCGCTCGGCCTCCCGACCAGAGGCACGACGAACCCGAACCGGCTGCGGCGCGTCGACCGGCACCTCGCCGAGGTCCATGCCGACCTGCTGCGCACCGCTGCGACGCCGTTGGTCATCGACCTTGGCTACGGCGCGACGCCTGTCACCGCAGTCGAGCTGCACCGGCGGCTGTCCGAGGTACGCCCCGAGGTGCAGGTCGTCGGCCTCGAGATCGACCCGGAGCGGGTCGCGGCCGCCCAGCCCGCGACCAGGGACGGGCTGGTGTTCCAGCACGGCGGCTTCGAGCTCGCCGGCCTGCGGCCGCTGGTTGTGCGCGCCCTCAACGTCCTCAGGCAGTACGACGAGAGCGCCGCCCGCGAGGCCTGGACCACGATCGTGGCGGGCCTCCAGGACGACGGCCTGCTCCTCGAGGGCACCTGCGACGAGCTCGGCCGCCGCGCTACGTGGGTGACGTTGACCAAGCAGGGACCGCAAACGCTGACGCTCGCGGCGCACCTTCGTACTTTCGACCGTAGTTCCCACCGCACCTTTGACCACACCCTCGGCCGGCCGGGCGACCTGGCCGAGCGGCTGCCGAAGGCACTCATCCACCACAACGTGCCGGGGAGCGCCGTACATGCGCTGCTCACCGAACTCGACGCGGCGTGGGACCGCGCCGCGGCGTACCAGGCGTTCGGGAGCCGGCAGCGCTGGCGGGCGATGTGCGAGCAGCTGGACTGGCCGCAGGTCGGGGCGCGCCGCGACGGCGAGGTGACCATCGCCTGGGCCTCGGTCGCGCCAGACTGAGACCTGTGACGACCCCGTGATGACGACCTCGCACCAGCTGCTGGCGCTGCTCGCCGCCGCCGCCCTGGGAGGCGTGATCGGGCTCGAGCGCGAGCTCAACGCGCAGAAGGCGGGCTTTCGAACCCACGTGCTGGTGGCGCTGGGGGCGGCGCTGTTCACGACGGTCGGCGCCGACGTCGCGGGCAGCGACCCGACGCGCGTCGCGGCGCAGGTCGTTACCGGTATCGGGTTTCTGGGCGCGGGCGCGATCCTGCGCGACAGCGGCGGCGTCCACGGACTGACGACGGCGGCCAGCCTGTGGGTCACGGCTGGCGCGGGGGTTGCCTGCGGGCTTGGTCGCGCCGGCCTCGGGGCCTTTGCGGTAGGGGTGGGGCTGGTCACGCTCGTCGGGTTCAAGCTGCTCGAGCGCGATGTCTTCCCGCGCCGGCGGGGGCACGAGGTGGTGCTGGAAATCACCGACACCGCTGATGTCACGGACATCGTTGCGCAGGCCTCGCGGGTGCTGGGTGCCGCTGCGTCGGTCCGAAGGGTCGAGCGCGGCCTGAGTGACCGGACCGTCCTGACGTTGTCCTCACCGCTTCTGCGCGGCTACTCGCTGCTGGACCTTGCCGTCCGGCTGCGGGCCGTCGACGGCGTGGTAGGCGTCGAGCTCGACTCCTAGGCTGGGCCGGTGCACCCCGATGAGATCGTCGTCAACAACGGCAAGCGCGACCTGACGCTGAACGAGCTGGCCCGGATGCAGCCCGGCATGGACCGGCTCATGGCGGAGGTCGGCCCACGGCTGCACCGCTGCTACTACGCGGCGCTGGCGGGCAACTGGCCCCTGGCTGCGTACTACGACAAGAGCGCGATCAAGCAACTGGCGCTGAGCGCCGAGTCCCGGCCGAAGTACGAGCCGGAGATGACGGCCTACCTGCGCGATGACTACGCGCCGGTGACGCGGGCGATCCGGACCCGGGACCGGGAGGCCTTCCTATCCGCCTGGACGGTCATGGTCGACCGGGCCAACGCCCTCCACGGGGTGTTCGGCAAGCCTTACATCGGCTGGCAGACACCCGGGCAGCCCCCGGACGACCTCGACCTCACCGCAGGCATGCAGTCCTGAACGACCGCAGCCGGCCGAGCAGGAGCCAGCGGGGCTGGTGCTGGGCTAGTGCTGGAGGAGCAGGGCGAGCTCGGCGTCCAGGTCGACGACCTTGGACTCTGCGCCCAGGGGGACCGCGAGGTAGGTCTGGTGCAGGAACTGGACGAACACGTCGCGGTCGATCTCGAACAGCGCCGCGCCGGAGGGGGAGGCCATCGCGAGGTTGACGACGCGCTCGGCACCGCGTAGCGCAGGCCAGACGCGGACGTCCCCCTCGCCGCAGGCGCCGGCGACGCCGTCGATCAGGAGCTGGCGGGCGAACATCCACTCGACGATGCCGTCACCTTCGCCGCCGGTCTGGAAGGCGACCCGCACCGCCCAGGGGTCGTTGCTGTCATAGCGCAGGCCCGCGAGGACGGGGAGCGACGGCCCACCGGCGACGACCAGCCGGAGCTCGATCTCGGCGGTGACGGTGGCGATGTGCGTCATGGTGGGGATCCTTCGGGGTGACGGTGCGGCGACCGTGCCAGGTACCGGAGCCAACGAGCGCCCGAGGGGTTGGTGACGGCTGATGCCCCAACTGGGGTCAGGAAGCTGCGGGGGGCGGCCGCGGTGCCTGAGCCCGCTCGTGCCACAAGACTCCCGGGGCGTCGCACACACGACGATCCGAGGGCCGGGGAGGGAGTTGGCGAGTTCCCGGGCGCAACCTTCGGCGGAGGCGCCGGCTACCAGGGTCGCGAGGAGCCCGAGACGGCCGGACGGACGTCGACGAGGTAGACGATCGCGGCGACCGCGCCGATGATCGCGAACAGGCTCAGGACCTGACCGAACAGCAGCCCCAGCACCAGGGCGAGCGCGAGGATGATGGTCCAGTTCCGCTTGGTGAGCTTGTCGTGCGCCTGAAAGGCCGCCGCGGGGCGCTGGACACAGTCGACCAGTGCCCAGATCTTCAGTGCGAGCAGCCCGAAACTGAGGACGGTGAGGAGCAGGCTGGCCGGGTCGTAGAGCAGGTGCATGTCCTCATCCTCGGGTATCGGTGCCTGTTCGTGCCCATGGGTGCGCAGACAACCGTCGCCGACTACCCAAGGCAGCCGGCGACGGTGTGCTGGTGGTGCGAGTGGTGCTGGTGACTAGCCGAGCTTCTCGGCAGCGCCCTCGGTGGCCTTCACGGCGGACTTGGTGGCCTTCTTCGCGGAGGTCGCGGCAGCCTCGGCCTTCTTGACGGCAGCCTTGCCCTCGGCGATAGCGGCCTCGGTGGCCGGCTGGCGACGGATCTGGCCGACGAGGCGCTCGCCACGGGCAGCAAGCTTGCCGTAGTAGGCGGTGGCCTCGGTCTGCGCCTTGGAGATCCGGGCGGTCAGGTCACCTTGCAACTTCTTGGCCGACTCGGTGGTCGTCGTCGGGAGCGCCTTGAGCTGCGCCGGAACGGCCTTGAGCCGTGCGTTGCGAGCCTCGCGAGCGGCCTCGAACTTGGCGGTCAACTCGGCCTGCAGCTTCTTGGCATCGGCGGGGAGTTCCTTCACCTGCTCGACGTACAGGTCGACGACGCCGACAGCGGCGTACGCCGGCTTCTTGGCCTCGTCGAGGTTGACCTCGGGAAGCTTGACGGTGGGGAGCTTGTCGGTCAGCGTGCTCATGGGGTGCCTCCTGGGCGATGGGGATCTGAGGGGATGTGCTTGTTCAGGGCTTGCTAGGGACGACGAGAGGGTCGGCGGGTCCGTCCGGGTCAAGGAGCGAGGCCACACTGGTCGCAGTGGTTGCTGTCTGTTTGCGGAAGCTCTCGTAGACCTCGAGCAGCACCTGCCGCTGCCGCTCGGTCAGCGTTTCGTCGGCCAAGATCGCGTCCACGACGGGGCTGGCCTCGCGGTAGTCCAGGATGCCAGCCTGGATGTACAGCGCCTCCGCGGAGATCCGAAGGCCCTTGGCGATCTGTTGCAGGATCTCGGCGCTGGGCTTGCGCAGTCCCCGCTCGATCTGGCTGAGGTAGGGGTTGCTGACCCCGGCCGACATGGCCAGCTCCCTGAGGGAGATCTTTGCGGCTTGGCGCTGCTCACGGATGAAGTCCCCGAGTTGGCCGATGGCGGGCATGTGCGGCGCCTTCCTGTCAACATCGGATCTGCTAACTCCTTCACCGTAGCCCGGGGTGCTAGCTGTTGCAAGCACTCTGCTAGCAACAGTTGCGTGACGCTGCCCACAGTGCAGATCCGGCACGGAGCAACCCCCTGACGTACCGGCCCGAGTTCAGGTTGGGCAGCCGCCACGGGGAGACGACAGTGGTGTGACCACAGCGGACAGCGCAGCGACCGACGCGACGTACGTGCAGGAGCTGCCTTCGGACGCGACGGCCCCGGGCGAGGCACGCCGGGGCGTGGCCGAGACGCTGACCCGATGGGCGCTTCCCCAATACGTGGACGGAGCTCAGCTGGTCGCCAGTGAGCTAGTCACCAATGCTATCCGGCACGGCGCGCCGCCGGTCACCATGGCCCTTTCCCACACCCTGCAGACCCTGCGGCTCGACGTCGGGGACAGCAGCCACCTCGAGCCGCTCCGCGGGTCGTCCGAGATCGAAAGGGACGCCGAGGGCGGTCGCGGGATGTCGATTGTGGAGGCCGTCTCAGACGACCACGGCGTCGAGCAGGTCCCGCATGACGGCAAGCGGGTTTTTGCCTCTTGGCGGCTGAAGGACTGAGCTTGCAGTGCTGTCCTGCGGGGTCGGCCCCTCAGTGGCCGTTCAACTCACGGTGGGCCTGCGCCCACAAGCCGAGTCGGATGACCTCGTCGTCGAGCTCGTCCAAGATTCCCGGCAGGAGCGGCCCGGACGCCGCTGACCCCGCCAGCAGCACCCCACGACGGACCTGTTCGCAGGCGCGCAGAAGCGCGTCGATCCGCGGCTGCTGCTCGGCCACCAGGCCGGCCTGACGGCTACGGTCGGGATCCGCGGCGACCACAGCGAGGTCGGTGTCGAGTTCGGTCGCGCTCCGCTGCAGGTGCCCCACGAGACGGGCCAGTGGAGCGACCGGCCGTCCGTCGCGGAGGCCGAGGTGCACGGCCTGAGCGGCACCGCGCATCTCACGCTGCACATCTCGGCGCACCTGTGCGACCTCGCGCTTCGGGCCGGGTAGCCGGGCGCTCACGGACGACAAGAACGCCCGCCTCGTCGGCAAGGGCGGCACCTGCGCAGCCCACGGCGCCGGTACGCCGGTCGGGCGGACGACACCGGCTCGGACGGTCTGCACCCGTCGGCTGACGCGGGTCCGGACGCGGTGGGCGGCGCGGACCAGCAGCCAGCAGCCGACGCCCATGACCACCCCGGTCGCGGCCAGCAACGTCAGGACGATGGCGAAGAACGTGCCCATGAACAGCTCCCGTGGGTCCGCTTACCGGGAAGGGCGGACACCCTCCATGCTACGTCTGCCGGGCCGGTTGAGGAACCAGTCGGCCGCCGCAAACCAGCAGCCCGACAGCCATCACGAGCCCGACCGTTCCGGCCAGCAGCAGGGGGACGCGCCCGTCACCTCCCCATGACAGGCCGGCCCAGAGGCCCGCGACCAGGACTGCCCCACCCGTCAGCGCCTGGTACAACCCCTGCACGGCGCCCTGTCTGTCGGTGGGCGCGAGGCCGGACACCCATGCCTTGCCCACGCCGTCGGTGCAGGCGGCGAACCCGCCATACAGGGGGAGGAGCACGAAGACCAGCCAGGGGCGCCCGGCGAGGCCCAGCCCCAGGTAGCCCACCGCGAAGAACCCCAGGCCGGCGGCGAACACCCGATGTCTCGGCCATCGGTCCGACAGTGCACCGGCCGGGTAGGACGCGGCGGCGTAGACCGCGTTGTAGACGATGTAGGCACCGATCACCGCGCCGGTGGACAGGCCGAGGTCGTGGGCGCGCAGCAGGAGCAGGGCGTCCGGGAAGTTGACCAGGCTGAACAGCCCGAGGACCAGCAGCAGCCGGCGCAGGTCCGCGCTCAGCCCCACCGGCGAAGCAACGTTCACCTTTGACCGGGAGCGTGCGGCACCCGGGTCCCGCACGGCCGCGACGAGCAGGACGGACAGCACAGCCGGTACGACGGCGATCACCAGCAGTGGCCGCAGATGGTGGCCGAGCGCCTCGTAGAGCCCAAGACCCAGGGCCGGCCCGACAACGGCCCCCGTGGTGTCGGCTGCCCGGTGGAAACCGAACACCCGACCGCGCGCGGCAGGGTCGGCGTCGACCATCAGCAACGCGTCCCGAGGAGCCCCGCGGACGCCTTTGCCGAGCCGGTCGACGGCCCGGCCGGCCAGGACCACTGGCCAGACGGAGGCCACCGCGACCAGCAGCTTGCCGAGCGCAGCGAGCCCGTACCCCACGGCGATTAGGGGCCGTCGCCCGACCCGGTCCGACAGCCGCCCGGCCAGGAGCTTGGTCAGCGCGGCGACGCCCTCCGCGACGCCCTCCACGACCCCGACGACAGCCGCCGGCGCCCCGAGCGTGACGGTGAGAAAGATCGGCAGCACCGGGTAGACGAGCTCGCTGGCGGCATCCTGCAGCAGCGAGACGCCGGACAGCACCTTGAGGTTGGGGGTCAGCCAGCTCCGCTCCACCGGCGTCAGTCTTGCAGCACGTCGACGGACTGCACCCCCTGGCTGGCCGAGAAGCGGGCGGCGACAATCCGGCGCGGTCGGCCGATCACCAGGACGTCGCGGTGGATGACGACGGCCCCGGTGGTCTCGACGGAGGCGTCGTCGCCCTCCACGTCCTGCGTGCGGCCATCGATGAACGTGACGCGGTACTGCATGGCGGTGTCTCCCACCTCGAAGGGCTCGACCCCAGGAGAGACGTTAGCGAACAGGTGTTCGAGAGGTGACCCCGGGCGGACAAGTCGCGTGGCTGGGGCCTCCATGTCGTCAGTCGCTGTGGTCCTCGCTCTTGTGCTCGCCCTTGCCGTGCCCACCACTCGCCGGCGGTGCGCTGACGGGCGCCGTCGGAGCCACCGTCTGCGCGGGCGCGGGGAGGTCGCCGACGACCACAGCGGCCGCGGACAGCACCCGGGTAGCTCGCTCCGCGCTCAGCCCCTGTGTGCTCTGCTGAGCCGCAACGTCCCGCTTGAGCACGGCAAGTGCCGCGAGCGCACCGGTGCGGTCTCCCGACCGCGCGGCCGCGGCGAGGGCAGCGGCATCCTTTTGCAACAGGGACGCGGCGGCCGGGCTCAGGTCCTTTGCCGACGGTGTCGAGCTGCCGCAGCCCGCGAGCGCGCCGACGAGGAACACAGCCAGCAGCACACTGTGCCGGGTCATCGCTGCGGTTCTCATGGGTGCACCGCCTTGTCCAGGTCCGCGAGGTGCTTGTCGAGCGTCTGCCTGTCGGCCGGCTGCCCACTCGTGGAGCTCGTCGCCGGGGTCGTCGGTGTCGCCGAAGGCTTCGCCGTCGCGACGGGCGTCGTGCGCGTCGAGGGGGCCGGCGCGCCGCCCGTAGCCAGCGACAGGATGCCGACAAGCAGCGCCATCGCGGCAGCACCGGCGACCAACAGGCCCTTGACCGGCAGGCTCCTGCTGGGCACCCGGTCGGTGCCGACATCACGGCTCGATCCGCGCTCAGGGCGGGAGAAGGCGGCTGTCCGGGTGGGGGTCGCTGGGACGATCCCCGAGGGCAGGGCCGTCGTCACCGGCAGGGCCGTCGCGAGGCCGGGTCCGAGGTTGACGACGGTCGTGTCGACCTCGTCGAGGGCGTCGCCACCGGTGAGGGTGACGGCCACCCGGGCAGCCGTCGGCCGGGCAGCCGGGTCCAGGGCCGTCATGCTGCGCAACAGTCCGGGGAGCGGGGCCGGCAGGGTGCTGGGGATCTCCGGCTGGCGGTGCAGGCGGGCCACGGCCGCCTCGACTTCGGTGCCGACGTACTCGCGACGACCGGTCAGGCACTCGAGCAACACCAAGCCGAGGGCGTAGACATCCGCGGGCGGTCCGACCGGCCCGCCGGTGACCTGCTCCGGCGCGAGGTACGGCGCGGTACCCAGGGTGAGGCCGGTCGCGGTGTGGCGGGCACCGTCGACGATCCGGGCGATCCCGAAGTCGGCCAGCTTCGCGCCGACCGGGCTGAGCAGGATATTGGCCGGCTTCACGTCACGGTGGACGACGCCCTGGGCGTGCACATGGGCCAGCGCGAGGGCAAGTTCCACGCCGATCTGACGGACCCCGTCCGCGGACAGCGAGCCGTTCAGGCAGGACGCGGCGAGCGTCGGCCCCTCCACGAGCTCCATGACGAGGTAGGGCTGCGCGTAACCGTCCACCTCCGGACCGGTGCCCGCGTCGTGGATGGCGACCAGGCCAGGGTGGGTGAGCGAGGCCAGGGTGCGCATCTCCGCGCGGGCCCGCTCCGCCGAGGCCTCGTCAAGGTCATCACGAAAGATCTTGACCGCGACCTGCCGGTGCAGCACCGTGTCTGTGGCGCGACGCACGTCGGCCATCCCTCCGCGGCCCAGGACCGGGCCCAGGACGTAGCGCCCTCCAGCGAGGGTCTCGACCGTCTCCACCCCGATCCCCTTCCCCTTCCATCGGCAGGCGACACCCGCGAAGGTATTCCGCTCAGCCTAGGAGGGCGCCGGCGATACGCACCTGTCCGACCGGCTTGCCCCCGCCGAGCACGGGCGTCGTGGCCAGCTGCTCGAGCACCTCGGCCTCTACCCCGAGGGCCCGCAGGGCGGCAACCAGGACCGGGGTGCGTGCGCGACCCGCACCGTCATTGATCTTCAGCGCGACGGAGGAGCCGTCCGCGAGGGCTGCGGCGTAGACGCCCTCGGCGCCGTCCTTGGCAACCAGCCCGGGGACGCCCTCCATCAGCTGGGTCACGTCGCGACCGGTCCCCCCGACGAGCCAGGGGTGCGACCGCATCGCGTCCGCCGTACGCCGTTCGTGAGGTCCGCCGAGGACCAGGGAGGTGAAGGCCCGGGCCAGGCCGGGGAGCGTGAGCGCGTGCTGCGGAGCGCCGCACCCGTCGACCGCCACGTGCCGCACGGGCTCGCCGGCGAGGCGCTCGATGCCCTGCAGGCAGGCCCGCTGCACGGGGTGGTCCACCGACAGGTACGACGCGACGTCCCACCCGTTGGTCGCGCAGGTACGCAGCATGGCCGCGTGCTTGCCGGAACAGTTCATCGTCAACGACGTCGCCGCACCACCGGCGCGCACGATGGCGTACCAGGACGGCTCGTCGAGCGGCGGCATCGCCGGCGTCCCCAGGGCCTCGACCCCGAGCTCGCCCAGGATCTCGCGGACCACCGCGAGGTGGCCGGGCTCACCGTTGTGGGAGGACGTCGCCAGGGCGAGCTGCTCCTCGGAGCCGGGCTGCCAGCCGGCGTCGAGCAGGGAGACGGCTTGCAGTGGCTTGTTCGACGAGCGCGGGAAGACCGGGCGCTCCAGGTCCCCGACAGCGAGCGCGACCGAGCCGTCGGGGCGTAAGGCAACGACGGAGCCGTGATGGGTGCCTTCGACGTAGCCGGAGCGGACGACCTCAGCGAGCAGGCTCATGCCTCGTCGGGGCCGCTGGAGGCGGCGAGCAGCGAGCCGACGTCAGCCTCGCCGTCCCGGTAGCGGCGGGTGATCTCGGCACTGCACGCGTCCATGACGGTCTGCACCTCGCGGCGCTTCCCCGACAGCACCTGCTCCTCGTCCGCCAGCACCCGCCTCGCATGGTGAAGCTCGTCGGAGGTGCGCTCCGAGGTGTCGGTGAGATCCACGTTGGCGACGAGCGACTCGACGTAGCGACGGTGGCTGTCGACCCTGGACGGCTCGATCGTCGTGTGGCGACCCAGGCCGCGGGCCGGGCTGCGAGGCTCGTCGGCGAGGGTCTGCGCGAGGCCCTCCACGAGGCTGCCGGTCGGACCGGTGCCCTCGCGACGGTTGAGCTCGGCCCGCACGATGTCCATGCGGCCCTGGATGAGTCGCCGGATGTAGGAGAGGTCAACCTCCTCCTGCTCGGCCTCGTCCCGCAAGGAGCGGACGTCAGCGAGCGGTGCCTGGCCGATCCCGGCGAGGTAGTCCTCGGCCAGGACCCGGTCGATCCTCCGGGTTCCCTGCTGGGGCGTTCCGTCGGCGGTCACGGCCGTTCCTCCCACTGTCGGGTCATGCGCCCGGAAAGGCGCGGCCACCATCGTGTCAGATTCCCGAGCGCACGGGGTCGCACGGGCTCAACAAATGGGGCCTACCTGCCGAGGAGAGGAAGTACCGGGACTACACCGGCCCGGAACCGGCCCGGACCTCGGAGGGAGGCAGCGTGCTCAAGGGAGACCTCGTCACGACCCCCCTCCCGGAGGTGCTGCGTCAGCTGGCCGACGGTGTGGCCTCCGGCTGCCTGCACGTCATCGACGGTGTCGACGAGAGCGCCAAAGTCTTCCTGCGCGGCGGGCAGGTGTACTCCGTACAAGTGCCGGGCCGGCGGCCGCAGCTCGGGGCGCGCCTGGTGTCCTCGGGATCGTTGGGACCGGAGGCGCTGTCGGAGGCGCTGGAGGCGCAGCGGACCGAGCTCCAGGGCTGGCGCCTCGGCGAGCTGCTCGTCCACCTCGGCTACGTCGACCAGCCGGTCGTCGAGGCCTTCATCAACGAGCAGGTCCGCGAGCAGACCTCGGACCTGATGCGTTGGCCCACCGGCACCTGGAAGTTCCGCGTCAACGAACGCACCCGCGAGGATGTCGCACCGCCGACGACCGTCGAGGCGCTTCTGGCCGACGTGCAACAGCGGACACTCGCCTGGGAGGCGATCAGCGAGACCGTCCACGGGCCCGACGCCGTACCCGTGCTTTCTGCTGCGGGCCAGAGCGACGCCGAGATGGCCATCGACCCCGAGGCCTGGTCGCTGCTGTGCAAGGTCGACGGTAACCGTTCGATCGCCGACCTCGCCCGCGAGTGCGGCTTCACGCTGCACGAGGCGGGGCAGGTCGTCTACGCCCTCGTCCGGTCCGGGCTGCTCGAGGTCGAGGAGGCGCTCATCGGCTCCGAGAGCAGCTCCTTCGGGTCGGTCGGGGCGACGGTCGCTGCTGCCTTTGCGCCGTCTGCCCTGGCGAGCGTGCCTGAGGCTTCCGAGCGCTACCCGATTCCCGCCCAGGCCGAGGAGCCGTCCCCGTCCGACGTCGCAAACCTGATCGCCGCCGCCCTGCGTGCCGACCACACCATGGGCGCCGCGCTGGTCACGCCCGAGCAGGAGATCGACCAGTCGATCGACCGGGTCTCGGCCGCCCTGTCCGCGCTGCTCGGGCCCACCACCGACGAGTCCCTGTTCGCCGCTCCGAAGCCGCGCCACCGCGTCACCCCACCGAAGCACCTCACCCCCGCCGAAGTCGAGCGCAACGCCCGTGCCGCTGCCCGTGCTGAGCGGGAGGCCAAGCGGCGCGACAGCGACGCCGCGGAGCTGGCGGCAGCCCAAGCGGACCTCGAGGCCGCTCGGGCTGCCGACGCGACCGCAGCCCACCTGGCGCACTTCTCCGACCATCAGGCGCAGATCGTCGACCTCGAGGAGGTACGTCGCGACGTCGCCCGCCGCGACGAGGAAGCGGCCGCCGAGGCTGCTCAGGTCGAGGCCGACCGGGCAGCCGCCGCGCATCTAGCCGCCGCGCGTCTCGCCGCCGAGCAAGCAGCTGCCGAGCAAGAGGAGGCAAGTCGCCTAGCCGAGGAGCTGGCGGAGCAGGCCCGTCGCGCACAGGAGCAGGCCGAGGCGGACCAACTCTTCGCAGTCGAGGCTGCCCGGGTTGCCGCGGAGGAGGCCGCGGCTGCGGCTGCTGCTGAGCTGGCCGCTGCAGAGGTGGAGGCCGAAGCCGCCCGCATCGCCACCGAACAGGCTGAAGCCGAAGCGCAGGCAGAGGCCACCCGACTAGCCCAGGAACTCGCCGACGCCGAAGCCGCCCGCTTCGCCGCCGAACAGGCCGAAGCCGAAGCGCAGGCAGAGGCCACCCGACTGGCCCAGGAACTCGCCGACGCCGAAGCCGCCCGCGTCGCCGCCGAACAG
>JANXUE010000320.1 GCA_025352005.1 Frankiales bacterium
GTCGTCGCCATTGACCCGCGGTCGCTCCCCCTTGGCCAACGACTGGAACACCAGCGGGATCAGGTTGAAGATGCCCGGATCACCGAGCTCCGGGGTGGCCGCTCCGGCCACGTTGAAGTAGCGCATCGACATGAACCGCAACCCGAAGGCGACGGCGCAGTCGTGCAGCAGCCACTCGCCCACGAGCTTGGTCTCGCCGTAGGGGCTCAGGGGCAGGGTGGCGGTGTCCTCCGTGACGAGCTCGACGTCGGGCATACCGTAGGTGGCAGCACTGGAGGAGAAGACGAACCGGTCGACGCCGCCGTCACGGCACGCCTCCAACAAGGTGAGCAGGCCGTCGAGGTTCTGCCGGTAGTAGTGCAGCGGCTCCGCGACGGACTCCCCGACCTGCTTCTTGGCAGCGATGTGCACGACCCCGGAGATGCCAGCCATCGCGTCGGCCAGGGCAGCTGGGTGGAGCAGGGAGCCGTGCACGAAGCGGGCCCGGGGGTCGACCCGCTCCGACGCACCGGTGGAGAGGTCGTCGAGGACGACCACCTGCTGACCGTCGTCCAGCATCGCCCGGACCACGTGTGCCCCGATGTACCCCGCCCCGCCCGTCACCAGCCACGTCATGCCCGCAGGGTAGTCCGGGGAGCCCCTACCTTGCGCCCATCACTCCGCGCGGAACTCCACGTGGTCGATCTCGATCCGCACCTGCTGGATCCGCAGCAGGACTCGCTCGCGCAGGTCGCTGGGGGCGTGCTCCGCGCACGAGCGGGCGACGAGCGTCTTCACGGCCTGTTCGAGGCCGTACTGCCGCAGGCAGGGGGCGCACTCGTCGAGGTGGAGGCGGATGTGGCCGTGGTCCTCGTCTCCGTCCTCACCGTCGAGGTAGAGGTAGACCTTCTCGAGGACTTCGCTGCAGTCGGTTTCGTGCGGTTCGCCGCAGCTCATGATGCGCCTCCGTCTGAGGACGCCTTGACCAGTCCGCGTTCGACGGCGTAGTCAGCAAGCATGGTCCGCAGACCCCTGCGACCGCGGTGCAGGCGCGACATGACCGTGCCGATCGGGGTCCCCATGATCTCGGCGATCTCCTTGTAGGAGAAGCCCTCGACGTCGGCGAGGTAAACCGCCATGCGGAAGTCCTCGGGCAGCTTTTGCAGCGCGTCCTTGACGTCGGAGTCGGGGAGGTGGTCGAGCGCCTCCATCTCGGCGCTCCGAAGGCCGGTCGAGGTGTGCGCCTCGGCGGCGGCGAGCTGCCAGTCCTCGATCTGTTCGGTAGGAGACTGCAACGGCTGGCGCTGCTTCTTGCGGTAGCTGTTGATGAAGGTGTTGGTGAGGATGCGGTACAGCCAGGCCTTGAGGTTGGTCCCCTCCTGAAACTGGTGGAACGCCGCGAAAGCCTTGACGAACGTCTCCTGGACCAGGTCCTCGGCGTCGGCGGGGTTGCGCGTCATCCGCAGGGCCGCCGAGTAGAGCTGGTCAAGGAAGGGCAGAGCGTCGCGCTCGAAGCGCGCCGTACGCGCCTCGCTGGTCTCCTCGTTGCTGCTGACCGTGCCCACCTCCTCCTGAGGTGCCAACTCTACGGCCCGCGGCTCGAAGGGGAGAAGTGAGGGCACGTCTGCCGCACCGGGCCAAGGTGCCAGGGTCCGCGGGTCGACCGCGGGTCGCTTCAGGCAGCCGCTCGAGCTCATCGCCAGGACCTCTCTTGTGCGTCGTTCCGCTGGTCGTGTCACCGTGCCCACTAGCGACGTCAACGCCTGTGCACGACCGCGGCATTCCGACCCCGGGCACGTAGGCTGGCGTCCATGGCAGGAGTTATGCACACGGAGCGCAGCTCGCTCGCCCATGGCGCGACGCACAGTGCTTCGCACAGCTCCTCCCACGGCATGGGCCCGTCCGCCGGCCACCACCCCGCGGTCGAGCAGTACCTGGAGACGATCCTGGAGCTGGAGGAGTCGGGCATCCCGCCCATGCGCGCCCGCCTCGTCGAGAGGCTCGGGGTCAGCGCGCCGGCAGTCAGCGAGACCGTCAAGCGCCTCGAGCGCGAGGGCTACCTCACCCTGGACGCCGACCGGGTGCTGCACCTGAGCGACACCGGCCGGGCCTACGCGACAGCGATGCTGCGCCGCCATCGACTCGCCGAACTGCTGCTCGTCGACGTCTTGAAGGTGTCTTGGAGCCAGGTGCACGAGGAGGCCTGCCGCCTTGAGCACGCCATCAGCGACAACCTCGAAAGGCACCTCGTCGCGCTCCTGGGCGACCCCGGTGCCTGCCCGCACGGCAACCCGATCCCCGGCTCGGCGAACCTCGTCGACCCCGGTCCGCTGCAGCCCCTCGCCAGCGTCCCGACCGGTACGCCGTGCGTGGTCCGGCGCATCGACGAGCACCTGCAGACCCAGGTGGACCACATGGTGGAGCTCGAGGTGGGAAGGCTGCTCCCCGGCCAGCGGGTCACCGTCAAGGGCCTTGATGACGACGTCGTGGTGCTCGACGTCGAGGGTGTCACCGTCACGCTCGGTCGGATCGTCGCCACGGAGGTCTACGTCAGCGTCTGAGTCAGCCCCACGAGGAACGCGCGCACTGCGGCGGCGACGCCAGGGGTGTTCAGGCCGTGGTCGGCACCGTCGATGACGTGCGCGCCGGGCGGTACGCCGAAGGGGTCCCTGCTCCCCTGAACGACAAGCACGGGTACGCCGACCCCCTCCAGCTCCGGCAGCCGTGACCGCTCCGGGCGCCCCGGCGGGTGCAGCGGGAAGGCGAGGCATACGACCGCGTCGGCGCCGACCTGCGCCGCGGTGCGGCAGGCCACCCGGGCTCCGGCACTGCGCCCACCGGTGACCAGCGGCGTGCCGTCGAGCGTCGCGAGGACATCGAGCCACGCTGCGTCCAGGCGCTTGGGGGCCTCCGCGATCCTGCGGCCCCGGACCCGCCAGGGCTGCTCGACGAGGGCGACACTCCAGCCGAGGCTCGCGGCAGCGGAGGTGGACGCCACCAGGTCGGGAGCGTCGATGCCTCCACCCGCACCGTGGCCGAGGACGAGAAGTGGCCGTCCCCCACGGTGCAGGTGCACCCGCGCGAGTCCAACACCGGTCTCGACGTCGGTTGTCTCGGCAGGGGTGACACTCACCTGGGAAAGGGTAAGAGCCGTCCCTTGTGTGAACCTGACCTGGCCTGACCTGGCCCGATCGGCTCCGTCTCACGTAGCGACCCCGGAGTCGCCATCCTGGACGCTCTACGAGCACGACAACCGACGAGCCCGGCCAGCTGCGCGATGCCGGACACACAGTCCTCCGGGTCGACGGTTCCCCCCTTGACGGGGCGCTGACCGTGAACGCCGACCCGCGCTCGCTGACCTGGTTGCACGAGTCGTCGGTCGACGCGGTCGTGGCCGAGTCCCGGTGAGGCTGTCGGCATCCACCTCGTCGCGAGCGCGACCAAGCACGCCTGGCTTTCCGCAGGTCAGCCTTCGGCGTCCTCGAACTTCCCCTGGCAGGCAAGGCAGCGGGCCGCCTCGGGGCGGTACTCGAGGCGCGCCTCGGTGATCTTCTCACCGCAGTCGATGCACACGCCGTACACGCCGTTGTCGAGGCGGGACAGGGCGGTCTCTGCGTCGGCCTTGCGGACGATGGCCATCTCGACGAGGGCCTCCTCGCGGTCGGCCTCGCTGGTCTCGCTGGCGATGTCTTCCGGGTTGTGGTCAGGGTCGATCGGCGACTCGGCCTCCTCGGCCTCGTCGGCTTCGGCCACGGCAATGGTGGCGTCGCTTTCCCGCACGATCTGCTCGAGGTCGGCACGGATGGCGTCGAGGTCCACGGTTCAGGCTCCTTGTTGCTCAGGTCTTCGCTGGGGTTGCGGGCACGTCGATGTGCGCCGGTCAGCATGCCCTACCCCAGCCGGGGCGCCCGGTGAACCTTCGTCGGACCTGCGAGTCCCACGCCACACCGTCCCCCGCCGTAGCCTCGACGTGTGCTCACGCTCGCGGTCTCCCTCCTCGTGGGCGCGCTCGCCGTACCCGCTGCCGGGGGCACGGTCGAGCTGCCGCCCCCAAGCGGCGTGGGTGCAGCAGGCCAGCCTGATCACCGCCGTGGGCGGTCGGCCGGACCGGTTCCTGATGTCCGACGTACCTGGTCCGGTGAACAATGCCGAGATCGTGCGCGTCGGCCTCGGCGCCAACGGGAGCGTCCGGACCGTGACGGCTGACCAGCGGCTCGAGCTGACGGGGGAGGGCGACTACGCCGTACGCGAGCGTGGCCCCGCCCGGTCGGTGTCACCTGGCTGCGCGCCTCACCCTCGACCCTTTCATCGAGGCCGAGCACCTTCCCCTCTCGGTCAAGGTCACCTTCACCGGCACAGCGGGTACGACGAGCCTCGACGGAGGCCGTATCCCTTCGGCGGGAACCGAGCTCCAGGGACGTCTTCCAGGCGGGCGTCGTCCCCGAGCCAAGTCCCGGTCCGACTCAGCGTCGGAGCCGTCGCCTCGCCGTCGGGCCGCTCGGCAAGATAGTGAGCGCCGACGCGACTCGGGCTCCGCCGTGGGCAGCGGCAGGGGGCGGTGGGCCGGTTAGGACAGGTAGCTCACCAATGACAGGAGCCGGGGCAACCACTGTGGGAGGGATAGCGACGAAGGCAGGCTGCTCCGGAACGGGCGGGTACCCCGACATCGGCGAAGCCCACGGCTGCTCCGGCTCTGCGGACCAGGAGTTCCCGGTCGGGAATGGCCGCGGTCGCTTGCGCTCCCGGCTCGCGCCTGCGGCCAGCAGAAGCCGTCCGAACAGGAAGCCGCAGAAGCAGATGATCGACCAGGTGACCGGTTCCCAGCCGTACGGCGACCGACCGGTGTCCCGTTCGCAGGCGACGGCCGCGCGGTGACCACGCCAAGCGATCAGGCCGGCGAGGGACAGGGTGGCCAGCGTGTTGGTCAGCGCAGAGGCGGCGTGCGGGGACGGGTCCTGCGCAAGGCTCATCATCGGCCCGTGACCGTCGACAGGATCCGCGTCCAGCCGGCCTCGGCCGCGGGGCTTCCACCGGTCACGACGAGCAGCTCGTACTCCGTGCCGTCCACAACGATGTCGACCACGTGTCCGGGCTGCCCGGACAGCAGGACGTCCGCCGTCACGGCGTACCCGATCGGTGGGGACAGCGGGCGCTCGGTGCCCGCGACGACGGAGTGGCGCGAGCCACCCCGCTCGGCCCGGACCAGCGTGTCCTGCATCTGCTGCAGGGTGGGAGCGGCTCCAGGCCGCGAGCTGGCCACCAAGGCCGCTCCGCCGGGTCCCACGACCGTGAGGCCGCCCGGGATCTTCGAGACCGACGCCTGGTGCCAACCGCCCGGCAGCTGGAAGCTCAGGGCCTGATAGGTCACCAGGTGGCCGCCGCCCGTCGTCGCGGCGATCGCCGCCAGCGTGAGCACCCCGTTGAACGCGGCGTGCGCGGACATCGACGCCAGTAACCCACGCTTGCGCCACAGCGTGGCGAGCAGCAGGCCCAGGAAGACGTAGTAACGAAGCGAGGTGGCATTCATGTGCCAGAGGGAGAAGGCGACGGCGCTGACCCAGACGGCCGGCGCAGCGCCACGGGCGATCAGGGTGCCCGCCAGGACGCCGCGGAACAGGGTCTCCTCCACGAGCGGGGCCAGCACCGCGGTGACAAGGAACGTGAGCGAGATCCGCAGGAACCCACCGCCTCCCACCAGGAGCTCGATGCGAGGGTCGCTGGCCAGGTGACCGGACAACGAGGAGTTCAGCAGTACGGCGAGCCCGCCCCCCACCGTGCCGAGCGGAAGGCCCCACAGCAGCGCCTCTACGGCACTGCCGCGGGTCCATGTCAGGCCCACCCGACGCTGCAGGCAGTACCCACCCAGAGCCAGCCCGAGCAGGACGTAGAAGGCAAGGGTGATGACCAGGCTCAACCGCAGCTGGTGGTCGATCTGCTGCGTGGCGTCCGCGCTCGCTCGCGACCACAGGGTGAGCCCGAGTGACAGGACCAGCCCGAGGGCGCCGATAGCGAGGCCGGTACCCAGCGGCAGCCCCGACTCGCTGTCGAGGGAGACC
>JANXUE010000014.1 GCA_025352005.1 Frankiales bacterium
CCGGTCCTCGACGACATCGGTGAGGTGTCGCAGGCGGCCTCCCGCGCAGCCGACCTGACCCGCCGGCTGTTGCTGTTCGTCCGTCCAGATGACCTCGACGGCGAGACCGTCGACGTCGCCACCGAGCTGGCCCAGGTCGAGCGGATGCTCGGACGTCTGGTCGGGGAGGCCGTGGTCCTGCGGATGGAGCTTGCGGACGAGGGCAGCACGGTGGTCGACCTTGAGCGCAGCCGCCTGGAGCAGGTCGTGACCAACCTCGTCGTCAACGCGCGCGATGCCCTGACCCGAGGAGGCAGTGTCGTCGTCTCCGCCGCCACGGTCGTCGTTCACGGCCAGACCTGGGTGCAGCTGCGGGTGACAGATGACGGTGCCGGCATGGACGAGGCCGCGCTGAGCCGGGCCGTCGAGCCTTTCTTCAGCACCAAGGCCCGAACCGCAGGGACCGGTCTCGGCCTAGCCCTGGTGGCCTCTGTCGTGGAGCAGGCCGGCGGCTCGATGCAGCTGGACAGCTCGCCGGACCTGGGCACGTGCGTCACGATCCTGCTCCCCCCGAGCGTCGGCGCGCCGACCCGGCACGAGGCCGATGCACCTCGAACCCCGGGGCACGGCGGCGCCGGGCGGGTTGTCCTCGTGGAGGACGATCCGGCGGTGCTTCGTCTGGCTCACCGGGTGCTCCTGCGAGCCGGGTATGACGTCGTCAGCTGCCGGAACGCGGCGCAGGCCAGGGTGGCTGTCGACGCGACGACTGACGTCCTGGTCACCGACCTGGTGCTTGCGGACCTGCGGGGCGCCGAGCTGGTCGCCGAGCTGTGTGCGGACCTGCCGGAGCTGGCTGTGCTGCTCGTCAGTGGCTATGACGAGCAGCCCGTCGACGGGATCCCGTTGCTGCGTAAGCCCTTCACCGGACAGGCGCTGCTCGATGCGGTGGCTGGGCTCGCCGTTCTCCATGGTCAGCGGGGGAGATGGTGAGAGCAGCTCAGGAGCAGCGGGGCGCTCGCGTCGTCGTCCTCGACGACGATCCGACCAGCGTGGCACTGCTCCGTCGGATGCTGCTCGCGGCCGGATACGTCGACGTCGTGGTCTTCGTCGACGCCCTGGAAGCCCTTGCCCACCTGGTCACGTGGCCCTCGGACGTGCTGCTGCTCGACATGCACATGCCGCTGCCGGGACTTGACGTGCTGCGCGTGCTCGCCGATCGCGGGGACGACGTGGCGACCGTGTGCCTGACCGGAGACACCGATCGCGCCCTGCGACGACAGGCCCTGGACCTGGGCGCCGTGGACTTCGTCACCAAGCCGTTCGACCAGCAGGAGGTGCTGCTCAGGGTGCGCAACCTGCTCAGCGAGCGCTCTGCCCGGCGGCAGCTCCAATACGCCAACGCTGACCTAGAGCTGAGGGTGCGGGCCAGGACTGCTGACCTCGAGGAGGCCCGCAACGAGGTCCTCGAAAGGCTGGCCCAAGCCGCCGAGTTCCGCGACGACGCCACGCACGAGCACACGCTCCGGGTCGGCGAGCACGCGCGGGCCGTGGCCCAGGTCCTCGACCAGGACCCTGAATGGGTCGAGATGCTCGGCCAGGTCGCACCCCTGCACGACCTGGGCAAGATTGGGGTGCCGGACGCCGTACTTCTGAAGCCCTCACGGCTCACGCCTGCGGAGTTCGAGGTCGTGAAGCGGCACACCGAGATCGGGTCAAGGCTGCTGCGAGGCGGCCGGTCCTCGTTGATGCGCTTGGCGGAGGAGGTGGCCCGCACCCACCATGAACGCTGGGACGGTCGGGGCTACCTGGGGATGGTCGCGCAGGAGATCCCGCTGTCGGGGCGGGTCGTCGCCGTGGCGGACGTGTTCGACGCACTCACCCACGTCCGCCCCTACAAGCAGGCATGGCCGGAGCACGAGGCGCGCGCGGAGATCCTGCGTGGCCGGGGCAGGCACTTCGACCCGGACGTGGTCGACGCCTTCATCGGTCTGCTCGACGAAGGATCGCTGTGACCGACGAGGGGCCTGCGACAGGTGGCGGCGACTGGCCCTGGTACGCCGTGCCGGTGCCCGCAGCCAGGCTCGACCCGACGGGCGTCGTGTACCAGGTCAACCCGATCGGGCGTGAGGTCCTGGCCACCGCAGGCCTCGACCTGCAGGACTGGTCCTTGCTCGAGCAGGACCTCGGATGGACGGTCGTCATCCGGACACGTGCGGGTGGTGGCTGGACGGACGAGGTGGCGGTCGCCCGGCAGAGCCTGACCCGCGCGGACCTGTTGACCGCGACGATCCAGCAGGCACCGGTGGTGATGACCCTGAAGGACGCGTCGGGTCGCTTTCTCGCCGTCAACGACCAGGCGGCCCAGTTGCTGTCCTCCCCCAGTGAGCAGGTGCCGGGAACTCGCACCCGCGACTACGACGTCACGCAGGTTCAGGTCGTCGATGCCGCTGACCAGAGGGTCATCACGACGGGAGAGCCGGTCATCGTCGACCTGCTGCTCGACACTGCCGAGGGGCCCCGCACCTACCTCACGCTGAAGTTCCCCGTCCAGGTTGCCGACCAGGTCTACCTGGGAACGGTCGCTGTCGACCTGACGACGCGCTCGGCGGCGGAACAGGCCCTGGCTGCCGACCGGGACCTGGCGCGCCACGCGAGCAGGGCCAAGGACGAGTTCATGTCACGGATGAGCCACGAGCTGCGGACGCCGCTGAACGCCATCCTTGGTTTCGGGCAGCTCCTTCAGCTGGCCGACCTCCCGTCCCGCGAGGACCGACAGAGCGCCGACCACGTCGTGCGCGCCGGTCGGCAGCTGCTCGAGCTGGTCGACGAGCTGCTCGACCTCGCCCGCATCGAGTCCGGGGAGCTGTCCCTGTCGTTGGAGCCGGTGTTGCTTCAGGACGCGCTCGATGCCGCACGCGCCGTGATCGCCCCGCTCGCCGCGTCGCGGGCCGTCTCCCTCTCGGTCGCAGGTGCCGGCGGGGCGATGGTGCAGGCGGACCGCCAGCGACTGCAGCAGGTTCTGGTCAACCTCCTGGACAACGCGGTTCGCTTCGACCCTGGAGGGTCGGCCGCACTGTCGGTCGAGGAGCGCCCGGACGCCTGGTTGCTCCATGTCGACGATGACGGGCCCGGGGTGCCGGTGGAGCAGCGCGGCACGCTGTTCACCGCCTTCGAACGGCATCCGTCGGTGCCCCGGAGCGGGGTCGGTCTCGCCCTGGCCCACGGGCTGGTGACGGCCATGCACGGCACGCTTGAGCACGTCGAGCCGATCGGTCGTGGGTCGCGTTTCACGTTGCAGCTGCCGCGGGCCGAGCTCAACTCTGAGGACACGGACGGCAGGCCTGGCGGCGTCGACCCTGCCGCGCCTGCTGTCGTGATCGTCTACGTCGAGGACAATGCGAGCAACGTCCACCTGATGAGCCGGATTCTCAGCCGCTGGCCGCACGTGACGCTGCTGCCCGCCGTCCAGGGATCTGTCGGCCTCGAGCTGATCGGCACACACCAGCCGGCCCTGGTGCTGCTGGACCTCA
>JANXUE010000037.1 GCA_025352005.1 Frankiales bacterium
CACCGTGCAGGACCTCGCCGCCGACGTCGCGGCCGCCGGCTTGAAGGCACCGGTTGCCACTGTCGTCGGCGACGTCGTGCGGCTTCGCGATCGGCTCCAGTGGTTTGGTTGAGCAGCAGCACGAGGAGGTCCCGATGAGAGCCAGCGTCCACCCGATCGAGCAGGAGAGTTTTGCGATCCTGCGGTCCCGCGTAGACCTGTCGCACCTGCCGCCTCTGACGCGGGCTGTCGTCGAGCGGGTCGTGCACAGCAGCGCCGACCTTGGCTACGTCGAGGACCTCGTCCTGGACGAGGCGTGCCTGGAAGCCGGCCTCGCGGCTCTGCGGGACGGCGCACCGGTCGTCACGGACGTGCAGATGGTCGCGGCGGGCATCACCACCCGGGAGACGGTCTGCCGGGTGCGCGAGGCGCGGGCGGGCGACGGCCGGACCCGCTCGGCCGCCGCGATCCGGATGGCCTTCGACGAGGTCGGCCCGGGTGCTGTCTGGGTGATCGGCTGCGCCCCGACAGCCCTGTTCGAGATTGTCGACGGCGACTACCAGCCAGCACTGGTGATCGGGCTGCCGGTCGGCTTCGTCGGCGCTGCCGAGAGCAAGGCGGCCCTGCGCGACAGCGGGCTGCCGGCTGTGTCCAACACCTCCGAGAAGGGCGGGTCGGCCGTGGCCTGCGCTGCGCTGAACGCGCTGCTCTACGCATGAGCGCCACCCCGATGCTGGTCATCGGCCACGGCACCAAGGACGCCCAGGGTGTGGCGCAGTTCGGCGAGCTCGTCGACCTGGTCCGCAAGAACGCCGAGGGTGACGTCGAGGGCGGGTTCCTCGAGCTGTCGGCGCCACCCATCCAGGACGCCGTGGCGAGGCTGGTCGACAAGGGTCACCGGACCGTCGACGTCGTGCCCCTGGTGCTGGTCGCGGCGGGCCACAGCAAGGGGGACATTCCCGCGGCCCTCGAGCGCGAGCGACGGCGTCACCCCGGGCTTCGGCTGCGCTACGGCCGGCCGCTCGGCCCACACCCCCTGCTGCTGGCGGACCTCACCGACCGGTTGGCTGCGGCCGTCCCGGAGCCGAAATGGCCTGACACGGCCGTCGTGCTCGTCGGTCGCGGAGCCACGGACCCCGACGCCAACGCCGAGGTCGCCAAGACGGCGCGGCTGCTGCTGGAAGGACGCGGGATCGGCACCGTCGAGACGGCCTTCATCAGCTTGGCCCAGCCAAGCGTCCCAGAAGGTCTGGACCGAGCGAAAGCCCTGGGATATAGCACGATCGTCGTGCTCCCGTACTTCCTGTTCGCCGGGGTGCTGCCCGACCGGATCGTCGCCCAGGCCCAGGCCTGGGCCCAGGCGACGCGAAGGGACGTGATCATGGCCGGGCTGATCGGACCGTCCCAACGGCTGGCCCAGCTGGTCGCCGACCGGCATGCCGAGATCGCCGGCGGGGACGTGCGGATGAACTGCGACACCTGCCTCTATCGCACGCTGATGCCCGGCTTCGAGGGACGCCTCGGCCAGCCGCAGACTCCCCACGACCACCCCGATGACCCCACCGGGCACGGCCACCATCACCACTGACGAAGGCGCCACCGAGGAGGGGCTGCGGCACCACGGCGACGCGGAGCTCGCCCCGGGCCTGCTCGACCTCGCCGTCAATGTCCGCGGGGATGCTCCGCCACCGTGGCTGCTGAGCCGGCTGGAGCGGAGCCTGAAGCTGCTCGCGACCTACCCGAACCCTGCGCAGGCGACGAAGGCCATCGCCCGTCGGCACGAGCGAGACGTCGAGGAGGTGCTGGTCACTGCCGGCGCCGCCGAGGCCTTCGTGCTGCTGGCCCGGGCTCTGCAGCCACGTCGGGCCGTCTGTGTCCATCCCGGGTTCACCGAGCCTGAAGCGGCCCTGCGCGCCGCGGGCCACGTCGTGACGAGGGTGCTGCTCGAGCCGCCGTACCAGTTCGACCCCGCGCAGGTGCCGGAGGACGCCGACCTGGTGGTGGTCGGCAACCCGACCAACCCGACGGGGGTCGTGCACACCCGGCTCGCCGAGCTGTGCCGGCCGGGCCGGGTCACCGTGGTCGACGAGGCCTTCATGGACGCCGTGCCGGGCGAGCCCGAGTCGCTGGCCGCCGCCAGGCTTCCGGGGCTGGTCGTGGTCCGCAGCCTGACCAAGACCTGGGCGCTGGCCGGCCTGCGGGTCGGCTACCTACTGGCCGAGCCGTCGGTGGTGGAGCGGCTCCGGGAGGCGCAGCCGCTGTGGAGCGTCAGCACGCCCGCGCTCGCGGCGCTCGACGCCTGCCTGGCCAGGGGCCCGGTCAAGCACGCCGAGCGCGAGGCAGGCGTCGTCGCCGACGAGCGGGTCTTCCTCGAGGGTGCACTGCGCGCCCTCGGTGTCGACGTCAGCCGGGGCAGCCTGGCGCCGTACCTGCTGTGCCGGGTCCCCGGCCGACCCGACCTGCGCGAAGCCTTGCGTGAGCAGGGGGTCGCCGTGCGGCGGGGCGATACCTTCCCCGGCTTGACCGTGGAGCACTGGCGGACGGCCATCCGGGACCGGCAGAGCTCCGAGCGGCTGCTCGAGGCGCTCGTGCAGTGCGGTCTGCCCCGGTCTGTGCCCCGATCTGTGGGCCGGTCGGGGGCCTGATCGGCCCGCGAGGTTGGGCCGAACGGAGGCACGCGGGGCGTAAGGCTCGCATTCATGTCCAGCCCGGCTTGGGCCGGCGGCCGCCTGAGCCGAGGGCCGGCGCTCACGACCGCCAGGTCGTGGGGGACGTCCCCTTCCATCGCGTGAACGCGTGCGTGAAGCTGGCCGTCTCGGCATAGCCCAGCCGGCGCGCGACCTGTTCCACGGGTAGCCGGGCCCCAAGCAGTTCCTCCGCGAGGGTCTCGCGTACCTCCTCCACCAGCCCCCGGTAGGACGTGCCCTCGGCCGTGAGCTGACGTCTCAGGGTCCGGACCGAGACGTGCATGCCGTCGGCCACCGCCTCGAGGCCCGGCATGGTGGCCGGGCTGTGGAGCAGGCTGTCCCGGACCCGCCCCGCGCAGCCGGTGCGGGCCCGTCGCTGCTGGACCAGCGACCGGCACTGGGCCTCGGTGGCGGCGGCTGTCAGCTCGTCGGCCTGGGGGAGCGGGAGGTCGAGGAAGGCCGCGTCGAGCGTGGCGGTGTTGGTCGAAGCCCCGAACTCCGGAGTACGCCCGAAGACCCGCTCCCATGGCCGTGGGTCAGCAGGGGCGGGGAGCGCCACCGACAGGGCCCGCAGCGGCACGGCGCTTTGGGTGAGCTCGGCGACGATCGTCCGCAGGCCTGCGAGGTCACGTGCGACGACGAAGCCGCGCACGTCCGGGGGCACCGCACCGTCGTCGAGGGTGATCGAGAGCTCGGTCGTGCTCTCCTTCATCGACAGGGCGCAGAATGTGAAGGACAGGTCGACGAACCGGACGCCGACGTCGAGCGCGGTGCGCACCGTCGGGCTGCTGGCCAGTGCGAAGCCCCAGATCCCGTACGTCGTCAGGTGGTACCGGGTTCCCGCCTCGAGCGGTAGGGCCGGGTCCGGCACGGCCGCTTGCAGGGCCCGGAGCACAGCGAGCTCCTGCCGGCCGGTGACCTCGGTGCCTGGGGCCCTCAACGCGTCAAGGCTCAGGCCGGTCCCACGCAGGAGCTCCGCCGGCGCCAGCCCGTGCTCCTCGCCAAGGCGCGTCAGCAGGAGCGCGCTCGCCGCGCTCCTGGGTGTGGACCCGACTGTCATGTGGCCGAAACTATCAAGTTGCTGGCCGCGAGGGACGTTCTGCCGACCATCACGCGGACCTACCGTCAACGCGGTGACCAGCGTGACCATTATCGGAGCGGGCTTCAGCGGCGTGGGGCTGGCCGTGAGCCTGAAGCGGGCAGGCGTCACAGACCTCGTCGTACTCGAGCGCAGCCACCAGGTCGGAGGTGTCTGGCGGGACAACACCTACCCCGGCGCGGCGTGCGACGTGCCCTCCCACCTCTACAGCTTCTCCTTCGCCCCTGAGGGCCGGTGGTCGCGCCGGTTTGCGCCGCAGCCGGAGATCCAGGCTTACCTGCAGCGGGTCGCCGAGGACTTCGGGGTGCTGCCCCACATCCGGTTCGGTGCCGACGTCGTGCGGTCGGTATGGGACGAGCGGCGCCGGGTCTGGTCGGTCGAGCTCGCCTCCGGTGAGACCCATGAGAGCGACGTGTTGGTCGCCGCGTGCGGGCAGCTCAGCCGTCCGTCGTACCCGGCCTTGGAGGGGGAGTTCGCGGGAACGGCCTTTCACTCGGCGCGCTGGGACCACGGACACGACCTCGCCGGCAAGCGGGTCGTCGTGCTGGGCACCGGCGCCAGCGCCATCCAGTTCGTGCCGGAGGTCGTCGCGCAGGCCGCCCACGTCACCGTCCTGCAGCGGTCCGCCCCCTACGTCCTGGCCAAGCCGGACCGCGCCTACGGACGACTCGCGCAGATCGCGCTGGCGCGGCTTCCGCTGCTGCTCAAGGCAGATCGACTCCGGAACTTCGTCGTCAACGAGGCCCGCAGCCTCGGCTTCAACACCGACCCACGGTTGATGCGGGGGCACAAACACCGGTTCCTCAAGCAGCTGGCGCGCGAGGTCGCCGACCCCTCGTTGCGGGCCACCCTCACCCCGACCGACCCGATCGGCTGCAAGCGGATCTTGCAGAGCAACGACTGG
>JANXUE010000043.1 GCA_025352005.1 Frankiales bacterium
CGAGCGGGGTGCCGTCGGCGAACCAGGTGCCGGCCACGTCGGGGTCACGCTCGAGGTCATCGAGGTCGGAGGTGGACGGGTCGACCATCAGGTAGAGCATGCGCACGGGAACACACGCTAGCCGCTGCCGGTTACCGTGAGCACTGTGACTGTCGCTCCTGAAGGCCGGAAAATGCTGCGCCTCGAGGTGCGCAACGCCGAGACGCCGATCGAGAAGAAGCCCGCCTGGATCAAGACCCGGGCGGTGATGGGGCCGGAGTACACATCGCTCAAAAAGCTCGTGAAGGCTGAGGGCCTGCACACGGTCTGCGAACAGGCCGCCTGCCCCAACATCTACGAGTGCTGGGAGGACCGCGAGGCGACGTTCCTCATCGGCGGCGACCAGTGCACCCGGCGCTGTGACTTCTGCAACATCGACACCGGCAAGCCGGCCGCCTACGACACCGACGAGCCACGCCGCGTCGCGGAGTCGGTCGCGGCCATGCAGCTGCGCTACGCCACGATCACCGGCGTTGCCCGTGACGACCTCCCCGACGGCGGCGCGTGGCTGTACGCCGAGACGGTCCGCCTGGTGCACGCGGCCACCCCGGGCATCAAGGTCGAACTCCTCATCCCCGACTTCGACGCCAAGCCCGACCAGCTCGCCGAGGTCTTCGGCAGTGCCCCCGAGGTGCTGGCCCACAACGTCGAGACCGTCCCGCGGATCTTCCGGCGGATCCGCCCAGGGTTCCGCTACGAGCGCTCCCTGGACGTGATCACGCAGGCCCGCGGCGCAGGGATGGTCACCAAGAGCAACCTGATCCTGGGCATGGGCGAAACCCGGGCCGAGGTCAGCGGGGCGCTCCAGGACCTGCACGCCGCCGGCTGCGAGCTGCTCACCATCACGCAGTACCTGCGACCCTCGAAGCGGCACCACCCGGTGGAGCGCTGGGTCCCGCCCGAGGAGTTCGTGGAGCTCCGCGAGGAGGCCGAGCAGGTTGGCTTCGCCGGCGTGATGAGCGGCCCGCTGGTGCGTTCGTCGTACCGGGCGGGGCGATTGTTTGAGATGGCGAAGCAGTCGCGGGTGGCCGACCCAGCGGTGCGCTGATCGACCCTGAGCCTTCACCGTCGGGTTACACGCCCGTCACGTGGGACCACGACAGTCTTGAGTGACGCCGAGGAGGCCGGCATGACTCGCATCCCCCGTTCGGTCCCCCCGCCCAGCCTGCCGCTGCTTGCGTGGGGACAACTCGTGCGCACCGCCGATGTCGCCCGGGCCGTGACGCTCTCGATGGCGCTGACGATGCTGCCGCACGGTGGCCAGCGCTCAGCTCGCAAGAACGCCTGGGCTTCCATGTCGGAGTGCAGCGCCCGTGCCCGTAGCCGGCGCGAGGCGGACGCCGCGATGGACCGGGCCGTGGCCATCGCTCGGCACCCCGCTGCCCACGCCCGCTGAGGCACACCACCTTTTTGAGTGGTCTCGCGCCAGAGAGCCGTCGCGGCCACTAGCGTTGGCACATGTCCGAACCCGTCTATCGCCCCGTCATCGGGTTTGCCCGGTCCGTCTTCGCAGCTCTTGACCTGAAGCTGGACATCACCGGGAGCGAGCACGTGCCTTCCGCCGGTGGCGGCGTGGTGGCGATGAACCACACCGGCTACCTCGACTTCGCCCTCGCCGGCTTCGCCTTCCGACCCCGGAAGCGCCTCGTTCGCTTCATGGCGAAAAAGGAGGTCTTCGACCACAAGATCAGCGGGCCGTTGATGCGCGGGATGAAGCACATCCCCGTCGACCGGGAGGCCGGCGGGAACAGTTACGCCGCCGCCGTCGACGCCTGCCGGCGTGGTGAGCTGGTGGGGGTCTTCCCCGAGGCCACCATCTCGCAGAGCTTCGAGCTCAAGGAGTTCAAGAGCGGCGCCGCCCGGATGGCGACAGAGGCCGGTGTCCCCCTGATCCCGGTCGTGCTGTGGGGTAGCCAGCGGGTCATGACCAAGGGCCGCAAGCGCGACTTCCGGCGTGGGCAGAGCATCCGCATCGTCGTGGGCGAGCCGTTCAGCCCGCCGCCCGGTAGCGACCCCGTCGTGGTGACGCAGGATCTCAAGGCCCGGATGCAGGTGCTGCTGGAACAGGCCCGGTCGACCTACCAGGGGACGCAGCGCGACGCAGACGACACCTGGTGGATACCCGCCAGCGCGGGCGGGACCGCGCCCACCCTTGAGGCTGCCGAAGCCGAGGACGCCCAGGTCAGGGCCGACCGGGCTGCGAAGCGCGCGGCCGGCGGCGCGGCCCACTAACCTCTTGCGCTATGGCACTCAGGCGAGGCAAGCCCGCAACGGCGGGGAGCAAGCAGGCGCCCAGGAAGCCGGTCAAGGCGGCCGGTCCGTCCAGGCGCGAGAAGCTGGGCCAGCTCACGACCGCGTTCGGCATGACCCGCAAGGCCGACGCCAAGATGCTGCCGCTGGTCCTCGGGGCCTTCTTCGTCATCGTGGCTGTCTTCGTCCTGCTGGGAGTCCTTCTCAAGCACCCGGTCTACCTCGCGATCATCGGGGTGATGGTTGCGCTCGTCGTCGCGGCCGCGGTCTTCGGCCGGCGCGTGCAGCGCACCGCCTTCGGTCAGGTCGAGGGCCAGCTCGGCGCGGCCGCCGCAGTCCTGTCCAACATGCGCGGCAACTGGCGGGTCACCCCGGCCGTCGGCTTCACCAAGGAGCAGGACCTGCTGCACCGCGTCGTGGGCCGTCCCGGCATCGTCCTGGTCGGTGAGGGTGCGCAGAACCGGGTCCGCGGCCTGATCGGCGCGGAGAAGCGAGCGCTGTCTCGGGTCATCGGTGAGACCCCCGTCTACGACGTGGTCGTCGGCGACGGTGAGGGGCAGCTGGCCCTGAAGGACCTCGAGAAGCACTTCTTGCGGCTGCCGCGCAACATCAAGCCGGCCCAGGTCAACGCGCTCGAGGTTCGACTCAAAGCCCTGCGCGGCAACGCCGCGATGCCGATCCCGAAGGGTCCGATGCCGACCCGGCCTCCGCGCGGTCGCTAGGGGTTCAGTCCCGGATCACGACACAGCCAGCGGCGAGGTCATGCATCCCGCGTCCGTCCCGGCCGAAGAAGGCCGCGAGCCCGACAGTGAGCAGCAGCGGCGCCGTCCGTGTCAGTGCTGCCAGCAGACCGGGGGGGCGCGTCTCGTCCTTCAGGCGCAGGACCTTCAGGCTCAGCAGCCGCATGCCGAGGGTCTGCCCGGTGAGCGCCACCAGGACCACCAGCTCCAAGAACAGCACCGTGTACGCCGCCAGCTGCCGCTGGGTGGGCGTCGGGTGGTCGATGCCGGCAACGACGAGGCCGGCGACCAGGGAGCTGGCGAGGATGTCGACCGCGAAACCGATGGCCCGTGCGCTGAACGACGCCACCGAACCGGGGCCTTCCTTCGGCAAGCCGAGGCCCTGACCGTGCCACTTCTCCGGGCCCCGTCGCAGCTCCCCGAGCGTGACCCCGGGGCCCTCGAGCCATGTCCCTGTCCATCGCGCCATGAGCTCAGGCTATCTTCGGGGCGTCGAGGTCGCTCGACGGGCCGCGACCGTTTCGCTAAGGGCCTGCACCCCGCATGACTGTTACCCCCGTGAAACACATGGGACATAGCCGGGTCACACCGGCTGCCTAGCGTCAGAGCGTCAGACGTGAAGCGCCCGGCCGGCCCGAGGCAAGGCGCCAGTTCCATCAGCTGCTGGAGAGGACGACGTGTTCAAGACCGCCGACGAGGTGCTCAGCTACATCAAGAAGGAAGACGTCGAGATGGTCGACGTGCGCTTCTGCGACCTGCCGGGCGTGATGCAGCACTTCACCGTGCCTGCCGGCTCGTTCACCGAGGACGTCTTCACCGACGGCCTCGGTTTCGACGGGTCGTCGATCCGCGGCTTCC
>JANXUE010000081.1 GCA_025352005.1 Frankiales bacterium
ACCAGGCGACGTGCTTGCGGAAGTCACGGCAGCCGCGGGCCTCGTCACCCAGCGCCTCGCCGAGGAGCTCGGCGTGCCGGTGCATCACCTGGGCCACCTGCGCGAGCCCTGGCCGGTGGACCTGCGCAGTCTGGCCCGGCCCGGCATCGAAGGCCCGGACGAGGTCGCCGAAGAGCCAGGGCCGGCCCAGGCACCCGCGGCCGACCACGACGCCGTCGCAGCCGGTCTCGGCCATCATGCGCAGCGCGTCCGGGGCTGACCAGACGTCGCCGTTGCCGAGCACGGGCACGGAGGTGACGTGCTCCTTCAGGCGGCTGATTGCCGACCAGTCGGCCCGGCCCGAGTACAGCTGGTAGACGGTGCGGGCGTGCAGGGCGACCGCCGCGGCGCCGGCGTCGGCGGCAGCGGCTCCCGCCTCCAGGTAGGTCAGGTTGTCGTCATCGATGCCCATCCGCATCTTGACCGTGACGGGCACCGATCCGGCGGCCCGGACCGCGGCCGTGACGATCGACCCGAACAGCACATGGTGCGCAGGCAGCGCGCCGCCCCCGCCGCGGCGGGTGACCTTCGGCGACGGGCAGCCACTGTTGAGGTCGATGTGGTCGACCCCCAGGTCGAGCACCCTCGTGACGGCTTCGCTCACCCAGTGGGGGTCGACGCCGTACAGCTGGACCGACCGGATCTGCTCGTCCGCAGCGAACGCCACCATGTTGGTGGTCCGGTCGTTGTTCTCGCACAGGGCACGGGCGGACACCATCTCGCTGACGTAGAGCCCCGCGCCGTAGGAACGGCACAGGCGACGGAAGGCCGCGTTGGTCACCCCTGCCATCGGGGCGAGTACGACGGGCGGGTCGACCTCGAGCGGGCCGATCTTCAGGACCACAAGTCCACCACCGACACGTCGAGCTTCGTGAGCAGCTCGCGCAGCAGAGGCAACGACAGCCCGATCACGTTGCCGTGGTCACCGTCGATGCCGGCCAGGAACGGCGCGGAGCGCCCGTCGAGGGTGAACGCGCCAGCAACATGCAGCGGCTCGCCGGTCGCGACGTACGCGCCGATCTCGGCGTCACTGGGGGTGCCGAACCGGACCACCGTGGCGCCTACCTCCGACGCCGACGCCCCCGATGCCGTGTCGACGACGCAGTGCCCGGTCAACAGCGTTGCCGAACGGCCGCGCATGGAGCGCCATCTCGCCACGGCCTGGTCGGCAGACGCGGGCTTGCCGAGCGGGGCCCCGTCGAGCTCGAGCAGCGAGTCACAGCCGACGACCAGCGCGTCAGCCTCCGTCCGGGCGACGGCCGTCGCCTTGCGGACGGCCAGCTCGAGGACCCGCTCCGCGGGCGTGCCGGTCACCTGCGACTCGTCGACGCCGCTGACGCTCACCGTCGGTGCGAAGCCGGCGTCGCGCAGCAGCCGCAGGCGCGCGGGAGACGCGGAGGCGAGCACGAGACGGCGGGTGGGCACATCCCATTGTGCCAAACCCCGACGGGGGAGGGTCACCATCGGCTCAGCGGTAGAGGACGTCCTTGAGCCAGGGCTCGTCGACGGCCGGGTCGCGTAGGACGACGGTCGCGGGGCGGCCGCCGTCGATCGCGAGCGCGAGCTCCTCGGCGGTGACGAGCAGCGGGCGGGGGAAGCCCCGCTCGGCGGCACGGGTCGCGGCGGCCGCGGCCGGACCGAAGGCGGGGTCGATCATGCCCAGCCGCGTCCAGCCGCGCCTGCGCATGGGTACGACGACCGCGCCCATACCGCCGGACTGCGACGCGATGGCAGTCCGCAGGGCGGTCGAGCCGAGCAGGGTCACCGCATCGCAGTCGCCGATCGGCCGGAGCTGACCCTTGGCGTCGAGCCCCAACCGCTCCGCGGCGACGACGCCCATCCGCTCCAGGTAGGCCTCCGCCTCAACCCAGTCCGCCTCGGAGTCGAGCCCCACCGCGTCGAGCAGCGGCTGAGGGAGCAGGACCACGTGGTCGGGGTCCCCGGGGTCGATGTCGACCGCGCCGAACCCGAGGTCGAGGGCGCCCCCGAGGACGCGCCGGCGTACCCAGTCCAGGCCGGGGTGCAAGACGTGGTCGACGGGGAGGCCGACAGGGCGCAGGCGCTCTCGGAGATTCTCGAGGGACAGGTCGGCGGCCCAGCGCCGGGCCAGCAGCCAACGGCCGAGGCGCTCGCGGCCGTCGGGGGTCTCGGGGTCGTGACCGGACAGGGCTCGACAGCACTCGTCCCAGGAGACCCACACCGTCGGTGACCCGGTGAGGGTCACGCCGAGGGCCGCCGGCTCGATGTCGAGGTCCTGGAGGACGGAGACAGCCAGAATGCCACGACGAAGCTCGACGGCAGTAAATGCACTCACTCGACCACGGTACCCACCTGGAGCGCTCTGAGGCCGGGCCATTTGGGTGACCTTCATAGCGCCTACGCCCATGGCTACCTCTAGTCCTTTTGGTTGCACAAACTCCATCCCTTCGGCTCAACAAGGGTCGTTTTGCTGCGCCGAAGGTAAAAGGGATCGCAGCCTGAAGGCGGTCGACGGGTCCCGTGCTCCCGAGGGGGGTGCACGGTCCCTTGACTGCCCGCGCTGAGGCCGCACCGGTACGCCGGTTGCGGCCTCTCGGCGTTCCGGCGGAAGGACTCGCGATGCTGAGGGTCACCCGCTCCGAAGATGTCACCCTCCCGACGAGCGTGTGAGAGCCGTCGGCGCTTAAAGTTGGGGAGGTGATGCGCGTCAGCCTTCTCGGCCCAGCCCCAGCTCTTGCCAGCTACCTCGCCCGATGCGGGCTCGAGGTCCTGCCCCACCTTGACCCGGCCGCCGCAGCCGTCATCGTCATGGGTGCGAGGGACCTCCCCGAGGCGCTTGAGGACCAGCTCCTAGGTCTGCACGTTCCGGTCCTGATGGTCGGTCCGATGGCCAGCACGGCCGTGACGGACGCGGCTGGACTGGTCCCGGGCCGGCTGACGCCGATCCACGAGGTGCGGGTCCGTCCCGGCGTCGACGCAGGTCAGGTCATGGACCGCTCCGGTGGGGACGTGATCGTCACCGACCGCTGGCCGCTGCAGGAGAAGGTCGCTGACGACGTCGAGGTCCTGCTGACCGCGAACGTCGCCTTCACCGACCACGCCGTTGGCACCTGGCGGCCGTCGACCGGCCTGGCCGCCCTCACCGTCGGCTCGACCGAGAGCACCCTCGCGGACCCGGTCTGGCACCGCCTGGTCCACCGCGTCCTACGGCACGTCCTCGGCGAGCAGGACGGGGCACCCGTCCGGGTCGGTGTCCTGGGCTACGGCGCCATCGGGCACGAGCACAACGCCGCCATCCAGCTCACCACGGGGCTCGCCCTGGCCGCCGTGTGCGACACCGACGAGCGGCGCCTGGAGGCAGCCCGGTCACTCGCTCCCGGCCTGCACACCCACGCCGACGGGCGCGACCTGCTCGCCGACGAGAGCGTCGACCTGATCATCGTCAGCACCCCGCCCAACACCCACGCCGAGTGGGCCTTGCGGGCGCTCGAGGCCGGTAAGCACGTCGTCGTCGAGAAGCCCTTCTGCCTCACCGTCGCCGAGGCCGACCGGCAGATCGCCGCAGCGAAGGCGCGTGGCCTGACCCTCGCGGTCTACCAGAACCGCCGATGGGACGCCGACTACCTGGCGTTGAAGCACGTCATCCGCAGCGGCCAGATCGGCGAGGTCTTCCATTACGAGAGCTTCATCGGCGGCTACGGCCACCCCTGCAACTACTGGCACTCCGACGAGGCTGTGTCCGGCGGCGCGATCTACGACTGGGGCAGCCACTACCTCGACTGGGTGCTCGACCTGTTCGGGCAGGAGGTCGAGTGGGTGTCCGCGACGACCCACAAGCGGGTCTGGCACGACGTCACGAACGCCGACCACAGCCGGGTACTCGTGCACTTCGTCGACGGAGTCGAGGCGGAGTTCACACACTCCGACCTGAGCGCCGCTCTCAAGCCGAAGTTCTACGTCCTCGGCACCACCGGCGGCATCATCGGCGACTGGCGGCACGAGCGGGTCGTGGGGCGTTCGCCGATCGGGACGCTCCTGGAGGACCGGCTCGCGCACTCCGACTCACCCGCTGACCTTCGGGTCTTCACCCCTAACGGCGACGGCCGCAGCCACGAGACGCTGCTGTCGGTCCCGCCGCCCCCGCCGCAGCCGTTCCACCGTCAGCTCGCCGACCACGTCCTGTCCGGCGAGCCCATGGACGTCACTCCCGAGGGCAGCAAGCGCAACATCGCCGTCATGCAGGCCGCCACCATCTCCGCCGCGCAGGGTGGCCGGCCGGTGCCACTCCCGACGTGATCCGTTGGGGCTTCCTCGGCGCGGGCTACGTCGCCGGAGTCGCCGTCGCCCCCGCCGTGCACGCAGCGCGGGGGGCCGTCCTCCAGGCCGCCGCTGCCCGCGACCCGCAACGGGCAGGGGCCCTCGGGCCGGTCACGGTCCATCCGTCGTACGACGCGTTGCTGGCCGACCCCGACGTCGACGCGGTCTACGTCAACCTGACGAACGAGGCGCACCTGCCGTGGACGCTGGCCGCCCTGGCTGCCGGCAAGCACGTGTTGTGCGAGAAACCCCTGGGCCTGAGCGCCGAGGAGGTCGACGTGATGGACGCCGCCCGGGGCCCGCTGCGCGTCGTGGAGGCCAGCTGGTACCGATGGCACCCCCGCATCCGGCTGGCCCAGCAGCGGCTCACCGAGATCGGTGCGGTGGAGCACGTCAGCGCCGGCTTCGCGTTCGCCGGCGTACCCGACGGCAACTACCGGCTCGACCCGCTGCGCGGCGGTGGCGCGCTGTACGACGTGGGCCACTACGCGGTCAGCGCAGTCCTCTGGGCCACCGGTCGTGGCCTGCCCACGGACGTGTCGGCGCGGACCCGTCGAGGGCCCTCCGGCGTCGACCTGATGACCGAGGCGGTCCTGGACTGGGACGGGAGTTCGGCCGAGGTACGTGCCGGAATCGACGAAGGCCTCGGGCAGTGGCTGGTGATCACCGGCCGCGACGGCGAGCTCGAGCTGCGCGATTCGCCGTACACGTCGTGGAAGGACGATGCGACGCAGCTGTGGGTGTCGGACGGGACGGGCACGGAGCGGGTCAACGTGCCCGCCACCGACGCCTACCAGGTCATGGTCGAGGAGGTCTCGTCGGTGCTGTCGGGCGGCCCAGGCTGGGCGCTGCCACTGGCGGAGTCACGGCTGACCGCCGCGACCTTGGACCTGATCCGTCAGGCCCTGCCTTGGCGGGAGGTCCAGCCTCGTGACCCGTAGGCTCGACGGCATGTCAGAGATGCTCTCCTACACCGACGTCGCCGAGCGGCTCGGGGTCGGGATCACCGGTGTGAAGGCCCTCATCACCGACCACCGCCTGCTCGCGCTCAAGACCCCGGACGGGATGGCCGTCCCATCGGCCTGCCTCGACGGCGACGAGCCCGTCAAGCACCTGTCCGGGGTGCTCACCCTGCTGCATGACGCGGGCTACAGCCCTGACGAGGCCTACGCCTGGATGACCACGGAGGACCCGTCACTGCCAGGCAGCCCGCTGCAGGCGCTGCACGAGAACCGCGCCACCGAGATCAAGCGCCGGGCGCAGGCGCTGGCATTCTGATGCTCCTCACGGTCAACGGGGCGGCGCGGGAGGTCGTCGACGGCACGTCCCTGCCGCAGCTCGTCGAGCAGCTCGGGCTCCGGGTCGGCTCGGTGGTGGTGGAGCACAACGGCACCGCGCTGCTGCGCTCGGAGGTCCTTGCGACTGAGCTGAATGACGGCGACCGGCTCGAGCTGGTGCGGGCGGTGGCAGGTGGCTGAGCGGTCCCGTCGCGACCGACTGTCCGACGCGCGGCTGTACCTGTGCACCCCTGACCGGCCCGACCTCGCCGAGTTTCTCGAGGAGGTCCTGGCCGGCGGGGTCGACGCGGTGCAGCTGCGCGAGAAGGGCATCGAGGCCCGGCGCGAGCTGGAGCTGCTCGAGATTGTGCGGACCGTCGCGGAGCGGCACGGGGCGCTCTGGTCGGTCAACGACCGGGCCGACGTGGCCCAGGCCAGCGGTGCCGACATCCTGCACCTCGGACAGGACGACCTCCCGGTCCCTCATGCGCGCCGGCTGCTCGGCGACGACGTGCTGGTCGGCAGGTCGACCCATGACAGGGCCCAGGTCGAGGCCGCGGACGTCGAGCCGGGCGTCGACTACTTCTGCGTCGGACCGACCTGGCCGACCCCGACCAAGCCGGGCCGACCAGCTCCTGGGTTGGACCTCACGCGGCACGCCGCCCGGACCGCGACCCGGCCTTGGTTTGCCATCGGCGGGATCGACCTCGACAACCTCGAGCAGGTTCTCACCGCCGGGGCCACCCGCGTGGTCGTCGTGCGCGCCCTGACGGAGGCGGCCGACCCGCGCGCCGCAGCGGGGGCCCTCAAGGCCCGGCTGTGAAGGCGACCTACGCGCTGGTGCTGGTCGGCTGCCTGCTCGGGACGCTGCCGCTCGAGCTGGTGTTGCACGTCGGTGTCTACCGGCAGTGGCGCCGCCTGCTGCTCACGCTCGCGCCGGTCGCGGCAGTCTTCGTGACGTGGGACGTGTTCGCCGTCCGTGCCCACCACTGGCACTTCGACGCGCGGCAGGTGCTCGGGATCGACCTGGGTGCGCTGCCTCTGGAGGAGGTCCTGTTCTTCCTGGTCGTGCCGACCTGCGCGGTCCTGTCGGTCGAGGCGGTCCGGCGCGTGCTGGGCTGGCGGCTGTGAGCAACACGTGAGCTACACCCTCGTCGCCCTGCTCGGGGTGGCCGGCTCGGTCGTGCTGGATGTTGCGGTGCTCAGGACGAGAGTCCTTGCCCGCAGGGCGTTCTGGGTCGGCTACGCGATCGTGGTGGTCTTCCAGCTGGTCACGAACGGGGTACTCACCGGACGGGGCGTCGTGCTCTACGACCCGCACGCGATCACCGGCCTGCGAATCGTCTATGCCCCCGTCGAGGACCTGTTCTTCGGCTTCGCGCTGGTCGTGCAGACGCTGGCGTGGTGGGTGTTCTGGGGTCGTCGGCTAACGCACTGACAGGCGCCGGGCACGGCGGGCACGCACCAAGCCCCGGCCGGCGACCGCTGCCCGGCGGCCGTTGCCCACGGACACTCGCCGGTGCAGCACCGGGAAGTCCTCCCGCTCGAGCTCGTCGAGGATGCCGCCGTACAGGGTGAGGGCGGTCTCGATGCAGGGGCGGGACGTCGGGTGCAGCAGCCGCACGCCCTGCCGGGCGCTCCGGTACAGCTCGCGGGTCCGGGCTACCTCGAAGGCCATCAGGCGACGCAGCGGCCCGTCGACGACGCCGGACTCGAGGCCCTCCCAGGTCACGCCGAACGTGTCGAGGTCGTCCTGCGGTAGGTAGACCCGCCCGCGCGCGAGGTCCTCGCCGACGTCCCGCAGGAAGTTGGTGAGCTGGAACGCGACGCCGAGGTCTTGGGCATAGGGCGCGGCGACGTCGTAGGGGACGACAGGTTCCAGGACCGGCACCATCTGCAACCCGATGACGGCGGCCGACCCGTACATGTACCCCATCAGGTCCTCGAACCCCTGGTAGGACGACGTCGTCAGGTCGAGCTCCATCGCGTCCAGGAACGCGTCGATGTGCTCCATGGGAATGTCCCAGCGGAGCATCGTGTCCCGTAGCGCCAGGACCACCGGGTGCGCCGGTCCGGTGAGCACCGAGTCCCGCAGCTCCTTGAGCCTGGCGGCCTTCTCGGCGGTGGACAGCAGCGACCCGAGGTCGTCGACGACCTCGTCGGCGTAGCGGGCGAAGCCGTAGAGGGCGTGCACCGCCGGCCGCTTCGCCGGCGGGAGCAGAGCGGTGGCGAGGTAGTAGGTCCGGCCGTGCGCGGCATTGAGGGTGCGGCAGGTCTCGTAGGCCGCGCGCAGGGAGGGGTCGGTGATGCCCGCGGCGTCGAGGGCTCTCACACCGGGACCGGGGTCGCGGCGACGATCTCCACCCGAATCTTGCGGGCCGACCTGCGCACCTGGTAGGCCGCGAAGCCGATGGCGACCGCCACGGGCGCACCGTACAGGGGAGGTTCGATCAGGCTCTTGCCGTTGGGGAACAGCGCGAGGCACAGGGCCAGGGACAGCGCGCCGAGGGGGAGCAGGCTGCGCTCGCCGCCCACCGCGGCCAGCAGCACCAGGCCCCACAGCAGGTACCACGGCTGGACGACCGGACCGAGCGCGACGACCGCGACCATGGTGACGCCCAGCGCGCGCATCGGGCCGATCCGGTGCGCGCGCAGGAGCAGGCCGAGGGCGAGCACCCCACCCAGGGCCAGACCACCGGCCAGGAACACCCGGGTGACCACCGCGGGGGTGTCGACCAGTCCGATGGCGCTCAGCGCGCTGCCGGTCAGGAAGCCCAGACCGGTCACCGGGGAGAAGATCGACAGCTTGGCGCTGCCCGCATCAAGGGTGTGCAGCCAGCCCCAGCCGAGCCCCGTGGCGGCGGTGAGGGTCACCGCCGTGACGGCCGCGCTGGCCCCGATGACGGCGGCCGCGCGCAGACGAGCCGGCCATCCTGGCGACAGCATCGGCAAGAACCCCAGGGCGGCGGCGGCGGGCAACTTCACCAGCGCCGCGAGGGTGATGATCGCGGCCGCGACCGCGAGGCGCCGGTGGCTCGGGGACCGCCCCGCGACGGCCAGGCCGGTGATCAGCAGGCCAATCATGAGGGCGTCGTTGTGGGCCCCGGCGACCCCGTGCAACAGCACGAACGGGTTGGCGAGGCCCAGCCACAGCGCGCGCTGGGGTGCGACGCCATGAGCCATCGCCAGCCGGGGCAGCGCCCAGGCGACCAGAAGTAGTCCCACGATCGCGAGCAGGCGGAGCACGACGATGGCGGCTACGACGTGGTCGCCCACGAGCAGCACGACCCGACCGGACAGCCACAGCCACACCGGCCCGTACGGCGCCGGGCTGAAGCGCCAGTTGCCGTCGACACGAAAGGACCACTTGCCGGTCAGCGCGCCCGGGCCGTAGGTGTAAGGGTCGATGTGGTTCGCCACGAGGTTGCCCTGGCCGGCGTAGGCGTAGACGTCCCGGCTGAACAGCGGCGGGGCAATGAGCAGTGGTAGCGACCACAGCCCGGCGACGAGCAGGATGGATCGCGGCGAGAGGCTGCCGAGCAGGTGCCGTAGCTGCCACCAGCAGGTCACGAGCAGCAGCATGCCCACGAAGACCAGGACCGTGCAGACCGTCTGGATCGGGCCGTTGTCGTGCAGCCAGGTCAGGTGCAGGAACAGCGCGATGGCGTCTTTGAGGTGCGGCACCGCGCCCGCGCCGACGCCGCCGAAGGCGAGCAGTGACGTGCCGACCACCCCGCCCGCCAGGATCTTGCGCGGTACGCCGGTGTGCATCCACGCCGGCAGCCTCACATCAGAGCTCGCGACCGGTAGGTGCGGTCCGGGCCGAGGATGCGCTCGGCAGCGAGTCGGCCGCTGATCAGGACCATCGGCACGCCGACACCGGGTTGGGTCCCCGAGCCGGCGAACACCACGCCCTCGACGTTCGGGGCCAGGTTGGAGGGCCGGAACGGGCCGGTCTGGAAGAACGAGTGCGCGCTCGCGAAGGGGGCACCCCGCTCCATTCCCCGGCGCTGCCAGTCGGCGGGTGTCGTGACGTGCTCGACGGTGAGGCTGTCGCCAAACCCGACGTAGCCCAGTCCCTCGAGCCGGCTGACGATCTCGTCGCGGTAGCGCGGTCCCAGGACATCCCAGTCCAGGCCCGCGTCGAGGTTGGGGGTCGGGGCCAGCACGTAGTAGATGTGCCCTCCCGCGGGAGCGAGCGCCGGGTCGGAGTGCGTCGGGTTGGTCACCAGGATCGACGGGTCGGTCATCAGCTGACCACGGTCGATCAGGTCGGTGAAGACCTCCCGCCACGCCCGCCCGAAGTGGATGTTGTGATGCGCCGTCTTCGTGTAAGCCTGGGTCGAACCGGCCAGCAGCACGAAACATGAGGGGGAGTAGGTCAGCGACTTCACGCGACGCGGGGTGGCCTCGGGCGGCAGCAGCTCGCGGTAGGCCACCGGCAGGTCCGGGTTGAGCACGACCACGTCGGCACTGATCCGCTCCCCGGATGCGGTCTCGACCCCGACGGCCCGGCCGTGCTCGATGAGGACCCGGGTGACGCTCTCGCCGTACCGGAAGACGACGCCGTGCTTCTCCGCCGCTCCGGCGAGGGCCTGCGGCACGGCGTGCATGCCGCCCTTGGGGAAGAACACGCCCGCGACGGAGTCCATGTAGGCGATGACCGCGTAGATCGCGAGCGCGTCGTAGGGGCTGAGCCCGGCGTACATGGACTGGAAGGACAGCACCCGCTGGGTGCGCGGGTCCTTCAGGTAGGTCGCGACCTTGGGCGCGAGCCTGCGAAACGCGCCGGCGGCGGCGAGCCGGGCCAGGTTGGGCGTCAGCAGGTCGAAGGGCGAGTCGATGTTGCGGTCGATGAAGTCCTTCATCTCGTGCCGGTAGAGGGCACTGACGAAGTCGACGTACCGCTCGTAGCCGGCGGCCTCCTCGGGGCCGCAGACCTGCCGGACCTCCTCGGCCATCGCCTCGCGGTTGGCCTTGACGTCGAGCGTGGAGCCGTCCGGGTAGAACGCTCGGTAGAGCGGGTCGACCGGTGTCAACTCCAGCCAGTCCTCCATCCGCTCCCCCACGCAGTCGAAGGCATCGGCGATCAGGTCGGGCATCGTCAGGACCGACGGTCCGGTGTCGAACTGGTAGCCGTCGAGCTCCAGGCGGCCGGCGCGGCCCCCGGGAATGCTCTCGCGCTCGATGACTGTGACCTCACGGCCAGCCCCTACGAGCCTGAGTGCGGCACTCAGCCCCGCAAGGCCTGCGCCCACGATGACAACACGGTCGGTCGGGCCGGGGACTGTTCTCACCCTACGAGCCTATCGGTGGCGTCCAGCGGCCACATGTCGAGCGTCCAGGACGTCGGTATCGATGGTCTCGAGGTGGTCACGGCGGACCACGCGACGTCGAGGGGCGCCGATCAGCCGGTGAAGTGCGGGCGGCTCGGGATGGCGATCGGGACCCCATTGCCGCTGCCGTTGCCGCTGCCGGCCGTGCTTGCGGCAACAAAGAACGCGACCCCTGCGCTGGTGCTGTCGGCCTGCGCACAGTCCGCGACGATGCCGCCGTCGCCGACCTTGGCGGTCGTCGGGATCGTGAACGTGCCGTGGTAGGCGGTGTCGGAGGTCTGCGTGACGTCGGCGTCGGGGACGGTGAAGTCGTTGCCGGCACCGTCGAGGACGTAGAGGTCGGCGAGGCCGCCAACGCAGCCGGTGAGGGTGAACGTGAAGGGTGTGCCGAGCTTCACTCTGTTCGGGTCGGCCGTGATGACCGCAGCCGCCAGGGCGTCGACCAGGACCGTGTCGGACGCCTGCGCCTGGTTGGCGGTGAGCGCAGCGCTACGGACGACGCGAGCGTTGGGGTTCAAGACCAAGGGGGAGCCGTCAAGGACCGGGGGCGGGGGGGTGCTGCAGGTGGCCGTGACCGTGACGGTCACCGGGGCCCCGGACAGGTTGCTGCGCGCAGCGTCGGACGGGACCGTGAGCGACACCGTGTAGACGTCGGGGTTGGAGGTCCCGGCGGGCACCGCGGGAGGGGTAGCGGTGGCGGGGTCGCCGTTGACGTCGACGTCGACTCGCTCAGGGCGAAGGTCGGCCCCGTGCAGTTGGACACGGTGATTGTGCCGGTCAGGCTCGCGCCCGGGATGCCGTGCGTCGGGTCGATGCTCAGGGTGGCACTCGGTCCAGCAACTACGGCCTGCGCAGCACCGGGCACGAGGACGGTGGCGAGCGCGAGGGTGGCGCAGCCGGCGAGGCTGACGATGAGACGACGAGCGGGCATGACGATTCCCTAGAAAGGCGGAAGTGGGACGCAAAGTGGCATCGTGATGTGACCCGTAGCGCCCGGACAGCCCTGGGCCTGGGCGTGTCGGCCGGCGTGTTCGTCCTCTTGGCCGGCTGCGCCCCGGCGTCGCCCACGGCGGGACCGTCGCTGTCGCCGTCGCCCACGGCGGGGCCGTCGCCGTCCATCGCGGAGCATCGAGTTGTTGGTCATGGGCGGGCAGAGTTGCAACGTGCTGCCGCAGAGCTCCTCCGGTGGGAGGTCCACGTGCGCGCCGGCCTGCACATCACCACCTCGA
>JANXUE010000082.1 GCA_025352005.1 Frankiales bacterium
AGCGAGGTCGACGCCGACGTCGAGATCGCTCGCCCTGGCGTGGTTCTGCAGGTCAGCGAGAGTGACGCCGGCCCCGGCTGTGACCTGGGCCGAGGCGGTGTCGACGTCGCCCAGCGTCCTCAGCCGGGTCAGGGACAGCAGCACCTCACCACCGGCGGGAGTGCCCCCGCCGACCAGACCGGTGTTGCCACCCTGCAGGACGACCTTCGCGCCCGCGGCCGTGCACAGCCGCAGCACGGCAGCCACCTGATCCGTCGTCGCAGGTCGTACGACACACAGCGCCCGTCCGGTGAAGCGGCCGGTCCAGTCGGTCTCGTACGACGCCTTCACGTCGTCGTCGACGAGCACGTGCTCAGCGCCGACAACCGCCTTCAGGTCAGCGATCACCTCAGGACCCGCAGGCGCACCGTCTCGGGCAGGGCACGTAAGTCCTCCACCACGTCGTCAGTCGGCTCGTCGGCGATATCGGTCACCACGTAGCCCAGGGTGCCGCGGGTCGACAGCAGCTGGCCTTCGATGTTGACGCCATGCTCAGCGAGCAGGCTGTTGACGGTGGCAAGCACACCCGGGGTGTTGAGGTGCAGGTGCAGCAGGCGGGTCTGGCCAGGCTCTCGCGGCAGCGTCACCGGGGGCAGGTTGACCGACAGCGAGGTGCCCCCATCGGCGACATAGTCTCGTAGCTTGCCGGCAACGAAGTGACCGATGTCCTGCTGCGCCTCCTCCGTCGAGCCCCCGACGTGCGGCGTGAGGATCACGTTGGGCAGGCCCCGCAGGACGCTGACGAACTCCTGCCCCTTCGTCTTGGGCTCCACCGGGAACACGTCGACCGCCGCTCCGGCGATGTGACCGCTCTCGATGCAGTCGCGCAGGGCCTCGTGGGAGACGACAAACCCGCGGGAGAGGTTCAGGAAGATCGAGCCGCGCCGCATCCTGGCAAACTGCTCCGCGCCGAAGATGCCGCTGTTGGAGGAGCGCCCGTCGACGTGGAGCGAGACGACATCTGACTCCTGGAGCAGCTCGTCGAGAGTGCCGCAGCGGCGGGCGTTGCCCAGCGCCAAGCGGTCGGTGGTGTCGAAGAACAGCACGCGCATGCCGAGGGCCTCAGCAAGGACGGAGAGTTGAGACCCGATATTGCCGTAGCCCACGATCCCGAGCCGGCGCCCCCGGACCTCATGGCTGCCAACGGCACTCTTGTCCCAGACCCCCGCGTGCATGTCGGCGTTCTTGTCGGTCAGCCGGCGGGTCAGGGCGATCAGCTCCGACAGGGCGAGCTCGACGACACTGCGGGTGTTGGAGAAGGGAGCGTTGAAGACCGCGACGCCCCGCTCGAGCGTGGCGGGCAGGTCGATCTGGTTTGTCCCGATGCAGAAGGCACCCACGGCGAGCAGGTCGTGCGCGGCATCGAGGGCTCTCGCCGTGAGCGTGGTGTTGGAGCGCAAGCCGAGCACGTGCACCCCCGCGAGCGCGGCCACCAGGTCGTCTTCTCCCAGCGCGTGGTCACGCCGCACCACGTCGAAACCGGCGTCGCGCAGCGCGAAGGCGGCGTCGTCATGCACGTTCTCGAGCAGCAGCGCACGCATGCTGACCCTTCCTCGATGTCACCGGACCGTTTCCCAGACCACTGAAGGCCCGGTCACGCTGCGCAGCGCCCGGGCCTGTCAGGGGTCATCGGACCCGTGCTCAGGCTACCGGGCTACCCGTCGGCTCACGATCGCCACCAGCCGCCGGAGCTTTCCCAGGGAGGTCCGACCTCGTTCACAGCAAACCCCCAGGAAGCAGGAGAGACTGAGAGCATGACCGAATCACCGCAGATGCCCAACCCGCCCTGGTGGTCGCAGCCCGGTGCGACCGCGGTGCTCCCGCAGGAGCCGCCGCCGGCACCGCCGACCCTGCCTGTGAGCAGTCCGAACGCCCCGCGTCGCAAGCGCCCCATGACGCCCTGGCTGCTGGCGCTGGCGCTGGTCGTCGGCGGCGGCGCCGGTGGGGCCGTGGCCACGGCCTTGAACGACAACGGCTCCAGCTCCGGGACTCTCGTGGCCGGGACCGGCCTGACCAGGAGCATCGTCCAGGACCTGCCGAGCAGCACGGTCAAGGGCACGCCCGAGTCGGCAGCGTCGATCATCAGCCCCAGTGTCGTCACCGTCGAGGTCACCGGCCAGGCGAGCAACCAGTTCGGAGCTGCGTCAGCGCAGTCCGACACCGGCTCGGGGATCATCATCCGGTCCGAGGGCTACGTCCTCACCAACAACCACGTCGTGGCCGCAGCCGTCAACGGCGGGTCGGTGCACATCACACTGAGCGACGGTAAGACCGTGCCCGCGACGATCGTCGGGACCGATCCCTCCGCCGACCTCGCTGTGCTCAAGGTCAATGGTGTGACGGACCTCAAGGCGGCGACCTTCGCCAGTGCCGACAGTCTCAAGGTCGGCCAGGCCGTCCTCGCGGTCGGTGCACCCCTCGGCCTGTCCAACACGGTCACGCAGGGCATCGTGTCCACCCTGCACCGCCCGGTGCGCACCGGTGACAGCAATTCCTCACAAGCAGTCTTCGACGCCGTCCAGACCGACGCCGCGATCAACCCCGGCAACTCTGGTGGCGCCCTCGTCAACCTTGCCGGCGCTGTCGTCGGGATCAACAGCGCCATCGCGACCACCGGCGGCAGTTCCTCCAGCGGCTCGCAGAGCGGCAACATCGGGGTCGGCTTCGCCATCCCGTCCAACTCCGCGACAAAGATCGCCGACCAGCTCATCAGCACCGGCCACGGCGTCCACTCCCAGATCGGCGTGTCGGTGCAGGACGCCCGCGGCACGACCGACGGCGCGCCCGGCCCCGGGGCGACCATCACCGG
>JANXUE010000091.1 GCA_025352005.1 Frankiales bacterium
GGCACGACGCCGTCGACGGGCAGCCAGAGGTGCACGAGCCGCAGGCCTTCGACGCCGAGCAGCCGCTGTTCCTGCTCTACACGAGCGGCACGACCGGCACACCCAAGGGGATCTTGCACACCACGGGTGGCTACCTCACGCAGGCGGCGTACACGCACTGGGCGGTGTTCGACCTCAAGCCCGACACGGACGTCTACTGGTGCACCGCCGACATCGGCTGGGTCACCGGCCACTCGTACGCCGTGTACGCACCGCTCGCCAACGGGTGCACGTCGGTGCTCTACGAGGGCACCCCCGACGCGGGCGGCAAGGACCGCTGGTGGTCGATCGTGGAGGAGTTGAAGGTCTCCATCCTCTACACCGCGCCGACGGCGATCCGGACGTTCATGAAGTGGGGCGACGAGCTGCCGGCGGGCCGCGACCTGTCGAGCCTGCGGGTCCTCGGCAGCGTCGGGGAGCCGATCAATCCGGAGGCGTGGATCTGGTATCGCGATGTCATCGGCGGCGGCCGCTGCCCCATCGTGGACACCTGGTGGCAGACCGAGACCGGCGCCATGATGATCGCTCCGCTGCCGGGCGTGACGTCGTGCAAGCCGGGCTCCGCGATGGGTCCACTGCCCGGCGTCAGCGTCGACGTGGTCGACAACGACGGCGTGTCCGTGGGCGAGGTTGGCGGCGGCTACCTCACCCTCGACGAGCCGTGGCCGGCGATGCTGCGCGGGATCTGGAACGACGAGGCGCGCTACCGCGAGACCTACTGGAGCAGGTTCGAGGGACGGTACTTCGCGGGCGATGGCGCCAAGTGGGACGACGACCACGTGCTGTGGCTGCTGGGCCGCGTTGATGACGTGATGAACGTCAGCGGCCACCGCATCTCGACGACCGAGGTGGAGAGCGCGCTGGTCAGCCATCCCTTGGTCGCCGAGGCCGCTGTCGTCGGGGCGGCGGACGCCACCACCGGGCAGGCAATCGTCGCCTTCGTCACCGTGAAGGGCTCCGTGGCCGATGACGTCTCCTCCGGTGAGGCGTTCGCGAAGGAGCTGCGCGACCACGTGGCCAAACAGATCGGCCCGATCGCCAAGCCCCGGCAGATCCTCATCACCCCCGAGCTGCCCAAGACCCGCAGCGGCAAGATCATGCGTCGGCTGCTGCGCGACGTGGCCGACCACCGTGAGCTCGGTGACGTCACGACGCTCGCCGACCCGACGGTCGTCAACGCCATCAACGACAAGATGGGGACCACGGCCGCAGAAGACTGAGTCGGTGCCCCGCTGCGTCCTAGGAACTCAGGGGGTACCTCGCTCATGAGCGAGGACGTCGCGGGGGTTTGGTGGTGACAGATCGGCTCCGGAGCCGCCGTCCGGCGGTGACCGCAACGCCTAGAGTCCACCCATGGCCGTCGAGGAGAGCGTCGTGCTCGTCGGGGGCCCCTGGCGGCACCGCGAGGTCACCGCGTCCGGCCTACGCTTCCACGTCGCCGAGCACGGGCCCGAGGACGGTCCGCTGGTGCTGCTGCTGCACGGCTTCCCCGAGTTCTGGTGGTCCTGGCGAAACCAGCTCGTCGCGCTGGGGGAGGCCGGCTTCCACGCCGTTGCCCCCGACCTGCGCGGGTACGGCGGCACGGACAAGCCCCCGCGCGGCTACGACGCCTACACGTTGGCCAGCGACGTGGCGGCCCTCATCCGGGCGCTGGGCGCGCAGGACGCCTACATCGTCGGCCACGACTGGGGTGGGGTGCTCGCCTGGGCAACGGCGACCCTTCACCCGCGCACCGTCAACCGCCTCGGGATCGTATCGATACCGCACCCGTTGCGGATGGCTCAGGCGTTGCGCGGTGACCGTGCCCAGATCGCCATGTCGTCGTACATCGGATTCTTCCAGACGCCAAAGGCTCCCGAGAACCGCTTGGTGTCAGGCGATCTGGTGTCGGAGCTGCTGCACCGGTGGGGCGGGCCGGACTTCCCCGACGCCGAAACCGAGGCGCGTTGCAGGCAGGCGATGGCGATCCCGGCGGTGGCGCACTGCGCCCTGGAGTACTACCGCTGGAGTGTCCGGTCGCTGATCCGACCGAGCGGCCGGCGCTACCAGAAGCTGCTGGCCGCCGGCGTCCAGGTGCCCGTCCTTCAGCTGCACGGCGCCCTCGACGGC
>JANXUE010000148.1 GCA_025352005.1 Frankiales bacterium
TGCTCCACGATCCGGTCAGCCTCACCGGCGGCCTCGGCGTAGACCTCGTTGGCCTCCAGGAGCCGACGACGCTCGAGCTGCGCGGCCGCAATGATCTCCGCAGCCTCGCGGCGGCCCTCGTCGACCACGCCCTGCTTGTCACCGAGCACCTCCCGCGCGCGGGAGATCGTCTCGGGCAGTAGCAGCTCGACGTCGGCGAGCAGGGCAAGCAGGTCGCTGCGGTTGACCACGCAGGACGCCGACATCGGCATCGCCCGGGCCTTGTCGACAAGGGCGATGGTTTCGGCGAGCTTGACATGCACCTCATCCACGAGCGGACCTCCTCTTGCTGTCTTCCTCAGGCGTTCTGATCCCTCAGACGCGTGAGGAGACGACGTCGAACGGCCTCCGGGACGGAGGCCGACACGTCCCCACCGTACGTCGCGACCTCCTTGACCAGGCTCGACGACAGGAACGAGTAGAGCGGGTTGGTGGTCATGAACATGGTCTCGACGCCCTGCAGGCCATGGTTCATCTGCGCCATCTGCAGCTCGTAGTCGAAGTCGCTGATGGCGCGCAGACCCTTGACGATGACCTGGATCCCGTTGTCCTTGCAGAAGTCGACGATCAGGCCGTCAAAGCTGTCGACCCGCACGTTGGGGTAGTCGACGATCGCCTCGCGAAGCATCTCGGTGCGCTCCTCGAAGGAGAACATCCGCTTCTTGCTGGCGTTGACGCCGACCGCGACCACGAGCTCGTCGTACAGCAGGCTGGCCCGCCCGATGATGTCGAGGTGCCCGAGGGTCACCGGGTCGAACGATCCAGGGCACACGGCCTTTCTCATACGCGGTCCGTGCTCGCGTGGGCCCTCTTCATGGCCGCGAAAAGTACCAGAGCGTTGCGTCTCCGTAACGCCGGGACCGGTCCGTGCGCAGCCCCGACGGCGGCACGGGTGCGGTCCCACGGGTGCGCCGCTCGACCACGACCAGTCCGTGCTCGGCCAGCCACGGCAGCAGGGCGCCCAGCACCCCGTCCACCTCCAGCTCATACGGCGGGTCCAGCACCACCACGTCGTACGGCGAGGGCTCCGTCCGCAGGAAGCGGGTCACGTCGGCGTCCACAATCGTCGCCGGCAGCCCGAGAGCGTCGACGTTGCTGCGGATCGCGGCCAGCGCTCGTGGGTCCTGCTCGACGAGAGTGGCGACCGCCGCCCCACGGGACAGCGCCTCCAAGCCGAGGGCGCCGGTCCCGGCGTACAGGTCCAGGACGCGGGCGCCCTCGAGGTCCATCAGCGACTGCAAGCTCGAGAACAGCCCTTCGCGGGCGCGGTCGGACGTGGGGCGGGTGGCCGAGCCCGCGGGCGTCACGAGCCGCCGCCCCCCGGCCGAACCGGCGATGATCCGGGTCACGTCAGGCCTTCTCGATGAAAGCCTGACGCTGCTGGCCGATGACCGCGTCGACGGACAACCGGAGCGCCGGGTGGTCGAGCAGGGCCGGGTCGGCCTCGACCACGGACGCCGCGAGCGCCTTGGTCCGCTCGATGACCTCGACGTCGTCGAGCCGGAGGAAGGCCAGCGACCGGCGCCCACCGGACTGGCTCTTGCCCAGGACGTCACCCTCCTGTCGGACCTTGAGGTCGAGCTCGCTCAGCGCGAATCCGTCCGTGGTCGCCGCCACGGCCTGCAGCCGCTCGTACGGCGGCGCGCCCAGCGGGAGGGACGTCGCCAGGAAGCAGCTGCCGGCGTGCGTCCCCCGGCCGATGCGCCCACGCAGCTGATGCAGCTGGCTGATGCCGTAGCGCTCTGCGTCCATGACGACCATGACCGTCGCGTTGGGGACGTCGACGCCGACCTCGATGACGGTCGTCGACACGAGCACCTCGATGTCGCCCTGGGCGAAGCGGCCCATCACGTCGTCCTTGGCTTCGGTGGACATCCGCCCGTGCATCGCCTCGACCCGGAGGCCCGGCAGGAAGTGGCTCCGCAGCCGTTCGACGGTCTCGAGGACCGACAGCGGCGGTCGCTTGCCGTCCGCCGACGGTGCCGACGGCTCGTCTCCGATCCGGGGGCACACCACGAACGCCTGGCGCCCCTGCGACACCTCGGCCCTGAGGACATTCATGGCGCCCTCGAAGCCCGGGGTCCTGAGCTGTACGACGGAGGTCTCGATCGGCAGGCGCCCCTGGGGCAGCTCGCGCAGGGTCGAGATGTCGAGGTCGCCGAAGACCGTCATGGCGACGGTCCGCGGGATCGGCGTCGCAGTCATCACAAGAAGGTGGGGATGACTTCCCTTAGCCCGCATGGCATCTCGCTGCTCCACCCCAAAGCGGTGCTGCTCGTCGACCACCACCAGGCCGAGGTCGTGGAAGTCGACGCCCTCGCTGAGCAGGGCGTGCGTTCCGACCACGATGCCCGCCTCACCGGAGAGGATCTCGGCCAGCACCCGCTTGCGGGCAGCCCCCTGCAGCGAGCCCGTGAGCAGCGACACGCGGGTGCCGTCGCTCGTGCCGCCGAGCTGGCCGCCGGTCGCGAGCGGCCCGAGCAGCTCCCGCAGCGAGTGCGCATGCTGCTGCGCCAGGACCTCGGTCGGCGCGAGCAGCACAGCCTGCCCACCGGAGTCGACCACGGTGAGCATCGCGCGCAGAGCCACGACGGTCTTGCCGCTGCCGACCTCACCCTGCAGCAGCCGGTGCATCGGGAACGACCGGCCGAGCTCGGTGTAGAGGGTGCGGCCCACCTTGTCCTGGCCGTCGGTCAGAACAAACCGGGACTGGGCGTCGTAGCGGTCCAGCAGGCCTCCGAGGCACCCGCCGCGTGGGGTGCCGCCCTGCGTGCGCACCTCGGCCCGGCGCCTGGCCAGGACCACCTGGAATACGTACGCCTCGTCCCAGCGCAGCCGGTTGCGGGCGGCCGTCACGTCGGCGAGGTCGTCCGGTCCGTGCACGACCTCCAACGCCTCCCGCAGGCCCATCAGGTCCTTCTCGAGCCGGAGGTCGACAGGCAGTGCGTCCTCGATCTCGACCTG
>JANXUE010000152.1 GCA_025352005.1 Frankiales bacterium
ACGAGGCTCAAGCCCGACAGGCTCCTAGCGTCCAACGGCGCGTGATGCAGATCTTTTATGGCCACCAAACTGCCGCCGCACGGAGCCCCACCGTGCAGAGCGCCGTGCAGTCGTATAGGCCGCGATGGTTCATTTCGACCAGCCAACCGGACAGTTCACTGAAGAGGCGCTGCCGCGAGGTGTACTCGGGATCGAGCGCCGTCTTGAGCAGACCCTCACGCAGTTCATCGTCGGTGAGAACCATGACGGCGCAATCGGTCCGGAGCCTGGAGGACAGCACACGACCGGGCTGCGGCGCGGTGCCGCGCGGGGCGAGCGGATGCTGCGCCAGCACATCGTCGACGCTACCGATGCAAGATCGGCGCTCGTACAGGCCCGAGGTTGCGATCCGTTCGAAGCCCTGGTAATCGCCCTGGTTAGCGCATATCGGCAGCCCATTTATCAACGCCGAACGAAGCGGTTCCGGTAGCGTGCCCGCGCAAAGCGCAATGCTGGACCTCATACTGCCCGCGTCCTGGATCTCTGTGGCCGCTGCCAGCGCCAATGCCAGCAGGTGAACCTGAGCCGTTGGCGAGAGCTTTCGGCACAAGTTATCGATGATGTCGAAATATTCTCCGCGATCGTCGAAACGTGTAGCTGCGTCGCTCAGTTCTTCCAGCGTCAGCGTGTCGCTGCCAGGCTCCGCAGCCATCAGCCCGCCGAGCGCCCGCAGACGCTGGGCCGGTCGGTGGATGTCGCGGGCCCGCGCGGCCAATGCGCGCCGACCCGCCGCGCGGACATGCGGCGAAGCCGCATCGATCCATCGGGACCTTGCGTCTTCGTCGAGGAGGCAACGGGCCAACACGATAGCCGTATCGTCGTCGTCCCGGCAGATGACAGGCGCCAGGGCGCACAGGTGCGACACGACTTCCGGCGACATGCTGGTCTGGGCCAGTGAGGGCTCGGTTCCACGCCACGCGCGCCAGAGCTCGTGTGCAGAGTCGGCACCCAGGGCCAGCCAGGCCAGGTGTAGCAGAGCAAGACGCTGGGGCGAGGAAGCTCCGTCGAGTCTTACGATCAGCCGTCGACGTGTAAGCGGCACACCCAGCCGGTGTGCGAGGCGAGCGAGAACCTTCACCACGGGCTCGGATGGTATTTGCACGAGGCAGAGATCGATGGCCGACTCCAGGTAGGCCGGCGGCAGGCGGTCGATGCTCGGCAGGGGCATCGTCTCCGTTCGAAAGCCCAGGGAAAGGTCCGTCGAGGTCCATCGCACCTGCCAGTCGCCGCCCAGTGCCCGTACTGCGTCGAGCAGGACGACGGGCCTTTCGAGATCGGGCAACTTGTCGATCCAGTACCCAACGAAGGGAAGTTCGAGTGAAGCCGTCGACAGTTGAGCCTCGACCTGCTCGCGCGCCCAATCGCGCAGCGCTTTTTGAGCGTCGTCGGGCAGACGATGCCGATGCTCGCGGTCGATCACCATGGACGCGGCCATGGCGCGACGAATGGCGCCACGGTGCTCGCTGCGCCAGGCCCTAGCCGCTTCGGCGTCCAGTGCCTTGGTGTTCGCCAGCAGCCGTATGTCTTGGGCCTTAGTGAAGAAGCCTGTGATCCAGAACACCACGGCCCGGAGCAGGCTGCGGGTCTCGCCGTTGTCGCCAGCGGCGTTCAGGTCGATGAGTCGCGCGCTGGCCAGCAGGAACGCACCGAGGTCCGCGATGCGCCCCTTGTCCCATGCATCAACTGTGCGGAGTGCTTGGGGCGAATACGCAGGCAGGGCGGCTCGCAGACTTTCTCGCAGATCGGCCAGCACGTCGGGTGCCTGGGGCCGCTCGACTACGATCTCGAACAAGGCTTCCCATCGACCGGACCCGTCACGCCGTGCGTTGGCCTTCCAGCGCGCGACGGCGAGTAAGGCGTCGCCCGCTTCGCCGCCCGTCCTGGCAGCGAATCGGGCGATTTTGCCCGGGGCCAGGTGGCGCCGGGCGTGCGCAAGCAGCGTCGCCGTAGACCAGACCTTCATTTCAACGAGCATTTCGACCAGGGGGACGGTCAGCGCGGACCCCTGATCGTTCACCGACGCGAGAAATGCGCTCAACTGAACCACGCGGCCGAGGCATTGATCACCCTGCGGCGTACCGCGGTGGGCCATGAAGTGTTGGGTCGCGAGGTCGCGGGCCTGCGCAAGATCGGTGAGGAAGGCCGCGACCTCGCCCTGCC
>JANXUE010000171.1 GCA_025352005.1 Frankiales bacterium
CTGTGGTCAGGTGTCGACGCCAGCGCCCCTACCGGTGGTCTTGTCACCGGTGGGCAGTCTGCTGCAGGCGCGCGAGCGCTTCACCGAGCACCTGACCCTGGAGCTCGACCGCTCGACGCACACGGTCCGCGCGTACGACGGGGACGTGGCCTCGCTGCTCGAGCACGCCCGCCGAATGGGCGTGACGCAGGTCCGCGAGCTCGACCTGGTGGTCCTGCGTTCCTGGCTGGCCAAGCTGCTGTCGACGGGGGCGAGCCGGGCAACGCTGGCCAGGCGGGGGAGCGCAGCGCGAACCTTCACAGCCTGGGCGCACCGGGTCGGCCTGCTGCCGACCGACCCGGGCCTGCTGCTCTCGAGCCCGAAAGGGCATCGGACGCTGCCAGACGTGCTGCGTCAGGACGAGGCAGCCGCTCTCGTAACGGTGCAGGGCGACGACCCGAAGGCACTCCGCGACCGGGTCGCGCTGGAGCTGCTCTACGCCACGGGGGTGCGCGTCGGGGAGCTGTGCGGTCTCGACCTTGACGACATCGACAGCGGCCGCCGGGTGATCCGGGTGCTGGGCAAGGGCCGCAAGGAGCGGTCGGTCCCGTATGGCGTCCCCGCCCAGCGGGCCCTCGACCGCTGGCTCGGCGAGGGACGTCCGCGGTGGGCAGGAACACGTAGCGGAACCGCGCTGCTACTGGGAGTGCGTGGCGGGCGGGTAGACCCCCGGACGGTGCGCACCGTGGTGCACCGTCGGCTCGCCGATGTCGCTGGAGCCCCGGACCTGGGCCCGCACGGCCTGCGGCACACCGCGGCAACGCACCTGCTGGAGGGCGGAGCTGACCTGAGAAGCGTTCAAGAGCTGCTTGGTCACGCTACGCTTGCGACAACGCAGATTTACACGCATGTCAGCATCGAGCGGTTGAGGACGAGCTATGAGCGCGCGCACCCCCGAGCCTGACGGTTCGGGCGGCCAGGTGGCCACTGTCGAGGCAGCCGACGGCGTCGAGCCCGATGAGGTCGTCGAGGACGCTCCGAAGCCGGTCCGGCGTACCGGCCGTTATGCGGGCATGTCGGAGGAGGACCGCGCCGAGATGGAGGCCGCCATCTCGGTCCTGTGGCGCGACTACAAGACGACTGCGGAAGAGAAGCTGCGCGAGCGGCTGATCTTGCACTACTCGCCACTGGTGAAGTACGTAGCCGGTCGCGTGGGCGTGGGTCTGCCGCCCAACATCGAGCAAGCCGACCTGGTGTCGTACGGGATCTTCGGCCTGATCGACGCGATCGAGAAGTTCGACATCGAGCGCGCCATCAAGTTCGAGACCTACGCGATCAGCCGGATCAAGGGCGCCATCATCGACGAGCTCCGCTCGATCGACTGGATCCCGCGCTCGGTCCGCTACAAGGCCCGCGAGGTCGAGAAGGCCTATGCCTCGCTGGAGGCCAAGCTGCACCGCTCGCCCTCCGAAGCCGAGGTGGCCGAGGAGCTCGGCATCAAGCTCGAGGACCTCCACACGATCTTCAGCCAGGTCTCCTTCGTCAACGTCGTGGCGCTCGACGAGCTGCTCACGGCCGGTGGCGAGAAGGGAGACAAGCTCTCGCTCGTCGACACTCTGGAGGACACCAAGGCCGAGGACCCGGTCGCGGCGTTCGAGACCGAAGAGACGAAGTACCTGCTCGCCAAGGCCATCAACACGCTGCCCGAGCGCGAGAAGATCGTCGTGACCCTCTACTACTACGAAGGCCTGACGCTCGCCGAGATCGGCCAGGTCCTTGGGGTCACCGAGAGCCGCATCTGCCAGATGCACACCAAGGCCGTCCTGCAGCTGCGTGGAAAGCTCGCCGACCAGAAAGACTGACGGACCGACCCTCCGGGAGGGTTGTCCACAGATGTGCGCCGGCTGTGTTTTGGCCTTCCGTTGTTCCCTAGCGTTCCGGTCAGCACCTCGGACCGACCGGCCGGGGGAAGCACACGGATCGGGAGCTGGACATGGCGTATGAGGTAAAGGTCTCCACGGGTGACGTGACAGCGAAGGCGAGCACGATCGCCCGCGAGGCGCACGAGATCGAGGCGCGGCTGGCGCAGTTGACGAGCCAGATGGCGGACCTGTCGCACAGCTGGACGGGCGCGGCGTCCGCGTCGTTCCAGGGGTTGTTCCACGACTGGGACCGGACGGCGCGGCAGATGAAGGCTGCCCTGGACAGCATCGGCATGTCGCTCAAGGGCGCGGGTCAGGACTACGACGCGCTCGAGCAGAAGCTGACCAGCCAGTTCGCCTAACCCGCAAGGTCGCTCCGAACGTCGGCGCCGCCGGTCAGGACTCCCCCAGGTCTTGCCGGCGGCGCTGTCGTGCGCGCAGCGACGAGCCGGTCAGGCGAGCGGGACCTGCACGAGCTGCGCCGCCCCGCCCCGGACCAGCAGGCCCCGACCCGCGGGTCCGGTGAAAGCCGCCGACCTCGCCAGGCGCACGCCCAGCAGGTCGCCGTCCAGGTGCGACGCCGGAGACAGCAGCAGCCCAGAACGGCTCTTACGGGCGTCGGCGGTGAAGCCTCGAAAGGTCGCAGCCAGCTCGCTGGTGGTCCCACCTACGAGGACGACGTGACCGTGGTCCCGCCCTTCGCGCAGGATCTGCTGGAGCAGGTCGGCGACCTCCGCGCCCAGCAGCAGCTCGGCGTCGTCCACGACCACCACCAAAGGCCCGGTCGCGGCGTTGAGGGCGGCTACAACATCAGCCACGTCGGGCTCGGCGGTGGTCGCGACCAGCAGGACGCCGGGCGAGCCGACCAGGTCGCGAAGGGGCGAGGGTCGCGGCGCGAGGATGACCACCTCCGTGCCGGCCGTGAGCAGCGACCGGGTCGCTCCGAGCAGGGCCGTCGACCGGCCCGAGCGCTGCGGACCGGCGACCGTGAAGCCGGGACCGTCGACGCTGAGGTCGACCGTCTGCAGGGCAAGCTCGTCGCCGCCGACGCCGACGCTGATCTGCCACGAAACCGACGCGCCGGAGGCGGGATCTCCCTCAGCACGGGCCGCCGCGACCTGGCCATTGGTCACCGGGGGCGGCGCGAGCGCCGCGGCGTCGGCGGCGGTGATCCGGCTCGGCAGCACCTCCACGCGGAACGGCAGCCGGCCGCCGACCCTGCGCCCACGCCAATGCTCGGCCAGCTCCGCCACGGCAGCGGCCTGCGCGGCGCCGGACGGGTCGTCGACGAGCAGGGCTACCTGCACCTGCGTGCCGACGTTCCCGCGGAACGCCCGACCGTCGGTGACCACCTCCGGCAGCACGCGTGGTGACAGCCCGGCCAGGGCGTAGTCGCTGCGGTCGGCGAGCCGCAGGACGAGCACGTCCTCGACGGCGCTCGCGACCTTGCCGAGCAGGACGGACCGGTCACCGGTGACGACGACGCGCAGCCCGGCCCCGAGCCCTTCGCGTAGCAGCCGGAGGAACGTGTCGGTCAGCCGCCCGTTGTCCACCTCTTCGAACGCCCCGGTGAATCCTTCCCAGCGGTCGACGAGCAGCACCAGGTAGGGCAGCGGGTCGGCGGAGGACAGCCGCTGCTCGGCCACGTCGGCGAAGCCGCGCTCGGCGAGCAGCTCCTGGCGACGGGCGACCTCCGCCGACAGGCGCGTCAGCAGGCGGTCGGCCCGGTCGACCTGGGTACGAGTGACGACGGCGCCGCAGTGCGGCAGGTCGGCCAGCGGGAGCAGCGCACCGGTACCGCAGTCGATGGCGTAGAGGTGGGCGTCGGCGGGTGCCACGGTTGCCGCCAGCGACGTGCCGAGGGTCCGCAGCAGCGTCGACCGGCCGGAGCGGGCTGCGCCGGCCACGACGAGGTGGCCGCCACGCTCGAGGTCGAGGGCGGCCACCGCCCGGGTCTGGGCGGCGGGGAGGTCCTCGAGGCCGAACACGACGAGGGGCAGGCCGGAGGCCGGAGGGGGTGTCGCCCGGCGTACCTCGGCGAGGGTCAGCGAGGTCGGGAGCGGGTCCAGCCAAGGGGTCCGCCCCGGCGGGAGGTCCAGGCACGCCTGCTGCACGGCGAGGACGAGGGCTCTCAGGTCGGTCTGGTCGGCGTCGGGCTCGCTCTCGACGCGGGAGACCGGGGGGATGGCGTCGCCCACCCGGGCCCAGGGCAACAGCACGGCCTCGATCGGTGGCCGGTGCGCGAGCGCGGCCCCAGGGGTGCGGCCACCCACCCTGGCGGACTGGAAGGCCGTCAGTGCGGTGTGGCCGGTACGCGCATAGGCCCGCCCGGGGGTGGCCTTGGCGATGGTGGCCGCCTCGGGGGAGTCGAGCACGTCGAGGGACTCGGTCGCGTCGGTGACACGCAGCGCGATCCGCAGGTTGGTGTTGGCGCGGATCTCCGGGCTGACGACCCCGCTGGGCCGCTGGGTCGCCAGGACCAGGTGTACGCCGAGAGAGCGCCCTCGCTGGGCGATCCCGACCAGGCCGCGGACGAAGTCGGGCAGCTCCTCGACCAGCGAGGCGAACTCGTCGATGACGATCACGAGCCGGGGAAGGGTCGCGCCGGTGTCCCAGTAGTCCTCGAGGTCTTTTGCTCCGGCGTCGGCCAGCAGGCCCTCCCGGGTCTTGAGCTCGGCGGTGAGGGAAGCCAGGGCGCGCTCGACCAGGTGACCATCGAGGTCGGTGACCATCCCGACGGTGTGCGGCAGCCGGGCGCAGTCCTTGAAGGCCGCTCCGCCCTTGTAGTCGACCAACACGAAGTTCATCGCATCCGGCCGGTTCGCGACGGCAAGCGACGCGACGAGGGTCTGCAGCAGCTCGGACTTCCCGGACCCGGTGGTGCCCGCAATCAGGGTGTGCGGCCCGTCCCGGCGCAGGTCGAGGGCGAACGGCCCGTCGGCGCCGACCCCGACGACCGCCGAGGTGGTTCGGCCCATCCGCCCCCTGATGTCGGCTGCGGTGGGCTCAGGCAGCCCGAGTACCTCGAGCAGCCGAGCGGTCTGGGGCACCTGGCCTTCGCCCTGATCGCTGCCGGCGTCACGCAGCGGCGCCAGCCCGCGGGCGACGGCCTCCGCCCAGGCCGAACCGACCAGGTCGGCGCGCACCTGCGCCTGCGTGGGTTCGCCGGACCGCCGCAAGGTCAGGCGCGCGCTGCCCTGGCAGGTCGCGACCGCCTGGCACTCCTCGGGAAGCAGTTCCTCCTGCTCGTCGACGCAGAGCAGGTAGACGCCCACGGCAGGCCCGTCCCGCAGGATGACGGCCATGCCGGCCAGCGACCTCAGGGACCGTGCGCCGTCGAGGACGACCAGCACATCGGGTTGACGGCGCGCGGTGAGCTGAGCCCGCACGTCCTGGGCGGCGGCCGTACGGGCCGCAACGAGGGCGGTGAGCTCGGCGATCCGGGCGGTGAGCGCGTCGACCGTGGCTCCGACGACGACCGGGCAGTCCTGGCCGAACGCAGGCGCCGCATGCGGCAGCCAGCGCAGCCACGCCCAGTCGCTGGCAACCTCGCCCGCGGGGGTCGCGGGGTCAACGAGCAGCTGCACGCTCAGGTCCCGGGGGCTGTGCAGGACGGCGGCCTGACCGACCAGCCAGCGTGCCAGCGCGCAAGCCTGCTCGCGCGGCCCGGCCACCCCCAGCACCCCGACCTCGCGCAGCGGCACCGTGACCGGGACGTCGACCAGCTGCGGCTGCTCAGGGTGGGGCAGGGTGGCCGGCCCGGTCAGTCGGACGGTCTCGGCCTCGGCCGGCCCCGAACCGACCCGTAGCACCAGACTGTCGTCGTCGGCCCGGCGGCGCTCCCACACCCGCCGCCCCGGCCCGGCCGCCACGAGTCCGAGTTCGGCCGCGTCCGGGTAGGCCGCCCGCCGGGCCAGTGTCTCGACCAGCGCCAGGCGAGCGCTCTCGCGCTGGACCCGCTCGGTGGTCTCGGCGAACGCCGCCGCGACCTTCGCCCCGGAGGTTCGCCCCTGGCGCCGGTCACTCCACCAGGAGCTCAGCGCCAGCAGCGGTGACAGCAGCGTGAACAGCAAGAACAGCGGGTTGAGCAGGAAGGCCATCGCGACGCCGAGCAGCAAGGGCAGCACCAGCGGGAGTACGGCGAGCTTGCGTGACTCGGGCGCCGTCGCGGGCGTGGGCAGCTCGAGGGTGCTGACGGTCCGAGCCGGTCGCAGCCGCGGCGGTCGGTTGACGGCGCGGGTGAGGTCCGGACCGTCGGTCACCGCGGCGTCGGACGCCGCCGTGGGCAGGACCGCGAGCAGGGAGCGTCCGACGGCGATCAGGTCGGCTGCGCCGACGGCGGTGGGTCCGGCCAGCGCCCGGCCACCGGCCGCCGTGACCCCGAGACTCCCGGGAGCGCCGGCCCGGTCGTCGGAGCGGTGGGTGAGGTCGGTGACGACGACTCCCGCGGGACCGGTGTGCAGCTCCAGGTGCCGGCGGGCCAACTCAGGGTCGTCGAGCCGGATGCCTCCTGCGCTGCCGACGACGATGTCACCGTCGGGTAGGCCGTGCACCCCGCCCGCGCCCGGGCCCGAGACCACGTGCAACGCGGCCCGGGTGGTCGGCGGCGTCAGATGGGGGCCGGGAGCGCCCGTGTGCAGCAGGCATCCCGGTACAACGCGTTCCTCGCTCACCGTCCGCGCGCCGTCCAGGCGACGCCCGCCAAGCCACAGGCCGGCGCCGGCCGACGGGAGCAGCCGGGCGAGCGTCCTTTCCAGAGCCGACACCGGGTCGCTGGGGTCGAGCTCGACAAGGACGTCGACGCGTTCAGCGGTGGTCGCGTCCACCGCGGTCAGCGCCATCCGCACGGCCGGTCACCTCCGAACGCTCCCGGCGGGTCGCAGGAGTCCCGGCGCATCCTGCCGCCTGCAGCCCCACGGCGCTCGGATCACGCGGCCCGCCGCCGGCGGCGTTCCTGCTCGAGGTCCACCACTCCCAAGGTGTGGCCGGTCTGCGGTGACGCCGGCCCGCGGGGCGGCCGCGGGCCGGGCGAGGAGCGACCGGCTGCCGGCCCGGCGCGGGGCCGGCTGACCAGCAGCCCGAGCCCGGCCAGCAGAGCGCCCCCGGCGGCAGCCGCGGCGGTCGCCCTGGTCGACCTCGACCAGTTGCCCGAGCTCTGCTCCGGGGCGACTGCCCAGACGGTGGGCGCCGGCCCGCCCCGCCCACCCGGGGCAGCTGCGAAGGGGGCGTGGGCACCAGCCCCGCCCAACGGCAGCAGCCGGACAGCGGTGGGCGTCAGGAGCCGCAGCGGGTCGAGATAGGTGTCGCCGCGCAGCAAGCCCCAGTGCAGGCAGGTCGTCCCGGTGTGGCACGAGGCGTGGCCGGACCCCAGCCGCCCGAGGACGGTCCCCAGGGCGACGCTCTGGCCGAGGTGGACGGACGCGGTCACCGGCTCGTACGTCGTCCGGAGTCCGCCGGTGTGGGTCACCGTGACGACACCCCGTCCGGCCAGCAGCCCGGCATACGTCACCTGGCCAGGACCGGCGGCGAGCACCGGCTGGCTGGCGAACCCGGTGAGGTCGACGCCCCGGTGCCCGGCGGCGTACGCGGTCCGGGGTGGGGTGAAGGCGCGGTCGACGTGGGGCGTCCCGGCGAGCGGCCAGCCGAAGCCTGGCCTGGGAGCCGCAGCGACCGGCGTGGTGAAGGTAAGAACGGCGAGACCCCCCAGCGCCAGCACCGGGAGTAGTCGCCGCACCCCGCCACCTCCTTCGACCCGAGCTCGACCAGCACCGGACACAGGGCACAGCCTGCCGTCCGCAAGGCCCGCGTGGGAGGCCCGTGCGAGATCTGTGGACCGGGTAGCGGTTCCCCTACACTTGTCCACAGCACCCGGCTTGCCGTGTGACTTCGCGCGCTCAACGACGGCAAGGCATCCCGGTCCCGCTGCTCACGCAGGGGGAAGGTGCCGAGCCGGGGCGCCAGGGCAGGAGCCATCCGGCGCCTGCATCACAACCGGACAGAAGGATCCCTCATGGCCGTCGTCAGCATGCGTCAGCTCCTGGAGAGCGGTGCCCACTTCGGGCACCAGACCAAGCGCTGGAACCCCAAGATGAAGCGCTTCATCTTCACTGAGCGCAACGGCATCTACATCATCGACCTGCAGCAGACGCTGGGGTACATCGACCGCGCGTACGACTTCGTCAAGGAGACCGTCGCGCACGGCGGCACGATCATGTTCATCGGCACCAAGCGCCAGGCGCAGGAGTCGATCGCCGAGCAGGCCACTCGCGTCGGCATGCCGTACGTCACCGAGCGCTGGCTCGGCGGCATGCTTACCAACTTCCAGACGGTCTACAAGCGGCTGCAGCGCCTGAAGGAGCTCGAGCTCATCGAGCAGACCGGTGGCGCCACCGTGCTGACGAAGAAGGAAGCCCTCGTCCTGACCCGCGAGCGCATCAAGCTGCAGCGCACCCTCGGCGGCATTCGCGAGATGACCCGCACTCCCTCCGCGGTGTGGATCGTCGACACGAACAAGGAGCACCTGGCCGTCAACGAGGCCCGCAAGCTGCACATCCCGGTCGTCGCCATCCTCGACACCAACTGCGACCCGGACGTCGTCGACTACAAGATCCCCGGCAACGACGACGCGATCCGCAGCATCGGCACGCTTACCCGCGTCATCGCCGACGCCGTCGCTGAGGGCCTGATGGCCCGCGCCGGCGCGCAGGCCAACGCTGGTGCCGACACCAAGCCCGAGGCCGGCGTGCTCGGCGCCGACGAGCCGCTCCCGGCCTGGGAGCAGGAGCTGCTGTCGGGCTCCGCTGCCGAGGCAACCGGTGCCCCGGCCCCGATCGAGGGTGCCGGCGCTGCCGAGACCCCCGGCACCGAAGCTGCTCCCGTGGCGGCCCCCGTGGCCGATGCGCCCCAGGCCTGATCACTGAGGCACCACCCCAGACCACGTAGACCCAGAAGAGAAGAGTCATGGCGACTGTCACCGCTGCAGACATCAAGAAGCTCCGCGAGGCCACCGGCGCGGGCATGACCGACTGCAAGAACGCCCTCGTGGAGAACGACGGCGACTACGACAAGGCGATCGAGTTCCTGCGCATCAAGGGGCTGAAGGGCGTGGCCAAGCGCGAGGGCCGCGCGGCCAGCAACGGCCTCGTGACGGCCGTGCTCGACGGCACCACCAAGGGCACCCTGCTCGAGCTCAACTGCGAGACCGACTTCGTGGCCAAGGGCACGACGTTCGGCGAGCTTGCCGCGAAGGTCGTCGAGGCCGCCAAGGGCGCGAACGAGCCCACGGAGATCACGGTCGACGGCCGGGGGCTGCAGGCCGTCCTGGACGACTCGGGGGCGCTGCTCGGCGAGAAGATCGAGGTCCGTCGGGTCGCCAGCTTCGAGGGGGCCTACGTCGGTCTGTACCTGCACAAGACCAGCCCCGACCTGCCCCCGCAGCTCGGCGTGCTGATCGAGCTCACCGCCGAGAACGCCGCACTGGCAAAAGACGTCGCCCAGCACATCGCGGCACTGCCCCCGCAGTTCGTCACCCGTGACGAGGTCTCGGAGGAGCTCGTGGCCAAGGAGCGCGAGATCGCCCGCGCCACCGCGATCGAGGAGGGCAAGCCCGAGGCTGCGCTCGACAGGATCGTCGAAGGCCGCGTGACCGGGTTCTTTAAGGAGAACGTCCTGGTCGAGCAATCGTTTGCCAAGGACAGCAAGAAGACCGTGGGCAAGGTCCTTGAGGAGGCCGGCGTCGGCGTCGTACGGTTCGCTCGCTTCAAGGTCGGGCAGGCCTAGCCCCGTCCAGCCGTCCGTCCGACCGTCAGAACGAGGAGGCCGCCGCCCGTGAAGGTCAACGAGCAGGCGGCCTCTGCGACGGCCCGGACCCCCTTCACGAGGGTCCTGCTGAAGCTGTCGGGGGAGGTGTTCGGCGGTGGCGCCGTGGGTCTTGACCTGACGGTCATCGCCGACATCGCCCGGCAGATCCACGACGTCGTCTCCGGCGGCACGCAGGTGGCGATCGTCGTCGGCGGTGGCAATTTCTTTCGCGGCGTCGAGATCGCCCAGCGAGGCATGGACCGGGCCCGCGCGGACTACATGGGGATGCTCGGGACGGTCATGAACTGCCTGGCCCTGCAGGACCTGCTCGAGCAGGCCGGCACCCCGACCCGGGTCCAGACCGCCATCGCGATGGGACAGGTGGCTGAGCCCTACATCCCGCGGCGCGCAGTCCGTCACCTCGAGAAGGGTCGGGTCGTCATTTTCGGGGCCGGTGCCGGGATGCCGTACTTCTCCACCGACACCGTCTCCGCGCAACGGGCCCTCGAGATCGGCTGCGAAGTGCTGCTCATGGCCAAGAGCGTCGACGGGGTCTACGACGCAGACCCACGCACCAACCCCGAGGCGAAGCGGTACGACGTGGTGTCCTACGACGAGGTCCTCGCCAAGGGTCTCAACGTTGCCGATGCCGCCGCCTTCAGCCTGTGCCGGGACAACAAGCTGCCGATCGTGGTGTTCGACCTGCTGCGGGACGGCAACATCGCCCGGGCCGTCCACGGTGACAGAATCGGCACTCTCGTCAACGAAGCAGGAGCCTGAGCAGATGATCGACGAAAGCCTCTTCGAAGCTGAGGAGCGCATGGAGAAGGCCGTCGAGGTGGCCAAGGAGGACTTCGGTGGTATCCGGACCGGTCGTGCTACCCAGCAGATGTTCTCCAAGATCGTGGTCGAGTACTACGAGACGATGACGCCGATCATCCAGCTGGCCAGCCTGACGGTGCCCGAGCCGCGGATGGCGGTCATCACGCCGTACGACAAGTCGTCCCTGGGGATCATCGAGCGGGCGATCCGCGACTCCGACCTCGGCGTCAACCCCACGAACGACGGCACCATCATCCGGATCTCGTTCCCGCAATTGACGGAGGAGCGCCGCAAGGATTTCATCAAGGTGGCTCGTGGCAAGGCCGAGGACGCGAAGGTGTCGATGCGCAACATCCGTCGCAAGGCCAAGGACGAGCTCGAGAAGCTGAAGAAGGACGGCGACGCCGGCGAGGACGATGTCGACCGCGCCGAGAAGGAGTTGGAGAAGCTGACGACCGCGTTCGTCAACCGCATCGACGAGCTGCTGCGGCACAAGGAAGCAGAGCTGCTCGAGGTCTGATGGCGACGCGTGAGACCGACTCCATGGCGGGCCCCCCCGAGCCGGCGAACACCGGCCCAGCCGACGTGGACCCGCCGAAGCGGTCCGCGGGACGCAACCTGCCTGCGGCGATCGCGGTCGGGCTCAGCCTCGGGGGACTGATCCTTGCGACGGTCTTCTCGCCGTACCGGTGGACCTTTATCGTGCTCCTGGCCCTGGCCGGGGTGCTGGGCACGATCGAGATCGTCAAGGCGATGCGGACCCTCGGCCCACAGCCGCCGATGGTGCCGTTGCTCGTCGGTGGAACGGCCAGCATCGTCGTCGCCTACCGGTACGGCTCGTCCGAGCTGTTCCTCGGGCTGGCCCTGACGGTGCTGGGCTGTCTGCTCTGGCGGCTCGCCGGCCCCGTCGAGGGCCTGGTGCGGGACGTGAGTGCCGCTGTGTTCACCGTGACCTACGTGCCGTTCCTGCTCGGCTTCACCGCGCTGCTCGCGGTCCCGGGCGACGGCCCGCGCAGGGTCACCGCCTTCGTCGCGACAGTGGTCTGCAGCGACGTGGGCGGATACGTCGCGGGTGTGCTGTTCGGCAAGCACCAGATGGCGCCGACAGTGTCGCCGAAGAAGTCCTGGGAGGGCTTCGCCGGCTCCGCCACCGCCTGCGCCGCGGCGGGGGCAATCTTCTTCGTGACGTTGTTCGGTGCTCCGGCTTGGCAAGGTGTGCTCTACGGCCTGGCGCTGGTCTGCAGCGCCACTCTCGGCGACCTCGGCGAGTCGATGATCAAGCGTGACATCGGCATCAAGGACATGGGCACCCTGCTGCCGGGTCATGGCGGTCTGATGGACCGGCTCGACTCGTTGCTGCCGACCGCCCCCATCGCCTGGGTCCTGCTCACCGCCTTCATCGGCTGAGCGGTCACGACCTACCGCCGTCCGGTCCGCCTGAGCCCGGAATCTGGCCGCCGTACCCTGGTAGGACTGTGATTCCTTTGCCGCTCGTGTTCGACGCCCCCAAGAAGGGCATGCCCCCGCAGCACCTCGCGGACCTTGACCCGCCAGGACGGCGGGCGGCGCTGGTCGCCGCGGGGGAGAAGGCGTTCCGGGCGGAGCAGCTGAGCCGGCATTACTTCGCGGGGCACACCCGCGAGCAGATGACCGACGTCTCCGCCGACCTGAGGGGCAAGCTCGACCTGCTGATGCCGGAGCTGTTCACCCAGCTGCGGGTCGTCGACTGCGACGAGGGTGCCACCAAGAAAACGCTGTGGCGCGCCCACGACGGGACGCTCGTCGAGTCGGTCCTGATGCGGTATCCCGGCCGCACGACAGTCTGCGTGTCGAGCCAGGCCGGCTGCGGGATGGCTTGTCCGTTCTGCGCGACAGGGCAGGGCGGCCTGACTCGCAACCTGTCCACGGCCGAGATCACCGACCAGGTCGTGCGAGCCGGCGAGAAGGTCACCAACGTCGTCTTCATGGGCATGGGTGAGCCGCTGGCCAACTACAACCGGGTCGTCGCGGCGGTACGCCGGCTTGTCGACCCCACTCCGTATGGCCTGGGGATGTCGCAGCGCAACATCGTCGTGTCGACCGTCGGGCTGGTCCCCGCGATCAGGCGGCTGACCGAGGAGGGACTGCAGGTTACGCTGGCCCTGAGTCTGCACGCCCCCGACGACGAGCTGCGCAACACGCTGGTACCGGTCAACACCCGCTGGCCGGTCCGTGACGTGCTCGAAGCCGCGTTCGGCTACACCCACAAGACGGGTCGGCGGCTGTCGATCGAGTACGCCCTGATCCGGGACATCAACGACCAGCCGTGGCGGGCCGACCTGCTCGCGAAGCGCCTGCGAGGCAAGCTCGTGCACGTCAACCTGATCCCGCTCAACCCGACGCCCGGCTCGGAGTGGGATGCCTCCCCGAAGCCGGTGGAGCAGGAGTTCGTCAGGCGCCTTCGCGACGCCGGCGTCAACGCGACCGTCAGGGACACCCGCGGTCGCGAGATCGCCGGAGCCTGCGGCCAGCTTGCCGCTCTGGAGTAACCCCGGCCTGCCCCCCAAAGGGGGGCAGGTGGCCGGCTTCCCAGGCCGTTAGCGGACGGCTGCCACGTCGTAGGTCGTGACGACCGGCGCACCGGCGATCTTGTCGGCCAGCGTCGCGAGCAGGGCGGCGACGTGCGGGGTCTGCATGTGCGCGTCGAGTTGCTCCTGGCTGTCCCAGGTCTCGATGCTGGCATAGCTGTCGGGGTCCTCGACGTCGGTCCAGAACGCGTACGTGGTGCAGCCCGGGTCTTTACGGCTCGCGGCGGCGCAGACCGCCAGCGCGGCAGTGATCCCCGCGCGCTCGTCTGGCTTGCCGAGGACGGTGGCGGTGACGACGAGCACGGGGGCCTCCAGGGGGACGTGGGGTGACGGGGTCTGTTTCTACCGCACGGCCTGGGACACTGGACACATGACCGTCCGCGACGTGGTGCTGCTCGGCTCGACCGGCTCCATCGGCACCCAGGCCATCGAGGTCGTCCGCGCCGCCCCCGAGCGGTTCCGGGTGGTCGGGATCGGTGCCGGTGGCGGCCGGGTGGACCTGCTCGCCCAGCAGGCGCTCGCGCTGAAGGTCGAGGTCGTGGCCGTCGCGCGGGCCACGGCAGCGCAGGACCTGCAGCTGGCCTTCTACGCTGCGGCCCAGGCGCGGGGGTTCAGCGCCGGCGAGTTCGTCGTACCCAAGATCCTGGCGGGGCCTGATGCGATGGCTGAGCTGGCTGCCTGGCCGTGCCACGCGGTCCTGAACGCGATGACCGGCTCGGTGGGGCTTGCGCCGACGCTGGCCGCTCTGCAGGCCGGACGGACGCTCGCCCTGGCCAACAAGGAGAGCCTGGTGGCCGGGGGGCCGCTGGTGACGCCGTACCGGGACCAGATCGTGCCGGTCGACAGTGAGCACAGCGCGCTGGCCCAGTGCCTGCGTGGGGGGACCAGGAACGAGGTCGCCAGGCTGGTCCTCACCGCGAGCGGCGGCCCGTTCCGCGGTCGCACGGACCTGTCTGGCATCACCCCCGAGCAGGCCCTTGCGCACCCGACGTGGGACATGGGCCCCGTCGTCACGATCAACAGCGCCACGCTCGTCAACAAGGGCCTGGAGCTGATCGAGGCGCACCTGCTGTTCGATGTCCCCTACGACCGGATCCAGGTCGTGGTCCACCCGCAGTCGGTGGTCCACTCGATGGTCGAGTTCGTCGACGGTTCCACCCTCGCCCAGGCCGGTCCGCCCGACATGCGGCTGCCGATCTCGTTGGGTCTGGGCTGGCCCGACCGGGTGCCAGACGCCGCCAGCCCGGTGGACTGGACCCGGGCCGTGAGCTGGACCTTTGAGCCGCTCGACGAGACGGTCTTCGGCGCCGTCGCCCTGTGCCGACGAGCCGGTACGACGGGGGGCACCGCCCCCGCGGCTCTGAACGCTGCTAACGAGG
>JANXUE010000180.1 GCA_025352005.1 Frankiales bacterium
CTGCAGGACGGCGCTCCCATTGACGACAACACCCTGCATGCCACCGACGGGAGGCCGTGTTTCGCCTGCGGAACACCGTTGACCTCCCGTGACTTCGTCCGCATCACCGCAAAGGGGACACGGCACGACAGCTGCCCCTAGGACCCCGAGTCGGTATCGCTTTCGGGGGTCGGGGTGCGGGCTGAGGCCCGATTCAGCCGGTGGCGCCCCGGCTGGGCCTCGCGGTCCGGCCGCATGCGGCCGCCAGGTCGGGTGGCGCTGACCTGACCCCTGCCCTTGCTGTCGTGGTAGGGGTGACGCCCCTGGGGGCTATCCGAGGGCCACTGTGGGGATCGGGTGGAAGCCGCTGTTGCGAAGCTTGCGGGCGTTATGGCAGAACGCCTGCAGGGTCCACTCACCTTGGGCGTTGTCGAGTCCGCGCAGTCGCAGCCGGCCGGCGCTTTGGGCGACCTTCATCTGCCCGAAGGCCGGTTCCACGATGGCTTTCCGTCGAGCGTAGGCCGCCTTGCCCTTCTTCGTGCTGAGCTTGCGGGCCATCAACTGCTTGGGGGTCAGGCCCTTCGGGATCCGCCCCCGCGGCGCGGCCGGTGGCTTCGTCCCGTGCTTTTGGCGGCCGGTCGCGATCAACGGATCGATCCCGGCCTCGGTGGCCGCCTCGACGTTGGCCTCGCTGAAGTAGCCGGCATCGGCCAGCAACGTCCGTGGCAACTTCTTGATCCCCGCGGCCTGCAACGCCTCGACCAGATCGGCCAGCGCCGCGGGCAACTCCTGACTGTCCGCACCGGAGGTCACCAGCTTGGTGTTCAGGATGACCTGGCTGTCTTCATCGACGACGGTCTGCGCGTTGTAGCAGTAGTGGAAGGACCCGTCGGAGGTCTTCATGATCCGCGAGTCCGGGTCGGTGAACGACCGCTGGGCCTTCGCCGGGACCACCGCCGTGGACGCAGCCTCCTCACCCGCTGCGGCCTGCTCTGTCTCATCCGCACCTTGTTTCGCGGCGGCCTGCTCAGCCTTCACCCGGGCCTTGGCCGCGTGCTCAGCTTCCAGATCAGCCTTCGCCTTCCGGATCGCCGCGAGCCGGCCTTCCCTGCGGGCCAGCTCCGCGGGCAGCTCATCCCCACGACGCTCACCGTGCACCGCGTCCTCCGCCGCATCCGTGCGTTCGGCATCAGCGACCAGCGCCTCGACCTCAGCGGCGAGCTCAGCCTCGGCCCGGACCATCCGGTCATAACTCATCGCCCGATGCCGACTGGCGCTGGCGCGGATCTTGCTGCCGTCCAACGCCACGTTGCCCAACGACACCAGGCCGGCCTGCGCGCACAACCCCAGCGCCTGCGTGAACAAGGCCGTGAACGCCTTCAGGTGACGCTTGCGAAACCGGCTGATCACCACGAAGTCCGGCGCCGCCTGCGCCGTCAGGAACATGTAAGCCACATCGTGCTGGCAGCGTCGCTCCAACTCCCGTGAGGACGTGACCCCGTTGGAGTAGCCGAAGATCAGCAGCTTCAACATCAACCGCGGGTCATACGGCGGAGCACCCCGAGCCTCGGTGTAGTCGTCGTAGAACGGCGTCAGGTCCAGACCATGCTCAACCAGGTCATCAACCCACCGCACCGGATCCTCAGCCGGGATCCAGTCCCGCAGGTCCGGCGCGAGCAGCATCGGCTGGTCCTGGTCGTACCTCCGGAAGGTCTTATCGATCGTCCGCTTCGGCCGGGCCACACCCTCAGCACCCGGCTCAACATCGATCAAACCAGATTGCTCAACACCAGTCGCCCTCGCCATGCCACATTCTCCCGCGCCACCAAGCGATCACGGGTTACCGACACGGGGCCCTAGCTCCGTGACCGCCCCCGTCGCGGGTTGTCCGGTACGGGCGCTCGCGCCGCCCGCTGACTGGTGCTGCTGCGGATGACCTCCCGGCGCTGCTGCCACCAGGATGGAGAAGCGGCGTTATCGTTGGTACTGAGCGCAGTTGCATGTCGCTTCCCAAGCGCCGACGTTGCGTCGCTACGTTCGGGGCCATGCTGCCTGTGGATGAACTCGTGCGTATCGCGACTGACCTCATCGCGGTGCGGGGCGACGGTCAGGCGCACTCCGTGGCGACTGTCGTTCAGGCTGCCGACGAGACCGTCGCCACCGGCCTGGACTTGTTTCACTTCACGGGTGGGCCGTGCGCCGAGTTGACGGCCCTGGCCAATCTGGCATCGCTGACTAGCTCGCCCGCCAGGCTCATCGTGGCTGTGGGGGACCACGGATGTGGGGTATTGGCTCCGTGCGGCCGGTGTCGTCAGGTACTGCTCGACGCGCAACCCGAGGTCCACGTCATCCGCGAGATGGGAGGCGATCCTCTGCCCATCGCCGAGTGCTTGCCGTTCTCGTACCGATGGAACGACCACAAGTAGACGCGATCGACCAAGGTTCAACTCGTGCTTGGGGCAGACTCGCCCTATGACGAGCTGCGTGTTCTGCGCCTTGATCGCTGAGGACGAGGCCTTGTGGGTCGCCAAGCGCGCTGACGCAGTCGCCTTCGCGCCACTTCCGCAGGATGCCATCGCTGCGGGACACACCTTGGTCGTACCTCGACGGCACTGTGACGGCGTGCTCACCGCGGAGGACCCAACTCCGGGCGCAGCGTGGAGCACCTTCACTGGCACGTCGTACCGAGGTACGAAGGCGATGGTGATGAATGCCTGCCTTGGCCTGGTGGTCGGTCCCAGCACCAGGTGGAGGGTGATCCCCACCAGCTCATTGCGGCGCGACTCAGCAAGTAGAGGAGGTGCTGTTCCTCAAGATCGTCGGCAAAGGTGGGTAGGACCGACCGACCGCGGGACGAGACGAACCAGGCGATGATGACGAGCCCCCTCTCACCGTCAGCCAGACGAGGACGCTGTAGCGAGGTGTGTCGCGGGCTTCCGTCTTATGGTTCGAGGGTGATTCGAGAGGGCAGCGCGCGTCCAGCAGGGTTGACCCGGTGACCCAGGCGCTGGTGCGCCGAGGCGTCGGGACAGACGCACGGGGCATAGCCGTGCTCAACGGCCACGTGCACGCTCTGCACGTCCAAGCAGAGCCGGGCAAGTTCCGCGCGACGGAGTAGGACGAGGTTACGGAGTTCTTCGCAGGTGCCTTGCAGTCCCCGTCCAACCTCTTCTGGGTCGCCCATGAGGCAAGCCCGGTGGGCTACCTCTGGGCCGAAGAAATCTTTCGCCCCGAGACGCCCTTCACGCACGCTGAGCGTCTGCTGTACATCCACCACCTCGCGGTCGACCCCACGGCGCGACGCACGGGTGTCGCCCGTGCTCTCTGCCTGGCGCTGGAGCGCGAGGCCGCCGCACGGCACGTCAGC
>JANXUE010000192.1 GCA_025352005.1 Frankiales bacterium
GTTCTTGGAATTGACGGCCACGGTGGTGTTCCCCTTGGGGTTGGGCGATCCGCTCGTCAGCGGGTCCGCCGGAGACTCAGAATTGGTGCCCTCACGTGTCAGGCGCTTGCGGGGTGGCATGTCGTCCCCGCTCAGGTGTCGAGCGCTGCGCGGTCGACGCGGCCGGCGCTGTTGATGATGAACTCGCGGCGGGGCGCGACCTCGTTGCCCATGAGCAGCTCGAGGGAGTGCTCGGCCAGGTCTATGTCACCGAGGTTGATGCGGCGCAGCGTCCGGGTCGCCGGATGCATCGTCGTCTCGGCGAGCTGGTCGGGGTCCATCTCGCCGAGCCCCTTGTACCGCTGCATCGGCTGCTTGACGTGCTTGCCAGAGGCCTCCAGGCGCTTCACGGTCTGGAGCATCTGCTTCTCGGAGTAGGTGTAGATCGGGTCCTTGGACCCGCTCACCTCGATCCGGTGCAACGGGGGTACGGCGGCGTAGAGCCGCCCCGCCTCGATGACCGGCCGCATGTAGCGGGCGAACAACGTGATGAGCAGGCAGCGGATGTGGCTGCCGTCGACGTCGGCGTCGACCGTGATGACGATCTTGCCGTAGCGCATCTGGTCGAGGTCGCAGGTCCGGCCGGTGCCGGCCCCGACGACCTGGATGATCGAGGCGCACTCGGCGTTGGCGAGCATCTCGCCGACGCCGGCCTTCTGGACGTTGAGGATCTTCCCGCGCAGGGGGAGCAGGGCCTGGTACTCGCTGTTGCGGGCCAGCTTGCCGGTGCCGAGGGCGGAGTCTCCCTCGACCAGCCAGAGCTCGGTACGGCCGACGTCGGTGGAGCGGCAGTCCGCGAGCTTGGCCGGCAGGGTCGAGGACTCCAGCGCCGTCTTGCGGCGGGCGGCGTCCTTGGAGGCCTTGGCGGCCTGCCGGGTCTGGGCCGCAGCGCGGACCTTGTCAAGGACGGTCCGGACCTGCGCCTTGGTCCGGCGGTTGTCCAGGAACTCGCTCTTGAGGCCCTTGGCGACCACGTCGGCGACGATCCGGCTGACCCCGTTGGTGCCGAGCTCGTCCTTGGTCTGGCCCAGGTACTGCGGCTCGGGGACCTTGACCGTGACGACCGCGGTGAGCCCCTCGAGCACGTCATCCTTGGCGACGTCCTCGTCCTTGACTTTCAGCACCTTGGCGGTGCGCAGCGCCTCGTTGAGGGTCCTGAGCAGCGCCCGCTCGAAGCCGTTCTGGTGTGAGCCGCCGTGCCCGGTGCGGACGACGTTGCAGAACGACTGGCTGACGGTGTCGTAGGCGGTGCCCCACCGCAGCGCGATGTCGACCTCGCAGTGCCGCTCCACGGTGGTGGTGACCAGGTGGCCCTGAGCATCGAGTACCGGCACCGTCTCCTTGTAGTTGCCGCTGCCGGTGAGGTGGATCGGGTCGCAGACCCCGCGGTCGGGCGCGAGGTGCTCGACGAAGTCGACGACCCCGCCGTCGAAGCGGAAGAGCTCCTCCTCGTGGCTGGCCCCGCGCACGACCAGGGACAGCCCCGGGACGAGAAAGGCCGTCTGCCGCAGGCGGTCGCGGATCGCGGTGACGTCCGCCATGGAGCCCTTGGCGAACAGCACGAGGTCGGGCCACCAGCGGATGGTGGTGCCGGTTTGCCTGAGCGGCGCCTTGCCGGCGACCGACAGCCCGGCGCGCGGGGTGAAGCCGGCCCGCGGACCGTCCCCGTCGAAGACGCCCGCGACCCCGCGCTGGAAGCTCATCGTGTGGACCCGGCCACCACGGCGGACCGTCGCGTCCAGCCGGGCGGACAGTGCGTTGACGACCGAGGCCCCGACCCCGTGCAGGCCGCCGGAGGTCTTGTAGCCCTCTCCGCCGAACTTTCCGCCGGCGTGCAGCTTGGTCAGCACCAGCTCGACGCCGGTCAGACCGCTCTTGACGTTGACGTCGACCGGGATGCCGCGGCCGTCGTCGTGGACCTCGACCGAGCCGTCGTCGTGGAGCACGACCTCGACCCGGTTGCAGTGTCCGGCGAGGGCCTCGTCGACCGCATTGTCGATAATCTCATAGACCAGGTGCGTCAGACCCTTGGAGTCGGTCGACCCGATGTACATGCCGGGCCGCTTGCGTACCGCCTCCAGGCCCTCCAGGACCGACAGGTCCTTGGCGGTGTAGCCCCCCCGCTGGGGTCCCGGGTCGGGTGCTGGGCTGGTCACGCTTCTCCTCGGGAACGGTGTTGCGGCTCGGTGTCCATCATCCCATGCAGGACCGTAGGGACCGGGTGCGACACGATGGCCGCGTGGGGGACCTGCGTACGCTGCCGAAGGCGCACCTGCACCTGCACCTGACGGGCGGAATGCGGCCCGCGACGCTGGTCGACCTGGCCACCGAGCAGGGCCGGACCTTGCCGGCCGGACTGCTCGATCCGACCAGCGTCGACCTCGACGCGACCGGCCTGCGTGGCTGGCTGAGGTTCCAGCGCCTGTACGACGCCGCGCGGGCCCTGCTCGTCGGGGAGGCCGAGGTACGTCGGCTGGTGACCGAGATCGTCGAAGACCAGGCGGCGGCCGGCGTGGGGTGGCTGGAGCTACAGGTCGACCCGTCGACGTACGCGCCGCGGCTGGGCGGACTCCAGCGCACGGTCGAGGTGCTGCTCGACGCGCTGACTGTCGCGGGTGCTGCGTACGGGGTGGGCACGGGCCTCGTGGTCGCCGGCAACCGCACCCGCAACCCGGCCGACGCCGAGACCCTTGCTCGGGTCGCAAAGCGCTTCGTGGGGCACGGCGTCGTCGGGTTCGGGCTGTCCAACGACGAGACGCGTGGGGACACCCGCGAGTTCGAGAAGGCCTTCCGGATGGCGCGCGAGGCGGGGTTGCTCGCCGTACCCCATGCAGGGGAGCTGAGGGGGGCCGGCAACGTGCGGCTGGCCGTCGAGCGGCTCGGGGCGCAGCGCGTCGGCCACGGCGTGCGAGCCGTGGAGGACCCCGACCTGGTCGAGGTGATGGCCTCTCTCGGGGTGGCGTGTGAGGTGAACCCGGTCTCCAACGTGGCCCTGCACGTGCACGCGTCGGTGCAGGACTCGCCATGGCGCGAGTTGCGGGCGGCGGGTGTCCCGGTCGTGATCGGGGCCGACGACCCGCTGCTGTTCTGGGCAGACCTGCTCGACAACTACGCCGTGCTGGGCGCTTCCGACAGCGAGCTCGTCGACCTGGCCCGCTGCTCGATCCAGGCCAGCGCTGCGCCCGCAGAGACCAAGGCCGCACTGCTCGCTGCCCTCGACACCTGGCCAGGCTGACGACACGGACGTGGGGCAGGTGGGACGGGTGGTGGCGGTGGTGCCGCCTGGCGTGCCACCATGACGGAGCAACACGACAGCACTGCGGGACCACCTGCACCGAGGCCGCTGGGGAAGGCGCACCTCGACCCTGGGAGGAACCGTGTCGCTGTCCTCGACCGCGGCAGGAGTGATCTTCATCCACTCCTGCCCACCTGCGCTGTGCCCGCACGTCGAGTGGGCGGTCGCCAGTGAGCTCGGCACCAGGGTCTCCCTCACCTGGACCGCGCAACCCGCCGAGGACGGCACGCTGCGCGCCGAGTCCGCCTGGCACGGCCGCAGCGGGACCGCCGGCAAGATCGCGGCGGCCCTGAAGAGTTGGAAGCTGCTCCGGTACGAGGTGACCGAGAACGCCAGCGCGGGCAACGACGGCGAGCGGTACAGCATCACGCCGGACCTCGGCGTCTACCGCACGATGATCGCCGTCAACGGCGACATCGTCGTGGGGGAGGACCGGCTGCGCACCCTGCTGGCCACCGCCCAGGGACCGCAGCTCGCGCACGGCATCGACGCCCTGCTGGGCAGCGCCTGGGACGACGAGCTCGAGCCCTACCGCGAGGCCGGCGAGGGCGCGCCGGTCACCTGGTTGCATCAGGTCGTCTAGGGGCAGGCCCCACGTCATGATCACGACCTTGGCACGCCTGGACGCCCTTGACCGCCGCCTGTTCCGCCAAGCCGCCCTCCGCGAGTCCACGGTCCTGGACCGGGTGCTGCCACCGCTGACCCACAGCGCCGACCATGGGCTGCTCTGGTTCGGCGTCGCCGGGATCCTGGCGGCCGCAGGCCAGCGCCGTGCGGCCGTGCGCGGGCTGTCGTCGCTGGCGCTGGCGAGCGTGCTGGCCAACGTGCCGGCCAAGCGCGCCGCCCGGCGGATCCGGCCGTCGCTGATTCCGGTGCCCATGCCCCGCCAGCTGTTCCGGCAACCCTCGACCAGCTCCTTCCCCAGCGGACACAGCGCGAGCGGCGCAGCCTTCGCGGTCGGTGTCGCGCTGGAGCAACCGCTGCTCGCCGGCCCGGTCGGAGTCCTCGCCGCCGGCGTCGCATACGGCCGGGTGCATACCGGCGTCCACTACCCGGGGGACGTGGTCGCCGGGCTCGCCCTCGGCGCCGCCTGCGCCGTCGCGGTCAAGCGGGCCTGGCCGGCCAAGCCGGACCGGCCCGCCGTCGGCCGGACCGCCGCTGACGCCCCGGCCCTCACCGACGGCGACGGTCTCGTCCTCGTGATCAACACCGGTGGTGGCTCGGCCGACCGGGCAGACGCCGTCCAGGCGCTACTCGCCGAGCAGCTCCCGAAGGCTGAGGTGGTCAAGGCCGGTGACGACCTCGAGGACGCGCTGCGCCAGGCCGCCGCGCGGGCGACCGTCCTGGGTGCGATGGGCGGTGACGGGACGCTGAGCTGCGCGGCCGGCATCGCCCTGGAGGCGGGCCTGCCGCTGGCCGTCTTCCCCGGCGGCACGCTCAACCACTTCGCCGGCGAGCTCGGCATCACCGGCCCGGAGGAGGTGATCGAGGCCCTCCGGGAAGGCTCCGCCGTACAGGTGTCCGTGGGGTCCACCTCGCCGGACGGGGACGGCGACTACTTCCTCAACACCTTTGCGATCGGGGTCTATCCGGAGCTGGTGAAGGAGCGGGAACGACACGAGGAGCGGATGGGCAAATGGCCGGCGATGGCGCTCGCGACGGTCCGGATCATGCGTGACGCGGAGGCGCTGGAGGTTAACGTCGACGGTGTCGACCGGCGGCTGTGGACGCTGTTCGCCGGCAACGGCCGCTACCACCCGGCGGGATTCGCGCCGTCGTGGCGCGAACGGATGGATGACGGCTGCATCGACGTGCGCCTGATCGACGCGACCCACTGGTTCTCCCGGACCCGGCTGACGCTCGCGGTCCTTGGCGGTCTGTTGGGCCGCAGCCGGGTCTACGAGGAACGGATCGTCGCCCGGCTACCCGTCAGCGCGCGCGAGCCGGTGCGCGTGGCTCGCGACGGCGAGGTGATGGAGCCGACCAGACGCCTGGTCCTGCGGGCGGCGTCGCGGGCGCTCACCGTCTACCGGCCGTGAGAGGCTGCCCGCATGAGGGAGCCGGCGGCTGACCTGCGGGCGATCGCGTTCTGCTTGGAGCGCGCCCTCGCGCCGACCTTCCGGGTGCGAGCCTTTCGCGCGGCCGCCGCTGTCGTCGACGGCCTGAGCCGCGCCGAGCTCCGGCGGCGTGCTGACGGGGGGACTCTCGGTGAGCTCCCGGGGATCGGCGCGGTCACCGCACTGGTGATCAGCGAGTCCCTCGCCGGCGAGGAGCCCAACTACCTGCGTCGCGTCTCGACCCTCGGTGGTACGCCGGTCTCCGACGGTGCCGCTTCCCTGCGCGCGGCTCTCCGAGGGGACTGTCACGTTCACTCCGACTGGAGTGACGGCGGCTCGCCGATAGCTGACATGGCCTGGGCTGCAAGGGGGCTGGGCCACGAGTGGATGGTCCTGACCGACCACTCCCCACGGTTGAAGGTCGCCCGTGGCCTGACCGCGGAGCGGCTGCGCGCCCAGCTCGAGGTGGTGCGCGAGCTCAACGAGCGGCTTGGCGCGGAGGCGGCGTCGGGCGAGCGTCCCTTCCGGGTCCTCACCGGGATCGAGTGCGACATCAACGAGGACGGCACCCTCGACCAGGAGCCCGAGCTGCTGGCCGAGCTCGACCTGGTCGTAGCGTCGGTGCACTCCAAGCTGCGGATGGATTCCACCGACATGACGCCGCGCATGGTGGCCGCGATCAGCAACCCGCACACCGACGTGCTCGGGCACTGCACCGGCCGGATGGTGAGGGAGAAAAAACGGCCCGAGTCCGCGTTCGAGGCCGACCTCGTCTTCGCGGCCTGCGCGCGGTTCGGGGTGGCAGTGGAGGTCAACAGCCGCCCGGAGCGCCTCGACCCGCCCAAACGCCTGCTGCGCCTGGCGATCGAGGCCGGCTGCCAGGTCGCGATCGACACCGACGCGCACGCTCCGGGCCAGCTCGCCTGGCAGGAGCTGGGCTGTGAGCGGGCCTACCTCACCGGTGTGACACCGGACCGGGTCGTCAACACCTGGACCGCCGAGCAGCTGCTGGCCTGGACTGCCCGCTGACCCCTTCGTTGCGTCCTAGGAAACAGTTCCCTGGGCCAGCGTGGGGGCTAGGACGCACGGGGGTTGTTCAGCGGGAGCTGCCCTGCTAGCCGCTCACGTCGCTGGCGCCATCCTCACCCGAGCCGGCAGTGTCGAGCCGGGCCGCCCGCAGCTGGTAGCGGTCGACCGCCTTGGCGGGGACGTCGGCCTCGACCTCGCCGCGCGCGGCGAGCTGCTGCAGCACGGCCGTGGCGATCGACTCCGCGTCGATGTGGAAATGCCGACGCAGGGCCGCACGCGTGTCAGAACGGCCGAAGCCGTCGGTCCCCAACGAGGACCAGTCACCCGGGACCCATCGGCTGATCTGGTCGGGAACGGCCCGCATCCAGTCGCTGACGCCAAGGACCGGACCGGTGCTGCTACTGAGGGCCTGCGTGACGAACGGGATGTGCGGAGGCTGGTCCGGGTGGAGCAGCGCGTGTTCCTCGCAGGCCAGGGCGTCGCGGCGCAGCTCGTTCCAGCTGGTCGCCGACCACACGTCGACGCCGACGCCCCAGTCGGCGCGCAGCAGCTCCTGGGCCGCGAGGGCCGCCAGCACCGTCACGCCGCTGGCCAGGACCTGGGCCTGGGTCGCGACACCCTCGGACTGCCGGAGCCGGTACAGCCCGCGCAGGACGCCCTCGCCCAACGCGGGCAGGTCCGGCATGGCGGGTTGGGGATACGGCTCGTTGTAGACGGCCAGGTAGTAGAAGACGTTCTCCGGCGACTCGCCGTACATCCGCCGCAGGCCGTCCTCGACGATGAAGGCGACCTCGTAGGAGTAGGCAGGGTCGTAGGCGATGACCGCGGGGTTGGTCGAGGCCAGCAGCAGCGAGTGGCCGTCCTGATGTTGCAGGCCCTCGCCGTTCAGGGTCGTACGTCCGGCGGTGGCACCGAGCAGGAAGCCGCGACCGAGCTGGTCGGCCATCTGCCACATCTGGTCGCCGGTCCGCTGGAAGCCGAACATCGAATAGAAAATGTAGACCGGGATCATCGGCTCGCCGTGGGTGGCGTAGGACGTCCCCGCAGCGATCGTCGAAGCCATCGAACCCGCCTCGGTGATCCCCTCGTGCAGGATCTGGCCGTTGACAGCCTCCTTGTAGGACAGCAGGAGAGCACGGTCGACGGCCTCGTAGCGCTGGCCGAACGGCGAGTAGATCTTGGCGGTCGGGAACATCGCGTCCATACCGAAGGTGCGGGCCTCGTCGGGGACGACGGGGACGAAGCGCGGGCCTATCTCCTTGTCCTTCAGCAGGTCCTTCAGCAGCCGGACGAAGGCCATCGTCGTGGCGACAGGCTGCTTGCCGGACCCCGCTTTGAGCTCGTCGTAGACCTCCGGCCCCGGCAGCTGGAGGGACTGCCTGCGGACGACCCGACTCGGCAGCGACCCGCCGAGGGCTGTCCGCCGCTCGCGCATGTACTCGATCTCGGCACTGTCCGGACCGGGCTGGAAGTACGGC
>JANXUE010000197.1 GCA_025352005.1 Frankiales bacterium
GTCCACCTCACACCTTTTCCCTTATAGCAAGGTCAAATGTCGGAGTATCCTTGTGTTCGTAGGTGAAACAACCTATACAGCTCTAATTCTTCAGGAGAATATCGTGTTCGCCCTCGACCATAACCTCACCAGCTCCTACCGCGTCCAGCAGTTCCGGGACGAGGCCCGGCGCGATGCCGATGCCCGCGCCCTGCGCGGTGCGCGCAGTAGCCGGATGCGCCGCGTCGGCACCCGCCGTCCGCGCTGAGCGGGAGCACCTGACCGGCCCGCTGCGGTTTCGCTAGAGCTCGTCGACCCCGGACTCGGGCGCCCCCTCGGGCTCCTCGCCGACCCTGCCGTCGGCCAGCTCAGTCAGCAGGTCCAAGTGACCGAGGTGCCGACTGGTCTCCTCGAGCATGTGCAGCACGACCCACCGCAGGGTGTGGTCGCGGCGCGCGCTCACCGCGTCGAGGTCAGCACCTGCGATGATCGTGTCGCTGATGGCGGTTTGCGCGCGGTAGGCCGCTACCAGCCCGGCCAGCGGCCGTTCTTGTGCCTCGAACTCCTGCTGACGGACGCGCATTTCGCTGCCGCCCGCGAAGTGCTCGACGAACCAGCCGCGCTCAACGCCGGTCAGGTGCGCCACCAGCACGTGCGCCGTGAGACCGGTCGGCGTCCTGACCGCCCGCGCCCGCGCGTCCTCCAGCCCCTCCACCTTCCAGCAGACCAGCTCCCGCTGGCGGGCCAGGTAAGCGAGCAGCAGCTCCCGCTCAGCTAGTTGATGGCGCGGAATCAGCCCACCTCCAAGCAGCTCGGTCATCGAAGGCTCCTTTCCACGGGATCGTCGCGACTTGGCTACCGTGACGCTCTCATGAGGGAGGGTTCCGCATGCTGCTCGCCGACGGTGCGTTGGGCATGATTCTGCTGGTGGCCTGGGTCTACTGCATCTTCGATGCCATCACCTCTGACGCCCCCGCGGTCCGCAACCTGCCCAAGGGTGTGTGGGTCGTCCTGGTCATCATCTTGTCCGACATAGGGTCGCTGCTCTGGCTCGTTGCCGGGCGGCCCCAGGGACCGGCGCGGTCCCTGCCCGACAAGGGCAACACCGGCATCCCTGCGGAGTACGACCGTCCCGGGCGGGCCGTCGCGGCCTCCCCGGACGACGACGCCGCCTTCTTGGCCTCCTTGCGTACCCGGGCCGAACGACAACGCACGCAGGCGGTCGAAGAGGCCCGTCGGATGCGCGCAGCAGAGGACGAAGCCCCACCCTCCTGACCCGGCGTACTCGGGGTCAGGCGTACTCGGGGTCAGGCGTAGGAGTGCAGGCCCACCACGAAGATATTCACGACGTAGTAGTCCACGATGAGCGCGCCGGCGGCAGCGACGGCGACCCAGGCGGCCTTCTTGCCCTTCCACCCGGCGGTCGCGCGAGCGTGCAGGTAGCCCGCGTAGAGGACCCAGGTGATGAAAGACCAGGTCTCTTTGGGGTCCCAGCCCCAGTAGCGCCCCCAGGCTGACTCGGCCCAGATCCCGCCGGCGATGATCGCAAAGGTCCACACGGGGAAGGCGAAGGCGATCACGCTGTAGGAGACGCGGTCCAGGACGGGCGCCGTGGGGAGCTGGGCACCGAGCGACACCGGGAAATGCGGTGTGCGGCGGGCGGTCAGCTGGGCGTCGTACCGGCTGCGGAGCAGGTAGAGAAGGGCCACCACGCCCGAGAGCAGGAACGACCCGCTGGCCATGATGGCAGCCGCGACGTGGATCTTGATCCAGTAGGAGTTGAGGGCCGGCACGAGCGGCCCGGCGGCGGTGTAGAGCACCGAGGACGCGAGGCCCAGGTAGAGCACCACGGGCAGCATGACGAACGCACCGAGGGCCCGTTCGACCCGACCGCGGGCAACGAGTACGAGGAAGAACGTGACCGCCACGAGGGCGACGGCACTGGAGAACTCGTACATGTTGCCCCAGGGCACGCGGTGGGCCGCGAACCCGCGGAGTACCAACGAGGTGACGTGGACGGCCCAGCCGAAGGCGGTCAGAGCGACCGCAAACCGGCCGGACCGCGAGGGCGTCTCGACGGTGACGGTCTCGGCAGGCAGCGTGACGGACGGGCCGCCCGCGCCGACCAGGACCTGGGACGACGCGCGGACCGACGTGACGGCGCGACGGGCCTTGCGGCTGGCCTGCTCACCGGCATAGCCGAGCATCGCGAGGGCGTAGACCACGACGGTGGCCAGCAGCAGGCCGTCGCCGAGCTGGCCCAGGCTCTGGTCGGTCACGGTCACTCCTCCACAACGGTTGAAAGTGCCTTGGGCCGCAGCTGCCGTACAAGGGCAGCAAACTCAAGGGCGTAGCGCTCCGGGTCGGTGCGCGCCAGCCCTCCGACCTCCACGGTAGTCGGGGCGCCGTCTGTCCCGCCTGCCCGGACCCTGACCCAGAGCCGCCGGCGCCGGATGAACAGCGACAACATCAACCCGCCGACCATCCCGATCGACGCGACGAGCGCGAGTCCCTTGCCAGGGTCTTGCGTGACCTGGAAGGTCGCCCACTGTTTGGTGTCCACGTAGGTCAGTGAGGCACCCCCCGGCAGGTGAAAAACCTGCCCCGGCAGCAGTGCGTGAGCCTGTCCACCGTCGACGGGGGTCATCGCGGACGTGTCGAGGTTGTAGACCGACTGCGGCGTCCCCGGGTCGACCCCGAGGTCGCCGACAAAGGCAGCCACCGTCAGCACGGGGTTCCTCAACCCCGGGTACGACGACCCCACGTGCCCCGTGCTGTCGGTCACCGTCGTGGGGGTGAACACCCCTCGGAAGCCGAACTGCGTCCCGGTCGTGTTGGCCTCTTTGATGACGCAGGTCGATAGGAACTGGGCGTTCTGCGGCAGGCACGCCACGAGCTGGTCGTCGATGACGGCCCCGGTGGTGTCCTTGACGATGATGTGCGGGGCGTAGCCGTGCCCGATCAGGTAGGTCTTGGCACCGCCGACATCGAGCGGATGGTTGACCCGGATGTCATCGGTCTTCTCGGCGCCACCGAGAGGCGCCCAATGGACGGCAGCGTCGAACGTCAGAGCCTTGCCGTCCGGCCCGTAGGTCGCCCGGAAGGCGTCGAGGTGCACCGAGAACGGCACCAGCGACGACGCAGAGAACCTTCGACCGGGCTGCACGTCATCGAAGGAGATGATCGTGTTGGAGAAGCCCTTTCCCTCCTTGACCAGCACCGTTGCCTTGAACCCGCGGAACGCACCGAGGGCGATCCCGACGAGCAGCAAGATGAGCGACAGGTGGAAGACCAGGTTGCCGGTCTCGCGCAGGTAGCCCTTCTCGGCCGAGATCTCGTGCTCGCGGCGCACGACCCGCCAGCCCCGCAGCGCCGTGCTGGCCTGCTGGAGGACGTCGTCCACCCCGTCGGTAGTCTCCCAGCGGTCGTTGACCGGCAGTTTCGCGATGGACCGCGGAACCTTGGGGGGCTTGCTCGTGAGGGCCTTCAGGTGCAACCGGCTCCGTGGGATCAGGCACCCGACGAGCGAGACGAACAGCAGCAGGTAGATGGCGGAGAACCACGGTGAGCTGAACACATCGAACAACCGCAGCCGATCCATCAGCGGACCGGCAGTGGGGTGTTGCGCGATGTACTGGTTGACGCGCAGCGGGTTGATGCGGCGCTGCGGGAGGAACCCGCCCGGGACGCTGGCCAGGGCCAGCAGGAACAGCAGCAGCAGGGCAGTGCGCATGCTGGTCAGCTGACGCCAGCCGATTCGGAGCGGACCGAACAGGTCGCCCTTGCGGGGTAGGCCGACCGGCTTGGGCTGGGTCGTCAGTCGGACGGCTTCCTCATCGGCCTTGACGTCACCCGGGACCTCGCTGCGAACCGTCATCACACGCTCGGGGTGAAGCCGTTGACGACGGTGCGGACGTGGACCATCAGCTGCTCCCACACGCCACTGACGAGCAGCAGCCCGAGGACGACCAGCAAGCCGCCACCGGCCCGCATGACCAGGGCGTAGTGCCGCTTCACCACGGCGAAGGCGCCCAGCGCGCGACGGAAAGCCACGGCTGTCAGTAGGAAGGGGACGCCGAGCCCGAGGCAGTAGCCGAAGGTCAGCAGCGCGCCGCGACCGGCGCTCGCCTGCGAGAACGCCAGGCTCTGTACGGCGCCCAGCGTGGGGCCGAGGCACGGCGTCCAGCCGACTCCGAACAGGACGCCCAGAAAGGGGGCTCCAGCCAGGCCTGCGCGTGGAAGCGTGTGGAAGCGGACCTCGCGCTGCATCCCGGGGAGCAGACCGAGGAAGACCAGCCCGAGGACGACCGTCACAGTCCCGAGGACCCGGTCGACGGCCGTCTGGTGCTCGAGCAGCCGGGCGCCAAGACCACCGAAGAAGGCACCTTCGCTGACGAAGACGGCGCTAAAGCCCAGGACGAACAACGAGGCTCCGAGCAGGACCCGGGCCTTCGCTCTCTCCCGCACCAGGACATCACCCTCAGACCGGACCGGGTCGGCCCGGGAAGCCAGATCGGCGCCCGTGAGGCCGGTGACGTAGGACAGGTAACCGGGGACGAGCGGCAGGACGCATGGCGAGAGGAACGACACGAGCCCGGCTGCGGCCGCGACCGGCAGCGCGAACAGCAGCGGCCCGTCGGTGACGGTCGCGACGAACGTGTCGGCGATACCCACTTGCTCAGGCGTTCTCGGCCGCGAGCGCCTGGACGGGGGCGAGCAGCTCGGCCTCGGTCACCGGCTGGACGAAGCGGGCGGCGACCCGACCTCGCCGGTCCAGGATCAGCGTCGTCGGCGGTGACTGGGGGGCCGAGCCGCGGAACTCGAGCAGCAGCGCCCCTGCCTCGTCGTACAGGGACGGGTAGGCGACGCCTTTGGCCCGCTGGTAGGCCCGCGCGGCCGAGTCGTCGTCCTTGATGTCGACGCCGACGAACGCGACGCCGAGCTGCTTGGTCTGGGCGTAGACGGCGTTGAGGTTGCGGGCCTCAGCCCGGCACGGCGCGCACCAGGAGGCCCAGAAGTTCAGCACGACGACCTGCCCGCGTAGCGACGAGACGTCCAGCGGCGCACCGGCGAGGGTCGTGCCCGCAAGCTCCGGTGCCGCCTTCCGGGACCCGGCCGGGAACACCCCGCTGTCAAGCCCACCGACGCCCTTGAGCTGCGGGCTCGAGGCCGCGTTGGCGTTGGTGCCGGTCGATCCCGTGCACGCCGACGTGGCGAGGACGCATGCCAGCAGCAGGCCCGTCGCGGCGACGGGGGTGCGGGTC
>JANXUE010000262.1 GCA_025352005.1 Frankiales bacterium
CGAGCGTGGTGGAAAGCTGGAGGTGGCCTCGGCGATGACCCGCATGGCCGACTGCAACTGCTCACCGCAGTCGCACCGGCGCGAGCGGAAGATGTCGCCGGTGGGGCACTCCGAATGAACCCGAACCAGTGGCGCCTCCACCGAGTCCAAGTCGCCGTAGACGAGGGCCAGGTGCGTCAGACCGTCCACGGCACTCTCGTAGGCGTGGCAGGTGAAGTCGCCTTCCTCGGTGGGGACACGTCCCGTGCCCGTACGGCGGATGAGTCCCCGGCCCTGCTCGCGCATCCACGCGATGAGGTCGGCGATAGAGATCATCATGAGACCGTGCGCGGCTGCGAACCGCTCGAGCTCCGGGCGGCGGGCCATTCCGACGCCGTCCTCGGACAGGACCTCGCAGATCACCCCCGCTGCGCTGACACCCGCGAGCCGTGCGAGGTCGACTGCCGCTTCGGTAAGACCGCTGCGCTGCAGGACGCCCCCATGACGACCTCGAAGGACGTTCACATGCCCCGGTCGCAAGAAGTCGGCGGCCACCGCTCGGGGGTGCGCCAGCGCGCGGCAGGTGCTCGCGCGCTCTTCCGGCGAGATACCCGTCGTGAGGCCGTGGACCACGTCGACCGACAAGGCGAACGCGGTGCGGTGCGGGTCGAGGAGCTCGCTCACCATCAGCGGTAGCGCGAGCTCGTCGGCCCGTGCCTCCGGGATAGCCACGCAGAGCATGCCAGCCGCCTGCCGAACCATGAAGGAGATGGCTTCCGGCGTGGCGAACTCCGCCGCCATCACGAGATCGCCCTCGTTCTCACGGCTCTCGTCATCGACGACGACGACGATCTCGCCTCGGGCGATCGCGGCGACTGCATCCTCGATGAGGTCCAATACGGCTTCCGCCTTCACTGTGAAACCAACCATTGTGGGTTGGTGGGAGATCATACGTACCGGGAGGCAGACCCTCCGCAGACCCTGCGGCTCACCCCGCGGTCGGCGCCTTCCGGTCTTCCCACTGCTTCGTCGCAAGTGCCTGAGCGTCCTCGACCTGCTTGCTCCAGTCCTTGCGCAGGTTCTGAACGTGGTCGTAGTTCTCCAAGAGGCGGGACGTGCTGCCTTGGACGTGAGGTGCTCCACCAGCCGGTCCGGGGTGCCGATCACCATGAGGCCTTGCTCAGAACCACGTTGGTTGAGGTGCCAGCACGCCCTTGAACCGCGTTGCGCGCCTCGGGGGGATCAGCCTCCGCCGGAAGACGGCCGCAGCACCCGGCTCGACGCTACCCAGCGCCATGCGCGAGTCATGGTCATGACCGAGGATTCTCGGCGAACGGGCCCTCAAGAAGGACCCGACGCGCGTGGCCGCCTGCGGTTGACGTCGATACTTGCTCGAACCGCGAGACCCATAGCCGAGCGGTCACTCGAACCGGACGGCGGTTTAGCCAGGCCCTCAGCCTCCAGCACGTTTGCGGGGGTCGGGCGGGAACCAGCCCTTCGCCAGCAGTCGCTCCGCCACGAGGGCAGAGCGCGCGATCACTGGCTCGACGTCGTCCCCGAGTGCCTCCAGCAGGCGGTCCTGCGAACGGTCTGTTGCCGCTTCGATGTCGAGTCTGGCCGCCGCACCGACGTGAGTCAGTCCGTGAGGGCCAATCCATCCGCGGGCGGTGAGCCGCCCTACCGCCGCAGAGATCGCAGTGGCGGAGAACCCGCGGGTCGCGCTGTACTCCCCCATTGGATAACCGATCCACAACTCCGTCAGGATGTTCGCCTCCACGGCGTCGACCCCGGCGGTGGCGAGAGCCGCGAGGTGGCCATCACCGCGATGCTCGCGCACAAGTTCCGCCGCTCTCCAGAGGCGGCCTCCGGCGGTTGCCGGCGATGACAGGGCTCGCAGCGCCGAGAACAAGGGGCGCCCAAGTCCGTCCAGCGACGCCACCGCCCGCAACAACGGCTGGCTGATGAGCTCTGCCTCGTCGTTGTTCACCACGGAGTCCACGGCGGCCGCCGCTCCTCGCTCACGCGTCGTGAGGATTTCCTGCCGGGACACGGCCTCGCTGGCCTGGCGGAACAGGTCCGTCAGGAGCGCTGGTTCGAAGACGCCGAACGCGGCCACGACCACTGACGGGTCCGGGCTCCCGAGTGGAGCGGCCCGCCCCCACACGTATGCGGCAAAGGCCGGGAGGCCCAACGCGTCCATCCGCTCACCGACCGGCCGGGACCACCAGCCCTGGGTCGCGATTGGTTCCAGCGCGTCACGTAAGCGCCGGGCCGGTGTCGCGGGCAGCAACGGCGCAGCGATCGCCCGCGGCAAAGGGATGAGCCATGTCCTTGCCAGCTCGGCATAAGTCACGCTGTCATCCTGTCACCGGCGCCTCGTCGTCCTGGAGCGAGGCGCCGGCGCGCAGCTCCCCAAGGGCGACAAACGGCAAGTTGCTCGATGGACTCGGGTCGGGACCCTCTAGTCGGTGAAGGGGTCGAGCACTCCGACCTGAGGAGCAGCAACAGGACCCCGACCCGCGAACGTGACGTCGACGGCAATGGCCGTGGCGCACGCCGGGCAGAAGTTCTCCCGCATGACGACCGGCTCGGCCGACTCAGCGACGCGCACCTGCGAGCCGAACTGCTCGTACGCCTCGGAGATCTTGGTCTCACGCGTGATGGCCGAGTCGCGCCAGTTATTCGTCTGCGCGCCGAGGTCGGCGCCGCAGAGGCTGCAGCCCCACCGGCCGTTGTCCGCCTTGAGCGGCGCGAACACCGACCCCGTCGAGGTGTCCGGCTGTGCCTTCGGCGTGCCGCCGATGCGTTCCGCCCGGATTGCCGCACGGCGGCCCACGGTGGCCACGAGGTCGGCCTGCTTGTCTCCGTCAAGCAGAACCCCATAGAGGGTGCCGGCCACGGGCTCGCTGACGTAACCGTCACGCACGTCCTTGGCCACCAGTGCTGCATCACGGAACAGGGGGTCGCCAACGCCGCCACCGCCGCCGTTCACGACGGCGAAGACGTCACCAAGCTTGAGGAGCAGATCGCCCGTCTTCGCCGGGTGCGGGACCAGCGTCCCCGTGAGGTCCTCTTCGTAAGGCCAGCGTCCGGACTCGATGAGCTCGAAGACGTTCGTGTCGGTCAGGAGCTTCCAGCCGCCGGCACCGGCGGGGTAGCCGCCGGCAGCGCCGCGCGGCGGGATGTAGGCGGCGCTGTTGTAGCCGCCGCCCGTCATCCGCTCGGAGTGCACGATCGCCAGGGCACCGGAGACGCCCATGCCGCCGCGGTGGACGCCGGCACCAGCCTGGTCGATCGAGATGCGACGCCACAGGATGTAGCCCGGCTGGCTGGATTCCTCCATCTCCACATCAGGGGTGTTGCAGCCGCACATGCACTGCGCGGCGTAGGTGTCCAGACCGTCGGTGACCGTCTGTGCCCCTCCGCCGGTGGGCTGGCCGAGCGAGACGGGGAAGGCCACCGTGGGGTAGCCGGTGCGCAGGTCGATGCCGAACGACGTGAAGAAGGCGAGGTTCTGGCACGGCTGACCGGCCACCCGGCCGCGGATCACCGCATCGTCGGACAGCGAGCACGCCTGGGACAGGCAGTCGATGAGGACCTTGTTGATCCGCATGCCGGTCTCCATGTGCGACTGCGTCACCGGCGCAGGCGGGAGCGAGTTCACGATCGACCCGGGTGGCCCCAGGTCGAACGTGATCGGCCGCCAGAGCCCCTGGTTGACGGGGATGTCGTACGCCAGCTGCGAGAGCAGGGTCGACCATGACTGGCCGACCATGGCGGGCCACGCACCGTTGACGAACGAGTCCGTCTGCTTGTCGCCCCGGTACTGGATCGTCATGTGGTCGCCGTCGATCACCAGGCGGCACTTGACGTTGTAGAACTCCTGCGGGCCGCGGGCGTCGTACTCGACCCAGTCCTCGCTGGAGTACGTGCCGTCCGGGATCTTGCTGATGATGTCCCGCATCGCCTTTGCGGAGAGGTCCTTGGACGCCTCGTTGAGCTGGACGAAGCGGTCGTAGCTGATGTCGTCGAGCAGGGTCGCCAGTCGACGCTCGCCGGCGCTGTTCGCCGCGATCATGCTGCGGATGTCGTTCAGCACGATGCGCTGGAGGCGGACGTTGTTGCCGATGAACGACTCCCACTCCGGCTCGATCTTGTAGTTGCGGATCACCCGCACGGCGTTGAAGTTGAGGGCCTCGGCGAAGTTGTCGTGGGCCGCTGGGGCGAAGCCGGACACCGCCGACCCTCCCGCGTCAAGGACGTGCTCGTTGACGTAGCCGAAGCCCACCAACCCGCCGTCATGGAAAAACGGCATCACGACGCCGAGGTCTCCCTGATGGATCGCACCCGAGGTGTGCGGGTCGTTGCACAGGAAGCCGTCGCCCGGGCGCAGGTCGGACAGGTCGTGCTTGGCAAGCACTGCCTTGACACCGCCGATGGCGGTGGAGATGTGGAACGTCACAAAACCGGCGAACGCGAGCTGCTCCCCGTTGCGGTCGAGGATCGCCGTGCTGAAGTCGAGCGCCTCGGTCACGACCGGCGAGCCAGACGTGCGCATAAGGGTTATGGCCATCTCGTTCGCCATGTTGCGGATGCTCTTGCCGTGCACCTCGACATCGATGATGTTGAAGTTGCGGGTCAACGTGGTCTCGGTCATGGGTCGCCCTCAGTTCGTGATCGTGAAGTTGAAGAAGCGGTCGCGACCGCAGGTCGAGCCGTTCGGCACGTAGATGGTCGTGTCGCCGACGTCGAGGATGCAGGGACCTTCGACCGTGGCCCCCGGGACGAAGTCAGCCTCCGCGTACACCGGGATGGTTGTTGCGACCCGCTCGGAGGGGAGGAAGACCTCTCGCTGGCTCAGACGCGTGGGAGTCGGCGCCCCCGTCACCGGCTCCTGCTCCCGGCTGGCCGGCTTCGGGCGATGGTAGGTCGCCCGCACTCCGACGTTGACCAGCAGCGCGGGAGAGTCCAGCCAGGCCGTGCCCGCGCCGTACGCCCGCTCGTAGACGGACGGGAAGTCAGCCGCAAGGGCCGCGCCATCCTCCGCCGTGAGGACCCGGTCGGGAAGCGGGACGGTGATCTCCCACACCTGGCCGGCGAAGCAGCCTTCACCGGTTACCGAGAACTCCAGGTCGTCGACCATGATGCCGTCGTTGGAGGCGTCCTTCGTGGCCTCCGCGCGCATGTCCGCGAGAACGGCGTTGACGTTGGCGACCTGGCTCGGATCGACCATGATCCAGTTGACCGTGCGGTTGTAGGCGCGGACGTAGTCGGCCATGAGCACACCTTGGGCCGAGAAGGCCGCGCAGTTGTCCGGTACCACGGTTGTTTGGCAGCCCAGCTTGCGGGCGACCTCGACAGCAAACAGGCCAAGGCCGCCGCCGTAGGCGAAGAACGTGAACGGCCGCGGGTCGTGGCCGCGCTCGATGCTCACGGTGCGCAGCGCGTCCGCCATGTTCTGCGCCGCGATGTCATAGATGCCGGCTGCCGCTTGCTCGACCGTCCAGCCGAGCGGTGCAGCAATCTTCTCCTCGATCGCGGTGCGGGCGGCGGCGACGTCCAGGCTGTGGCGGCCCTTGAGGTAGTTTTCAGGGTCGAGGAGACCGAGAGTGACGGTCGCGTCGGTCACCGTCGGCTGCGTGCCTCCCTTGCCGTAGCAGACCGGGCCTGGAGTCGAACCTGCGCTCTTGGGTCCGACCTGGGGCACGCCGCGCGAGTCGATCCAGGCGAGGGAGCCACCTCCCGAGCCGACAGAGACCACATCGATGATGTCGACACCGGTCTGAAGCTGGCCGAGCGCTACGCGCTTGGCGATGGCCGGCTTCAGGTCGTGCAGCAGAGCCGTATCGAAGCTCGTGCCGCCCATGTCGCCGACCAGCACGTGCTTGAGACCCATTCGCTCGGCCACGGCAGCCGACCCCATGACACCACCAGCGGGACCCGATGCCAGCATCGTCATCGGCTTTCTCTTAACGGCGTCACCGCTGACAGAGCCACCGATTCCTTGGAAGAACGACAGGGCACCGGTGAAGCCGCGTCGAGCGAGTTCGCCTGTGATCTGGTCGACGAACCGGGTGGCGCCTCGGTGGGAGAGGCAGTTGAAGACGGCGGTGAAGAAGCGCTCCGTCTCACGGATGACCGGGTGGACCTCGGAGGAGATCATGACGACGGCGCCCGGGTGCTCCTGCAGGATCATCTCGCGGGTGCGCTGCTCGTGACTTGGCTCGGCGAACGACCACAGGTAGCAGACCGCATAGGCCTCGACACCCTTCTCCTTGAGACGGCGTACGGCCGCCCGTACCTCGTCCTCGACAAGGGCGACCGGTGCGCGACCGTCGTACAGAACGCGCTCGGTGACCTCCTCGATGCAGTCGCGCGCAACCACCTCGGGCGGTGTCGTCTGCTTGTGGTCGTCGTAGTCCGCCTTTCGGGCGCCTCGGGCGATGCGGAAGGTGTCCTTGAACCCGCGCGTGATGAGTACGCCGACCTTCGCACCGCTCAGCTCTGTCACCGCGTTGGTCACGATGGTTGAGCTGTTGATGAAGGTGTGGCAGCTCCGCACCAGCTCATCGGTGGTGATCCCCAGCGACTCAGCCGCGACGTCGATCGCGTCGAAGATCCCTCGGCTGTAGTCATCGTGAGTGGTGAACGCCTTGCTCCGTGTAAGACCTGTCGGCGAGGCGACGATCAGGTCGGTGTGGGTACCGCCGATGTCGACTCCGACCGAAAACCCCGGTCGGACCGAGGTTGAGGTTGCGGTCACTGCTGCTCCCCTTGTGGTTGAACTGGCGTTGGGCGATGGTCGGGTCACGCTGCGGAGTCACCGCTGGCTAGGTAGGCCTGTTCGATGTCGTGGACGCGCTCTCGCGCCTCTTCCGCGCTCAGCGACAAGGCCACCCGCCCGCGCCTCAGGACGTATACGCGGTCGACGTACTTCAGCGCCTTGCGGACGTGCTGCTCGACCAGGAGCACGCCGGAGCCTTGCTCGGCCGCAGCCTCGCGCAGCGCCACGAACAGCCGCGTTACGACGAGCGGTGCGAGGCCCAAAGAGAGCTCGTCGGCGAGCAGGAGCCGCGGCCGACGTGCCAGCGCCCGAGCCAGAGCCAGCATCTGCTGCTCCCCGCCGGAGATGAGACCGCCACGGACGGCGAGTCGCTTCTCGAGCTCTGGGAAGAGCCTCAGCGCGTCCTGCTGCGTAACACCCCCGACCGTGAGGTTGTCCGCCACGGTCAGGCCCTTGAACACCGACCGTTCCTCGGTGACGTAGCCGAGCCCGGCACGTGCGCGCCGGTAGAGCGGCTCGGTGGCGGGCTCCCCGCCGATGAGCACCTGTCCGCTGATCATGCGGAGAACACCCGCGATCGCCATCAGGGTGGTCGTCTTGCCTGCACCGTTCGCTCCGAGCAGCGCCACCACCTCACCTTCGGCCACGGTAAGGTCGATCCCGTGCACGACAGGCTGCGGGCCGTATCCCACATGCAGGTCGGACACCTCAAGAACGTTCATCGCCTGCCTCCGTTCCCGATGAGGGCCGCTACGTCCTCGACCGCCTCCTCCGGCGTCTCGCCCAGGTATGCGCTGATGACTGCAGGGTCTTTGCTGACCTCCGCCGGCGTGCCTTCCGCGATCTTGACCCCGAAGTCCAAGACGACCAACCGGTCACAGACGCTCATCACCAAGTTCATGTCGTGCTCAACCAGGAGCACGCCGATGCCCCACTTGGACGCCAGCCGACGCACGAGGTCTGCGAGCTCTGCCGTCTCGACGTCGCCGAGGCCAGCGGCGGGCTCGTCGAGGAGCAGGACGCTGGGCTGGGTCGCGACGGCGCGGGCGATGGCCAGGAGCCGACGCTTTCCGTAGGGGAGGTCCTGGGCCAGCTTGTCGAGGTCGGCCTCGAGGTCGAACTCCTGTATGGCCGCCAGGGCCGCTTGCGGGAGACCGGGCGCAACCGGATAAACGAAGTCCCTCAGGTAGGAGATGAGGTCGCGCGGGTCGGCCGCGGTCTGCAGGTTGTCGCGGACCGTCGAGTCCTCGAACAGCTCCAGGGACTGGAACGATCGTGAGACCCCCCTGCGCGCGCGGGCGGCTGCCTTCATCTTGGTCACGGCGTTTCCGTCGAGCAGCACCTCCCCGCTCGCCAGCGGCGTGAAGCCGGTCACCGCGTCGATCAGCGACGTCTTGCCAGCGCCGTTAGGCCCGATGAGCCCCACGACCGTGCCCGGCTCGACCCGGAACGATACGGAGTCGACGGCCACCGTCCCGCCGTAACGGACGCAGAGGTCGCGCACCTCGAGGACGACAGGCGCGACCCGGACGACCGCGCGGTCGGTCACGTCAGTGCGCCGGGCAGCCGGGGCCGGGGCTGAGGCCTTCTTGCGCCTGAGCTTTCGGGCGATGAGCTGGCCAGTCAACCCCATCTCCTTGGCTGTTCCGTCCTGGTTCTGCAAGGTGAACAACACCAGCAGCACCCCACCGAGCAGCGGCAGGTACTTCGCCGGCCCACCCGGGATCGAGTTGAGCGCTGCAGCACCGACCGAGCCGGGTGCCAGCGTGGCGCCGTAGATCGGACCGACGAGGTAGCCGATGCCGCCGATCATCGCCCAGCCGACGGACTGGATCGATGAGAAGTTCGTGAACGTGGTGCCGTAGGAGATCTGCTGGTTGCGGAACGCGAGCATGATGCCGCCCGCCGACGCGATCGCCGCGGCAAGGCCGAAGGCGTAGAGCTTGGCGATCGGCACGCTGATGCCGAGCGCCGCGGCCGCGCGCTCGTTCGTGCGCACGGCGATGAGTCGACGGCCACTGCGGCCTCGGCGGATGTTGGCCACGCCGAGCAGGAGCAACACGAGGATGGTGAGAGTGACGAAGGCATAGCGCTTGGGGAACTCGGCGTTGTTCATCCCCCATCCGAAGATGGTTGGGTCTCCGATGTTCGTACCGGACACCCCGCCGACTAACGCGCCGTTGTTGAACACCATGAACTCGATCGCGGTCCCAAGACCGAGGGTCACGACGGCCAGCGTGATGCCGCGGGTCCGCACGGCGGGCAGGGCGAACAGCACGCCGAGAGGAATCGTCGCCAGGACACCGAGCACGAGCGCCAGCAGGAAGGGCACGCCCCAGGCTGCGACGAGCCGACCCGCGATGAAGGCGCCGAAGCCTGCCACCGCGAACTGCGCGAGCGAGAGCTGGCCGGCGTATCCGGTGAGCAGCACGATAGACAACAGGATCAGGGCGATCGCGAGGGTGATCGACAGGGCGTCGACCCACCGCGGCGAGAAGAGCACGATCATCACCGCGGGGATCGCGCACCCGATCAGCACGGGGATGGGCCTGGTTCGGCCACTACCGATGAGCGGCAGCCGCTGGAGGAGATAGTCGCGCAGCGGCAGCGACTGACCTCGGACGACGAGTACGAGCACGATCATCACGAACGGAAGGCTGAGCGCGAGGCCGGGAGTGTCCGCGGTGAACCGGCCGACGACCGTCTGGGTCACGCCGAGTGCGACGCCTGCGCAGAACGTCACGGGGAAGGATCGGAAGCCGGCCACGAGGGCTGCGGCAAGAGCTGCCAGCACGAGGTTGGTCATGACCGCAACTTGCAGGGTCACGAGCGGAGCCACCAGGATCGCGGCCAGGCCAGCGAGCCCCGAGCCGAGCGCCCAGTTGGCCGTAGCGATGCGGTCGGCGGACCAGCCCAGCGTCGAAGCTGCAAGCTCGTTCTCCGCGACCGCCGATGTGCCGAGGCCAAACCGCGTGTAGCGGTAGAGCGCCCACAGGGCTGCTGTCAGGACCCCGGCAACGCCGAGCATGATCAGTCGGTCATACGGAAGTAACACCTTGCCGTAGACGTGGATGACCCCCTGCGGGAGCTCAGGCGGCACGAAGGTGGCGCGCCCGCCGTAGCGCAGGACGGCCAGCGACTGCAAGGTAATGAGGATGCCCAGGGTGGCGACGATGCGTGTCAGTGGGGACGCCCGCCGCAGCTGCTTCATCACCGCGAGCTGGCAGAGCGCTCCCACCGCGGCTGAGACCAACACACCCAGCAGGCCAGCGAGAAGGAAGGGCAGCCCAAGGGTCGTCCGAAACTCGTAGTAGGCGAACGCGCCCACCATGCCGATGGCGCCGTGGGCGAAGTTGAGTAGGCCGGATCCGCGGTAGACGACGATCAGGCCCTGCGAGGCCAGGGAGTACATCGCGCCTAGGCCAAGGCCGATGAAGGCGAACCTCAGAACCTCTTCCATGCGCCGATGTCTCCCCTGGCCGTGTTGGTAACCTACCGATCGGTTGGTCGATAGCCTCGGGAGAAGCGTGCATCCTCGCGACGGCAACTGTCAATGGCCGGTCCAGGATCACCCAGGTCCGGTCGCAGGGAATCAGACCGCGGTGCGGCCGCCGTCGACCATAACGATCGAACCTGTCGTGAACTGAGCATGGAGCGCCAGGTGCAGCACCATGACGGCGATCTCCTCGGGACGTCCGTAGCGACCCATGGGCGTCCGGGTCGACCCACGACCCTCGGGCTGCCTGACTCCGGTGTCGATCGCCGAGATCATCCGCCCTGCCACCGGGCCGGGGCACACGGCGTTGACCCGGATGCCGTCGGCCGCCGTCTCCGCAGCCGCAGCCCTCGTGAGCCCGACCACGGCGTGCTTGCTGGTGATGTACCCACTGAGCATCGGACTGCCGCGACGGCCGGCGGTCGAGCCCATGATGACGATCGACCCACTCCCCTGCCGCCGCATGGCAGGCAGCACGTGCTTCAGCATCAAGAATGTGCCCGTGACGTTGACATCGATCACGCGGCGAAAGTCGGCCAGCGCGTAGTCCTCGATCCTGGCCACTGGACCTTCGATGCCGGCGCACGTCACGAGGATGTCGATTCCCCCGAGCTCATGCCCAACGCGCGCGACGAGCTTCGCCACGTCGTCCTCGGATGTGACGTCGCACCGAGCCGCCACCGAGCCATCCCCCGTGCGGTTCCACTCCGGAAGGCCAAGATCGGTAGCCACGACGAACACACCGGCCTTGAGCAGCGCCGCGGCGACGGCTGAGCCGATGTCGCCAACGGCACCGGTCACGAGTGCCACCGGCTTGGCAG
>JANXUE010000280.1 GCA_025352005.1 Frankiales bacterium
GTGTGCGACGGCCCGTCGCCGTCCATGTGGCTGCACGGAGGAGAGTTGGTGCTGACCCAGGGTGTAGGAGTCGACCTTGACGGCGCCTGCGGCGCCGAGTTCCTGGCGCAGCTGGTGAAGAGCGAGGTGGCCGGCCTTGCCGTGTGCTTGAGCCCGGCGACGCCGAGCGTGCCTACGTCGCTCGTCGAGCAGGCCGACCGCGCCGGCCTCCCGCTGCTCGAGGTGCCTGCAAGCTGCGCCACCGAGGACCTCGCCCGTTCACTGGCTGCGTCCCTGCTGCACGTCCGGGCGGCCCAGAGCCGACGCGCGTCCGACGGCTACATCGCGCTCGCGTCTGCGGCCGTGCTCGGCGGCCGGGCCCAGCTCGTGGCGACCCTCGCCGAGCTGGTCGAGGGGTGGGCCGTGGTCATCGAAAGGGACGGCCGCGCTCGCTTCGCGACGGGCGCCGCGCGGGTCCACCTCGACGATGCACGTGCGGCCGCGGGCGGGCTCACCCGCAGGATTCGTACAGCAGGACTGCTCACCCACGCGCTCGACGAGCAGACACCACCTCGCGCGCACCTGGTGATGAGTCACCTGCCCGGCGGCGAGTCGCTGGCGCGCGAGCTGGTCACTCACGCCGCCATGCTGTACGCGCTCGCGTCGCGCCCCGAGGGGATCACGGGCGAGGTGCGCATTGCGCACCGGCAGGCGGTGGAGCTGCTGCTCTCCACACGCGACGAGGCGGTGGTCTCGGCGTTGGAGCGCTGGGACCTCGCGGAGCAGCCGCTCGTCGTCGCGCTGCTGCGCTCGCGGTCCCGGTCGGTGTTCCTCGAGGAGTCCGCCGCGACGTGGGTGAAGGAGCTCGGTGTGCCCGTCCTGCTGAGCGGCGACGGTCCGGCGGTCACTGCCGTGCTCCCGGCCCATGCCCTGCCCGCGTGGCGTGCCCGCGTCGAGCAGGCCGCGTCGCAAGAGCACATCCCGGTGCGCTGCGGCCTCGGGACGCCGACGTCCGCGCGTACGCTCGCGCGGTCAGGAGCCCAGGCCACGCAAGCGCTCGAGGTGGCCGTGGCCGACCGCCTCGTCGTCGTCGCCTACGAGGAGCTGCCGACGTCGCGCCTGCTCTTGGCGGCCGGCGGCGGGGCTGCGCTCGCCGATCGCGCCCTCGTCGGCCTCGAGCAGGCCGGCCACCAGGCCGAGGCGCTCGAGGAGTCGCTTCGCGTGTTCCTCGCGGAGAACGGCTCGTGGGAGGCCGCTGCCGCTCAGCTCGGGATTCACCGCCATACCCTGCGGCACCGCATCTCGCGGGTGGAGCAGTTCACCGGCCGTGACCTGTCCCGGATGGAGGACCGCGTCGAGCTGTGGGTGGCGCTGCGGGCGAAGGCCATGGTGTGAGCCGCCCGGACGGGGCTGCGAGGCTGCGGCGCGAGGCGGCCTCCGAGGTCCTTTCCTCCTGGCAGCCCGCCGCCGGCCCGGTGGTGCGCGTCGCGGCGTGCCAGGTGTCGGTGGCCGTGGGTCGCCCGGGCGACAACGCGGCGGGCGTGGAGCACGCCATCCGTGCCGCAGCGCGAGGGGGAGCGCGCCTCGTCGTCGTCCCCGAGCTTGCGACGAGCGGCTACGTGTTCTCCTCGCTAGAGGAGGCGCGGTCGTTGGCCGAGCCGCTCGACGGACCTACCGTCACGTTGTGGTCGGAGCTCGCCAAGGAGCTCGACCTGGTGGTCGTCGGCGGGCTCAACGAGCTGGGCCCCGACGCCCTCTACAACGCTTCGGTCGTCGTCGACCCGTCTGGTCTGCGCGCGCGGTACCGCAAGGCCCACCTGTGGGGGGACGAACCGGACTTCTTCTCGCCGGGTGACGCGGGCCCCCCGGTGGTTGACACTGCGATCGGTCGAGTGGCCACGATCGTCTGCTACGACCTCGAGTTCCCGGAGTGGGCGCGGTTCCCGGCGCTGGCCGGCGCGGAGATCCTCGCCGTCCCGACGAACTGGCCGGCTGAGCCGGTGCGCGCCGAGCCGACGCCGATGGAGGTCGTTCGCGCGCAGGCCGTGGCCAGCATGAACCGGATGGTGGTGGTCGTGGCCGACCGGTGCGGCCCGGAGCGCGGCATTGAGTGGACAGGAGGCAGTGCGGTCATCTCGGCGGAAGGCCATCTGCTCGCAGGCCCCCCTGCCTCGAGCGAGCCGGCCGTGCTCCTCGCCGACGTCGACCTCGGCCCCACGCGCGACAAGCGGAGCGGGCCACGCAACGACGCGCTGCGAGACCGGCGTACCGACCTCTACTCCTGACGCGACCGGCTCAGCAGGAGCGGCTGGCGTCGGGCGGCGCTTGGGCGTGCGTTCGGCCGTTGGTGGGATCGGTCGTGTGTCCGGCTTGTACGGTGGTGACCGGGGGCAGCGACAGGAGGTGGCCGGATGACCGACGGCGCCGACGTGGCGAGTTCTCCGACCACTCCCGACCGGCTCGACCGGATCTGGACGATCCCGAACGCGTTGTCCGCCCTGCGGCTGCTCGGCGTACCCCTGTTCCTGTACTGGGTGCTCGTGACCGAACAGGACGGTCGGGCCATTCTGCTGCTGATGGCGGCCGGCGCCAGCGACTACCTCGACGGCAAGATCGCCCGTAAGTTCGGCCAGTTCTCCCGACTCGGACAACTACTCGATCCTGCCGCCGACCGGCTGTACATCGCGGCGACGCTCGTCGCGCTGGTGGCTCGGGACGGCCTCCCACTGTGGTGGGCGGTGGTGCTCGTCGGTCGGGACGTCGCCCTGGTCCCGACCCTCCCCCTCCTGCGCCGACACGGCTACGGTCCGCTGCCGGTGCACTTCCTCGGCAAGGCCGCCACGTTCAACCTGCTGTATGCCTTCCCGATGCTGCTGGCCGCGCTTCCGAGCCGCAGCGACACCCTTGCGACGGTCTTTCGCCCGCTCGGCTGGGCGTTCGCGACCTGGGGCAGCGTGCTCTACGTCTGGGCCGGGATCCTGTACGTCGTCCAGGTCCGTCAGCTGGTCGTCGCCGACCGGGCGGCGCCCTGGCAGGCAGGCGCGCCGGCATGAGGGCCGTGGTGATGGCCGGGGGAGAGGGCACGCGACTGCGCCCGATGACTGCGAACCAACCCAAGCCACTGCTGCCCGTCGTCAACAAGCCGATCATGGAGCACGTTCTTCGGCTGCTGAAGAGATATGGCTTTGACGAGACGGTCGTCACCGTCCAGTTCCTCGCGTCGTTGGTGCGGACCTACTTCGGCGACGGTGACGAGCTTGGCATGCACCTGTCGTACGCCACGGAGGAGACCCCCCTCGGTACGGCGGGATCGGTGAAGAACGCCGAGGAGGCACTGCGCGACGACGCGTTCCTGGTGATCTCCGGGGACGCCTTGACCGACATCGACCTGGGCAAGGTGGTGCAGGCGCACCGCGACCGCGGCGCCCTCGTCACGGTCTGCCTGACGCGGGTGCCCGACCCGCTGGAGTTCGGGATCGTCATCACCGACGAACAGCAGCGGATCGAGCGTTTCCTGGAGAAGCCGACATGGGGGCAGGTTTTTTCCGACACGGTCAACACCGGCATCTACGTCATGGAGCCGGAGGTCTTCGCGCACGTGGCCGCTGGCCAGCCGGTGGACTGGTCCGGTGACGTCTTCCCCGCCCTGGTCGCCGCTGGCGCGCCGGTCTTCGGGTACGTCGCCGACGGCTACTGGGAGGACGTCGGCACGCACGAGAGCTACATGAAAGTGCAGGCTGATGTCCTCAACCGTCGAGTAGAGGTCGAGATAGATGGCTTCGAAGTGTCGCCGGGTGTGTGGATCGGCGAGGGTGCGGAGGTCGATCCCGACGCCATCGTGAAAGGGCCGGTCTTCGTCGGTGCGTACGCGAAGGTCGAGGCCGGGGCGGAGCTGCGGGAGTACACCGTGCTCGGCGACAACGTCGTCGTGCAGAACGGCGCCTTCCTGCACCGCGCAGTGGTCCACGACAACGCCTTCATCGGCGCGCAGGCCAACTTGAGGGGCTGCGTCATCGGCAAGAACACCGACGTGATGCGAGCCGCCCGAATCGAGGAGGGCGCCGTCGTGGGAGACGAGTGCGTCGTCGAGGCGGAGGCCTTCGTCTCCAGCGGGGTGAAGGTCTATCCCTACAAGACCATCGAGGCCGGCGCGGTCGTCAACACCAGCGTCATCTGGGAGTCGCGCGGCTCGTCCTCTCTGTTCGGCCCCCGTGGAGTGTCCGGCCTCGTCAACGTGGAGATCACCCCCGAGTACGTCGTCCGGCTGGCCTCGGCCTACGCGACCACCCTGAAGAAGGGCAGTGTCGTCACCACCAGCAGGGATGCCTCCCGTGCTGCCCGCGCGTTCAAGCGGGCCGTCATCGCCGCCCTCACCAGCTCGGCGATCGACGTGCAGGATCTCGAGCTGGTGCCGCTGCCGGTCACCCGGTTCGAGACGGCTCGGAGCTCGGCCCTCGGGGGGGTGGTCCTGCGGACGACGCCCGGGGATCCGCAGTCGATCGACATCATCTTCCTCGACGAGCGGGGAGCTGACGTCTCGCAGACCGTCCGACGCAAGATCGAGCGGACCTTCAGTCGCCAGGAGTTCCGTCGCGCCTTCCCCGGCGAGATCGCCGAGCTGTCCTTCCCGCCGCGCCTGCTCGACTCCTACTCGCAGGAGCTGTTCAGCGCCATCGATGTCAGGGGCATCGACGAGGCGGGCCTGAAGGTCGTCGTCGACACCGCCTGCGGAGCGGCCTCGCTGGTTCTGCCCACGCTGCTGGGTCGGCTCGGCGTCGACGTCCTGACCGTCAACAACCGACTCGACGAGACCCTTGCCGCTGGCAGTCTTGCTCAGCACCGGCAGGGGATGGAGCGTCTCGGCGCGCTCGTCTCGAGCTCGCGGGCGGCGTTCGGGGTGCGCTTCGACCCGGTCGGCGAGCGGCTTTTCCTGGTCGACGAGCGTGGCCAGCTTGTCCACGAGGACCGGGCCCTGCTCGTCGTACTCGACCTGGTGGCCGCCGAGCGTGGCCGAGGCGCGCGGATCGCCCTGCCGGTGACCACGACGCGGGTGGCTGAGCGCGTCGCCCGCTTCCACGGCGCCCAGGTCGCCTGGACCTCCACCTCACCTCACGACCTCTCGCGCGCGGCGGCAGAGCCAGGCGTCATCTTCGCCGGCGACGGTCGTGGTGGGTTCGTCATTCCGGAGTTCTCCTACGCCATCGACGCATTGGCTGCGTTCGCCCGGCTGGTGGGCCTGGTCGCCCGCACGAACCTGACGTTGTCCCAGATCGACGCCCGGATCCCACAGGCCCACGTCGTACGACGGGACGTACCCACGCCCTGGGCGGCAAAAGGGGCCGTCATGCGCGGCGTGGTGGAGGCGGCCGGGGGGCGGGAGCTCGACACGACGGACGGTGTACGGATGGTGGAGCCCGACGGTTCCTGGGTCCTCATCCTGCCCGACCCGTCGGAGGCCCTCACGCATGTCTGGGCCGAGGGTGCCGACTCTGCCGCCGCCCACCGCGTGCTGGGTCACTGGTGCGCGGTGGTGGGCCAGGCAGCAGACTGGGCCGGCCGGGGGCTGCCCGAAGTGGGTGGACCAGACGGTCCAGCGGGTCAGGTGACGGCGAGTAGTCCGGCACCGAGCATGACGCCGCAGCCGGCACGCAGCGCGCCGGCCGCCGAGGAACTCGAGGTCCCAGACACCGTGCAGCTGCCGGCGGACGCTGCCGAGCCCGTACCGCCTGTCGACCCGGGCGACACCATCCGGGCCGACCCGTCGCCGACCCGGGCTCGGCGCGAACCCTGACCGCGCGGCAGTGCAGCAGGTGGGCGTTTGTGGGGCAGGATGGACACATGAGTTCCGGTCCCCTTACCGAGACATCCGGGATAGACAGATCAATGAGTTTGCTTGTCGACATGACGACAGCGGCGATGGATCCGGCCTACGGTGAGGCAGCCGCACGTCGCGCCGCACCGTCGCCGAGGCCGGCCGGGAGCGGCCCGAGAGGGCCGCGTCGGGTGCCGCTCCTGCTGGTGGCCCTGCTCGTCGTGGTCGGCGCGCTGACCGGCATCGCCACCTCGCAGGTCCGCCGGCGGGCCGACGATGCCGGAAGCGGTCGCCGGGCGTTGGTGGCCGAGGTTCACCGGCAGACGACCCAGACCGACCAGCTCGAGGTGCAGGCCAGCCGTCTGCGGGGTCAGGTGCAGCGGGCGCGAGATGTCGCCCTCGGCGCTGGAGCCACGGGCCGCTCGGCAGCAGGCCAGGTGGCCGAGCTCGAGCTCGTCACCGGCGGTACGTCGGTGCGGGGGCCCGGGCTGGTCGTCACCCTGGACGATGCCCGAGACGTCAGCTCCCAGGCCACCAACAGGGCAGGCCAGTTCGGCAGCGGCCGGGTCTACGACCGGGATGTGCAGGCCGTCGTGAACGCCCTGTGGGCTGCCGGGGCCGAAGCGATCAGCGTCAACGGCCAGCGCCTGACGGCCATGACGGCCATCCGCTCCGCCGGGGAGGCGATCTTGGTGGACTTCCGTCCGCTGTCCCCGCCCTACGTGCTGCGCGCCGTGGGAAGTACCGAGCAGATGGAGCCACGCTTTGCCGACAGCGCGACCGCCCGGAGGTTCACGACATGGATCTCCCTGTACGGGATCGGCTTCGCGGTGAACCGCGCCCTGGACCTCCGGCTCCCCGCGGCCTCCACCCCCGACCTGCGGCTGGCCCGCGCCGCACCCGCCCTGTCAGCGTCCCCGTCAGCAGCCCCCGCCACGACGGGGTCACCAACGAGGTCAGCCGTCCCGCCGGCGACCCCCGGACGCACCCCGTGATCCCTGCAGTCGCACTCCTTCTCGGTGTCGTCCTGGGGTTGGTGCTGCACCCGACGGTGCCGTCGGAGCTGCAGCCCTACCTTCCGATCGCGGTCGTCGCCGCCCTCGACGCCGTTTTCGGGGCCATCAGGGCGCAGCTGGACGGGATCTTTGACGATCGCGTGTTCGTCGTGTCGTTCGTCAGCAATGTGCTGGTGGCCGCCCTGGTCGTCTTCCTCGGCGACCAACTCGGCGTGGGCGGCCAGCTGTCCACCGGCGTCGTCGTGGTTCTCGGCATCCGGATCTTCACCAACGCCGCGGCCATCCGCCGGCACCTTTTCCACGCATGACCAGGTCCTCGCGCCTGTCGCGTTTCCTGCGTCCGCGAGCCCGCCGCGTCGACGTCCTCGTCGCGGCACTGCTGCTGCTCCTGGGCTTCGGTCTTGCCGTCCAGGTGCGTTCCACCCGAAGTGACGGGCTGCTCACCAACGCCCGCCAGGAGGACCTCGTACAGATCCTCGACGAGCTGAGCAACCGCAGCGACCGCCTGCGGCAGGAGGTGGCGACCCTCACCGTCACCCGTTCGCGGCTCACCTCCGGCAGCGGCGCGGACCAGGCGGCACTGGCGGAGGCGGTGCGACGCACGCAACTGCTCGGCGTCATCGCCGGCACCGTGGCCGCCACCGGTCCCGGGATCACGGTCCTGATCAGTGACCCGCACACTCAGGTCAGCGCCTCGGTGCTGCTCGATGCCCTCGAAGAGCTCCGCAACGCGGGGGCCGAAGCGGTGCAGATCGAGGGCTCGAGGCTTGACGGAGGGCAGGTGGCCGTCCGGGTCGTCGCCCAGACCGCTCTGGTCGACACCGCCGCGGGGATCGAGGTCGATGGCACGCCCCTGGTGGCGCCCTACCGTTTCGTCGTGATCGGAGACCCCTCCACCCTGGCCGGAGCCATGGCGATTCCCGGGGGGGTCGAGGATGCGGTGCGCCAGGTGCGGGGGACCACCGACGTCGCTCGCGCCGAGCGCGTCAGGGTAGGCGCCTTGCGGACGGTGTCGGCGCCTCGTTACGCTCGTGTGGACTAGCGCCGGCCTGGTTCAGGCTGGCGCGCCCTTCCATCGAGAGGCCCCGGTGAACCCCGCCGAGCTGAAGTACACCGCCGAGCACGAGTGGGTCCAGGTGGTGGGGGAGTCCCTGCGCCTCGGGATCACCTCCTACGCCCAGGAGGCGCTCGGAGACATCGTCTTCGTGACGCTGCCCGCGATCGGAACCGAGGTGACCGCCGGCCAGAGCTTCGGTGAGGTCGAGTCCACCAAGAGCGTCTCGGACGTCTATGCGCCCCTGACTGGCACCATCACCGCCCGCAACGAGGCTCTGGATACCCACCCGGAACTGGTCAACAGCGACCCGTACGGCGAGGGATGGATGGTGGAGCTGTCCCCCTCGGCGGGGATGGACTCCGCGCTGGCGGATCCCGCGTTGCTGGACGTCGGCGCCTATGAGGCGCTGACAGCCAGTTAGTCTCCACCTCGAGATGAGAGTATGCGCCCTGCGCGAGGGTCGACAGGAGGTTGACCCTTGGGGAAACCACCGGATAGGTTGCGCGGGACGGCTGACGCCCGAAAGGGTTGTCGGCAGTGGGGAGCGGTAACGCTCTCCCGGGAGGTCATGCACCCTTCCCGTCGACCGGTTTGCTGTGCGTCGACCACGACTCGACACTGGGCCCTCGCGGGCTCGAAGGAGGCAACAACACCGTGTTCTGCACCCAGTGCGGCCAGCAGAACCCCGAAGACAGTCGGTTCTGCGCGCGCTGCGGGGCACCGGTGACCCGGCCAGAGAGCGGTGAGAGCCGAGCGGGAGCCGAGACCACGTCGGCGATCTCCCTCAGTGCTCTCGAGGGCACCTTGGAGGCGGCCGACGCGAACGAGGGGTCCCAAGACGCTCCAGCCGACGGTGCCGGAGCCGCGTCGGAGGCGCTTCCGCCCGGCTCAGCGCTGCTGGTGGTCAAACGTGGCCCGAACGCGGGCTCGCGCTTCCTGCTGGACGCCGACGTGACCACCGCCGGGCGACACCCCGAGAGCGACATCTTCCTCGACGACGTCACGGTCTCCCGGCGGCACGCGGAGTTCGCCCGCGAAGGCACGGGGTTCGTCGTGAAGGATGTCGGGAGCCTCAACGGCACCTACCTCAACCGTGAGCGGATCGATGTCACCGCTCTCGCGGGCGGTGACGAGGTGCAGATCGGCAAGTACCGGCTGGTGTTCCTCGCCGGCCCGCGCGCCGGGGAGGGCAGTTGAGCACGGCGGTCCCAGCACGCGGGCCGGCGAGTGGACCCAACGCGACGCCCTCGCGCGCCTTCATGAGCATCGGCGAGGTCCTCGGACAGCTCCGCCCCGAGTTCGCCGACATCACCATCTCCAAGATCCGCTTCCTCGAGGATGAGGGCCTGATCAAGCCCGAACGCACGTCGTCGGGCTACCGGAAGTTCTCACGGGAGGACGTCGGCCGCCTGCGGTACGTCCTGTCCGCGCAGCGGGACCACTACCTGCCTTTGCGCGTCATCAAAGAACACCTCGATGCCATCGACCGCGGCCTCGACCCGCCGGGCGTCAGCGGTGGTGGACCGAAGGTGCCGCGGGCGCTGGTTGCTGCCGAGGGCATGCCGGGTCCGGACGCGTTCCGTCCGGATGTCAGCGAGGTCCGGCTGTCGCGCCGCGAGCTCCTTGACGCCGCGGGCCTCGAGCCGGCCCAGCTCGAACAGCTCGAGCAGTACGGCCTGGTCGGCCCTCGTCCCGGCGGCAGCCACTACGACGGGGACGCGCTCGTCGTCGCGAAGACCGTCGCCGAGATGTCGCGATTCGGGATCGAAGCGCGTCACCTGCGGCCGTTCAAGGCGGCCGCCGAGCGCGAGATCGGCCTCGTGGAGCAGGTCGTCACCCCGCTGGTGCGCCAGCGCAACCCCGAGGCCCGGGCCCGCGCCGACGAGGTCGCCCGAGAGCTGGCTGCCCTGTCGGTGAAGCTGCACGCGACGCTCGTCAAGGCCGGACTGGCCCCAGGCCTGCGCCGCTGACGTCAGCCGAGACGTCCACGGGGCGCCTGCTCGGCGCAGCCCGACGACAACCCGTTGGGCCGACAGGGGTGAGGTGCAGGCAGCGGAGGTAGGGTCAACCAGCACGCCGGTACCCACCGGCACCCGGCCCAGGAGGACCCTCGGTGGACGACCAGGACGGCACCCCGCTCACCGAGCTCACCGTGGTCGGTGTACGTGTCGAGCTCCCCAGCCAGCAGCCGATCGTTCTGCTCAAGGAAGCTGGCGGCGAACGCTACCTGCCGATCTGGATCGGCGCGGTCGAAGCCACCGCGATCGCTTTCGCCCAGCAGGGCGTGGTCACGGCCCGTCCGATGACCCACGACCTGCTCCGGGACCTGCTCGAGGCCCTCGGTCGCCCGCTGCGCTCGGTCACGATCAGTGGCCTGCGGGACGGGGTTTTCTACGCCGAGCTGGGCTTTGATGACGGCGTAACGGTCAGCGCCCGGCCCAGTGATGCCATCGCTCTCGCGATGCGGACCGGTGCGGTGATCAAGGGCCAGGAGTCAGTGCTCGCCGAGGCCGGTATTGCCATCCCTGACGAGCAGGAGGACGAGGTGGAGAAGTTCCGCGAGTTCCTCGACACCATCACGCCGGAGGACTTCGACAAGGAGTCCTAAGCCTCAACGAGAGGTTGAGGTCTTAAACACGCCAGTCCGGGGTCGTTGACCGTCACCGTGAGGATTTCTAACGTTCCCCCAGGGCCCAGCTCCAGGAGCTTCCCCGTTCCAGGAACGAGCCAGCACCAGCGAGCACCAGCCGATCTGAAGGAGCGACCGTGGACGTGCAGGATCCCGGTCTGGACAGCCGACAGGCGAGCGTGAGCCTGCAGGGGAGCCTGTTCGATGAGTTGCCCGAGGACGAACGCCCGGGCGCCCAGAGCGGGCGACACGAGGTCAGCGTGGGATACCGAGGTCCGACGGCCTGCAGCGCCGCCGGGATCACCTACCGCCAGCTGGACTACTGGGCTCGGACCGGACTGGTCGAGGCGACGGTCCGCGAGGCCCGGGGCTCGGGCTCGCAGCGGCTGTACTCCTTTCGCGACATCCTCGTCCTGCGCATCGTGAAAAAGCTGCTGGATGCAGGGGTTTCGCTGGCCAACATCCGTACCGCGATCAGCACCCTGCACGACCATGGCGTGGAGCAACTCGCACAGGTGACCCTGATCAGCGACGGAACCACGGTGTATGAGTGCACGAACACCGACGAGATGGTCGACCTGCTGCAAGGTGGTCAGGCGGTCTTCGCGATCGCCGTCGGCCGCCAGGTCCGCGATGTCGAGGGGACGTTGGCCCACCTGCCCGGCGAGCGCGCGCACGACAGCGACGACCGAGCCGCAACCGCGGCAGGCGGCTCAGACCAGGCTGGCAGCAGTGCCGACGAGCTCGCCAGCCGACGCAGGCGTCGTACCAGCGCCTGAATTCCCCCTCGGGGCCGCAGTGAACCGGCCGCCGCTGCTACCCTCAGCCGTGCTGATCACCCCTCGCGGGAGAGTCCCTGTGCAGCCAGCACCGGGCGCCGAAGGAGCATCACTCCCCGACAACCTCTCAGGCCAACGGACCGTGTGGGGCAGGCAACTCTGGAAAGCGGTCCGACCCGTGGCAGCGGGTCGGTCCCACCGACGGTGCAAGCCCCGCTCGTGCAAGCGACAGGGTGAAGCTCTCAGGTCCCATGACAGAGGGGGAGGGCGAGCGAGCGCGCGACAGGTGCGTCCGCCTACACCACTGGAGCCCTCCCGATGAATGACGCCCTCCCGACCGGTGCCGTCCCTACCAGCCTGCGTGAGCTCGAGCAGGCGGCTCCCTTCGCGAGCCGTCACATCGGGCCCGGCGAGGACGAGATCGCTAAGATGCTCGCCGTTGTCGGACGCGGCACGCTCGAGGAGCTTTCGCTCGAGGCCGTCCCGGAGGCGATCCGGGCGACGACCGCCCTCGACCTGCCACCGGCCGCCAGTGAGGCCGAGGCGATCGCCGAGCTTCGTGGCCTCGCGGCGCAGAACCGCGTCACCGTCCCGATGCTGGGGCTGGGCTACCACGGTACGCACACCCCACCGGTCGTCCTGCGCAACGTGCTGGAGAACCCCGCCTGGTACACCGCCTATACGCCCTACCAGCCGGAGATCAGCCAGGGGCGGCTCGAGGCCCTGCTGAACTTCCAGACCATGATCGGTGACCTCACCGGCCTTCCGACGTCCAATGCGAGCCTGCTCGACGAGGCCACTGCCGCGGCCGAGGCGATGACGCTGGCACGCCGGCAGAGCAAAGCCTCCAAGGACGCGGTCTTCGTCGTCGACGCCGACTGTCACCCGCAGACGATCGCGGTCATACAGACCCGCGCCGCACCGCTCGGACTCACCGTCGTCGTGAGCGATGTCTCGACGGATCTTCCTGACGACCTCTTCGGCGTTTTGGTCCAGTACCCAGGATCGAGCGGCGCCGTCCGCGATCTGAAGCCACTCGTGGCACAGGCCCACGCCAAAGGCGCCCTCGTGGCGGTTGCGGCCGACCTGCTCGCACTCACCCTGCTCGAGAGCCCCGGCGACGCGGGCGCCGACGTCGCCGTGGGGACCTCTCAGCGGTTCGGCGTCCCGCTGGGCTACGGCGGTCCGCACGCCGGCTACCTGGCGGTGCGGACCGGGCTCGAGCGGGCCCTGCCCGGTCGGCTCGTCGGGGTGAGCATCGACGCGGCCGGCGCCCCGGCGTACCGGCTCGCGCTGCAGACCCGTGAGCAGCACATCCGCCGCGAGAAGGCCACGAGCAACATCTGCACCGCACAGGTGCTGCTCGCGGTGATTGCCGGGATGTACGCGACGTGGCACGGTCCGGAGGGCCTCACCACCATCGCCCGAAGGACCCACCGGTACGCCGCTCTCCTGGGCAAGGCCCTCGGCGTGAGCGGGACATTCTTCGACACCGTCCAGGTCAGCACTCCTGACGCGGCCGCCGTCGTCGAGCGGGCGCGCCAGTCTGGCGTCGACCTACGGCTTGTGGACGGCTCGACCGTGGCGATCAGCACCGACGAGACGACAACGCGGGCCCACCTGGACCTGGTCACGGACGCCTTCGCCGCGTTCGGGATCGGCAGCGCGGGCCAGGATTGGGACGCGCTCGACGCCTCGACCCCGGACGCCTTGCCCGAGGCGCTGAAGCGGACCAGCCCGTTCCTGACCCACGACGTCTTCCGAAGCCACCACAGCGAGACCGCGATGCTGCGCTACCTGCGCCGGCTGTCGGACAAGGACCTGGCGCTCGACCGCACGATGATCCCGCTCGGGTCCTGCACGATGAAGCTGACCGCCACGACCGAGATGGAGCCGGTCACCTGGCCCGAGTTTGGGGCGATCCACCCCTTTGCGCCGCTCGAGCACGCGCGGGGCTACAAGCAGCTCATCACCGACCTCGAGGGGTGGCTGTGCGAGGTCACCGGCTACGACACGGTGTCGCTGCAGCCGAACGCCGGTTCCCAGGGGGAGTTCGCCGGGCTGCTTGCGATTCGCTCCTACCACCTGGCGCGCGGCGACCACCAGCGGGACGTCTGCCTCATCCCCGCCTCGGCGCACGGCACCAACGCCGCCAGCGCCGTCATGGCCGGCATGAAGGTTGTCGTCGTCGGCACCACGCCCACCGGTGATGTCGACGTCGCCGACCTACGCGCCAAGATCGCCCAGCACGAAGGCAGCCTGGCAGCGTTGATGATCACCTATCCGAGCACGCACGGCGTGTTCGAGACCGCGGTCACCGACATTTGTGCCGCCGTCCATGACGCCGGGGGTCAGGTCTACGTCGATGGCGCGAACCTCAACGCGCTCGTCGGCTTGGCCCGCCCGGGAAAGTTCGGAGCCGACGTCAGCCACCTCAACCTGCACAAGACGTTCTGCATCCCGCACGGCGGGGGCGGCCCCGGCGTGGGGCCGGTCGGCGTCCGCGCCCACCTCGCGCCGTACCTGCCCAACCACCCGCTCAACGACGAGTGCGGCCCGGCGACCGGTCCCGGACCGATCAGCGCTGCGCCGTACGGCTCCGCCGGGATCTTGCCGATCAGCTGGGCCTACATCCGGATGATGGGGGGACCCGGGCTCACCCGGGCCACGCAGGTCGCCGTGCTGTCAGCCAACTACGTAGCGGCCCGCCTGCAGCCGCACTACCCGGTGCTCTACACCGGCCAGGGCGGGCTGGTGGCGCACGAGTGCATCGTGGACCTCCGGCAGATCACAAAGGAGACCGGCGTCAGCGTCGACGACGTCGCGAAGCGGCTCATCGACTACGGCTTCCACGCGCCCACGATGAGCTTCCCGGTGGCCGGCACGCTGATGATCGAACCGACCGAGTCCGAGGACCTGCGCGAGCTCGACCGGTTCTGTGACGCCATGATCGCGATCCGCGGCGAGATCGACAGCCACCGCGACGTCCTGGCCGGTGCGCCGCATACTGCCGAGAGCGTCCTCGGCGAGCTGCCTTACGACCGGTCCCGTGCGGCCTTCCCGGCCGGTGTCAACAAGGCCAGCAAGTACTGGCCCCCGGTAGGGCGCATCGACGGGGCCTTCGGCGACCGCAACCTGGTCTGCTCGTGCCCGCCGGTGGACGAGTACAGCTAAGCGACGTTGTGGACCGCGGGGCGGTGCGGCGCGACGGCGCGACGGTCGGGGAGCAGCTCCCCGGTGTCGTCGAAGACAACGACCCCGTTGCAAAGCAGAACCCACCCCTGCTCGGCGTGGTTGCTGACGACGCGAGCCGCGTCATGGTCGGTGGCCTCAGCGGGTGGACAGTTCGGGTGGTGCTGGCACATCGTCGTGCTCCAGGGTCAGTGTCGAGCGGGTAGCCCTTGTGGGGCCGACAGCTCGTCGTGCTCGGCGTCGATCTTTGTCAGGTCTGCCTTGTCAGAGTCGATCTGGTCAGTTCCTGTGTCGGAAGGTTCATCGTGTCACTGAACGACCCAGTGCGTGGAATGTTACCCCCGAGTGGTCGTGTGTCGGGGGTGCCCGCTGCCTGGTCTGGGCCGCTGGTCGAGCTCGACAGGGTCGAGTCCTCGGATCCGGGCGACGTCGTGTCGTTGCTCGCCGAGCACGGCCTGGCTGGGGAACCCGCCCTGCAGCGCGGCGACGTCGGGGTAGCGCTGCTGCTCGGGGCGCGTGCCTGTGCGGAGCTCGGTGGGGTGCCGGTCGGGGCGGCCAGCCCGGTCGAGGTCCCGGAGTGTGTCGCCATCGCCTACCGGCTCGCTCCCGGGCCTCCCGAACCGCGGCCTGTGCGGGCGAACCGGGCGGGGGCGAACCGGGTGGGCGAGTGGACGACGAGCTGGACCGATGAGGAGCATGCCGCTGCTGTGGAGCAGGTGCGTCAGGCGATCGCCCGCGGCGACCTTTACCAGGCCAACGTGGTCGGCCACCGCTCGGCTGCCTTCTCGGGAGACCCGCTCGCCTTGGCGCAGTCGGTGGCGTCCCTACAGGGGGCGTCCTACGCCGGCGTCCTTGCCGGGCCGGGATGGGTCGTCGCGTCCGCGTCGCCCGAGCAGCTGGTCCGGGTCGTCGGCAACCGGGTCACGACCGTGCCGATCAAGGGGACGGCGCGGGACGCGGACGTACTGCGGGCCAGCGCGAAGGACCGTGCTGAACACGTCATGATCGTCGACCTCGAGCGCAACGACCTGGCCCGAGTGACTGTCCCCGGCTCGGTCACCGTCGACGGTCTGTACGACGTCTCGCCGTGGTCGGGGCTCTGGCACGCGGCGACGACCGTGACGGGCGAGCTGGCTGCCGGAGTCACCGTGCAGGACGTCCTGCGGGCGCTCGTACCTGGCGGCTCGGTGACCGGTGCCCCCAAGCACGCCGCCTGCGGGCTGCTGGCGGACCTGGAGCCGGTAGGGCGTGGACCGGCCATGGGAGCGCTGGGCTTTGTCTGGCCGGGTGGTCTCGACCTTGGGCTGACCATCCGCACGGTCGCGCTGGCGGAGGGGCGGGTACACCTGTGGGCCGGTGGCGGGGTCACCTGGGACAGCGACCCCTCGGCGGAGGTGGCAGAGGCGCATGCCAAGGCCGGACCGGTGCAGTCGGCCCTGTCCGAGGCCGCCATCTCGTAACCGATCAGGTCCGGCCGTCGTTCTCCTGGGCCTGGTGCAGGGCGTCGGACCGGCCCGCCCACCGGGCCTGTAGGACATTCCAGCCAGCTTTCACGTAGGCGTCGCACACGTCCTGGTCATCGTCGACCACGACAGCGACAATCCGCCCGCGGGCCAGGACGCGCAGCAGTGGGGGCTTGGCCCTGCGGGCTGGGCGGTGGTCCCCGTCGGAGCGCATGACGATCGGTCCTTGGGGGAAGCCGTGCGTGCTGAGCCAGTGCTCGGTCTGTGACCGGCAGCGCTCCGGTCGCCCCGTCAGGTAGACCACGTCGCAGTCCTTTGCCGCCTCCGAGCTCAGCGCCATGCCTTCGGGCAACGGCACGTCGTCCTGGGCGGCGTCGAAGAACGACCGCCAGTCCGCGGGGTGACATTGCAGGAAATGGACCCGGTGGCTCACGTCAGCCAGCACGCCATCGATGTCGAAGACAGCCAGGGGTCGCACGCGATCGACCCTAGGCCCACTGCGCGAGGCCCGACGTGCCGTCCCGAGCCGGCTCAGAAAAGACGAGCTCAGCCTGACTGGCCGAGCGCCTGCCGGGCTGCCTGCTCGACGTCGCGGAGCCCGACGCGCAAGCCCTCGACCTCGGCGGTGAGCGCGGCGAGGTCATCCGCGCTCGGGTCGAGCCGGCCCACCGTCGATGCCGTGGCCCGGACCTCGGCGACCCGGGCGACGAGGCCCTCGAGCCCGAGGGCGGAGGACTGCATCCGCGCGTCGAGCTCCCGTGTGGCCGCCTTCAGCCGGTCCCGGACAGCGATCCGGTCGGCGACTGCGTCGGAGGACCGTCGGGCGGACGCGTCGTCGGGGGTGGCCTCGGCCGCCGCGGCCAACGACGCTGCCTCGGCGTCCAACCCGGGGGAGGAGGCCTGCGCAAGGGCCTTGCCGAGGGCGAACGACTGGCCGCCCAGCCCGCGGAGCGTGTCCAGCACCGCCACGGACTCCTCGGCGGCGCGGGTGGTCGCCATGTCGGTCGGTGAGGAGGTGGACGCGCGCGCCATGTCGTGCAGGGACCGCACCGCGTCCTCGGCCCGCTTGAGCCAGACCGCGGCGGGAGTGCCGTAAGGCGGACGCGGGGGAGGGGCCGGAGCAGGCGGTGCGGAGGGCCCTGCGAGCACAGCCCCCGCGACGACCTTCACGCCGTACACGGCCGCTGCCACACCAGCTCCAACGAGCAGGCCGGCGCCTGGGAGCACCCCGGCGACGCCACCCAGGACGCCGGCCACCAGCAGGCCCCACGGGTCGGCTAGCTCCTCGCGCAGGCGTCCCACGGTCAGAAGTTCGAGAGCACGGCGGTCAAGACCTTGTCGATCGAGGCCGGGTCCGACGCGTCGTAGGCCGCACCACGGGCCGCCTCGGCGATGGCGCGCAGCGCAGACAGGTCAGCGTCGCCGCCGTAGCCGATGGGGAAAAAGCGCACCGAGTGGCTGGTGTCCTCGGGGGCGAGCTCCTTCTCGAGGCTATCGAGGTTGTGGTCGGGGTTGTACTCGTTCCTGCCATCGGTCAGCAGCACCACGGCACTGATCGTGTCGGGCGTAGCCCCCGCCGACATCACCCGGAACGCCCGCCGGGCGGTGGCGTACAGCGCGGTGCCGCCTTCGGCCTGCAGGGCGCTGATCTGGGTGCGCAGCTCGGCTTTGCCCTTGGCGATCGGCGTGAACGGCACCAGTTGACGATAGGGCTCCTGGCTACCGTTGATGGGCGTCGAGAACGACCACAGCGCCACGTCGTCCTTGGGGCCGAACTGGTCGAGGGCCTTCAGCGCCGCGCTCTTCGCGAGCTCGATCTTGCTGTCGCCGTTGCCCGCGGAGTCTCCCATCGAGCCCGAGGTGTCGATGATCAGCAGGACGCGGGCGCCCTTGCGCTGGCTGTTCCACAACGACTGCACGCGGGCCAGGACCGACGGTCCAGGGGGAGTGAGCACGCCGTCGGCGGTGGGAAGCGCGGGGTTCAACCCGTTGGCGGCGCTGATCTGCGCGCCGGCCTTGCCGTCGAAGGAGCGGAACGCGGCGGCCGCGAACCGGGCTTGCGCCTTGCTCCCGGTGACCTCGACGAGGAAGGCCGCCGCGGCCTTGCGGACAACGTCGGTCACCCAGTCGGCCTGCAGCACCGCGTACGGCGAGTCCGACAGCAGCGTCCCCTCCTTGGGGTAGAGGGCGACCAGGGGGGTCTTGGGCTTGGCGTGCTTGCCGAGCGTCGCCGGGTCACCGGAGGGGTTGCCCTGGTTGTAGTCCCAGACCGACTTCTCCTCGACCGCCACCGCGCTGATGTAGGACAGGCCCGCGCCCCGGTCGTCGGCTCTTTGCAGGTTGGACAGGAACGTCAGCGTCGTGTCGCCGTAGTGCACGACGGCGTGCTCAACGGCCCGCGCATAGGCCTGGACCCTCGGGTCGGCCAGGCTCGCGAGCGTCAGGTCACTGGAGGTGCCGGTCGCTGCGACGTAGGTCCCGATCGTCGCGTTCAGGCCGGAGGTGGAGAAGTTCGGGTTGGTCTTGCCGAGTGTGAACTGCCCGTAGGGCTGGCCGACCGACGCCCAGCCTTTCGGGTCCTGAGCCAGCTTCAGGACATCGCCCCAGCCCAACGGCTTGGTCGGCCAGCCGAGCGCCGTGGCCATCGGCTTGGGCATCGCGATGACGAGAGGGGTGGTGGCGATCGACGGGGGCTTCGTCCTACCGATCAGGTCGGGCTTGTCGGCGGCCTGGGTCTTCTCGCGCAGCAGCCCGGTCCAGGAGCTCGCGGCTGGGGACCACACGTCGGGCCGCGGGCCGTCGCTCGCCTCATCCCAGCCCCGGGCCAGCGCGTCGGCCGCCCCGCCGGAGGACTTGGACGTCACCGTGACCTGCGCGCAGGTGCCGTCGACCTTGGTGCCGTTCCAGGCCGCGGCGATCTGCTTGAGCAGCGCGGCCTTCTCCGACGACGCCGTCAGGTGCACCTGGGTGCAGCTCTTGTCGACCTTTACCGCATCGGGGGTCTTCGCCGTGCTCTGGCTGCTGCCACCAGTCAGGACCTTGACGCCGACGATGATGCCCACGCCGACGACCGCAGCCACAATCAGCGGTGCCCGCCTCGTCCCTGCCATCTGCGGAGTCCCCCTGGTGCGGCGTGTGTGTCCCCGCATCATCACACTTTCCCTTCCGAGAGGACGGGACCGACGGCACGCTGACGAGAACGTTTAGTTGACATAATGTTGATTATCGGCGCATGCCGACACAGCTGGGGGAGAGGAGCGCGAGCGCCGCCGCTCAGCGGACCCAGGCAGACCACGAACGCAGCGAGCCGCTGCCCGGAGGACGCAGCCACGGCCACGGGTGCAGGGCCACGACGTCCAGCGCTGCGCTGCGCGCCCGGAACCCGGGCACCGGCGCGTAGGTCACCGCCAGGTGCTGGCCCGCGAGCTCGACGACGGGGTCACCGAGCCGAACGTCCACGTCGAGCTCGGCCAGCGTCTCGGCGAGGAACACCAGGCGTTTGCCCGACAGCCGCAGTCGGGACAGCAAGGGCTCGTCGAAGACGAAGACCACCGGCAGGTCCGGATGTGCCGCCAACGCCGGGTCCTGCGCACCGAGCGACTCGGCGGTCAGCCAGACCAGCTCCGGCGCGCCCGTGACCACGGCCGTCGAGGGTCCGCCGTCCGTCGTCCCCGCGGTGACCCCGTCAGGAGGGGTGACCTGAGGGCCGGGCGTGCTGTCTGGCCAGTCCTGGATCGGGCAGCCGCGCTGCAGAGGGCAGCTCAGACACAGGCCGGGAGCGCGCTTCTCGACCTGCCAACGCGAGAAACCGTAGGGCTTGCCGGAGCCCGCGCCCGTCGTCCACTGCCAGCCCAGGCGGTTCGCGGCGCGCGAGCCGTCGAGCAGGTGCCGGAACATGCGGTCCTCGCCCTCGCGCCAGTCCCGGCCGCCGCGCACGGTCCACTGCGAGGCCAGCCACATGCGTGTCTGGTTGACCAGCCAGCCGTCGGTCTCCAGGTCGCCGACGACCAGGTCCATGCAGGCCATGTCGCGTCGCCACGGATCCTGCGTGGAGGTGACCCGGGGCTCGGTGCGCAGCGAGCGCCACAGGTCCGGCCCGATCCGGGCGTAGAGGTGGCGCGCATACTCCTGCCACAGCAGTTCGTCGCGGTACTTGTTGCGGTCCGCCGCCGGCGCCGACCCGGCGGCCTGCCACACCTGAGGCAGGGTCACCAGCCCGTAGCGCAGGTACGGCGACATGCGGCTCGCGCCGCGCGCCGACTCGGGCAGCACCTGGCTGCGCCGCCGGGCGTAGCCCGTCAGGTCCAGCCCGGCCAGGGCGGCGTCCGCTGCGACCTGCCCACCGCGCACTGCGGAGGCGTGTGGCTCGTCGCAGGTCAGGTGACCGAGGTGCTCGGCGACCCAGGACACCGCGTCGGGACCGGATGGTGGGCGGGGCAGGGTGGGCACGCCGTCGAGTCTGGTCAGGTGTGGTCCTCGGCGCGACTTGGACGGTTGCTTCAGGCGACGCGACGGCCAGGACGGTCGCCGGGCCGCACCGTGGCCTCAGGCTGGTAGGCGCAGGAAGGACACTGACGGCGTGGCCCAGACCGGTCGGATCACGACGCGTCCGTAGGAGCGGGAGGCGTCGATGATCAGGCCGTTGCCGAGGTACATCCCGACGTGCGACATGGGCGCTCCGTAGAAGATGAGGTCGCCGACGCGCGCGTCCCGGACAGCGACCCGCTGGCCCGATGCCACCAGCTCGGCCTGGGTCGCGGGCAGCAGCCGCCCGCCCGCCCGGTGCCAGGAGCTGCGGACCAGGTTGACGTCGGTCAGCGTCCGGTTGCCCACGTCGTCGCGAGCCTTCAGCACGGCCCGTGCGGCGAGGGCTGACCGCGCCGTTCCCACGACCGGCAGTCCCGTGAGCAGGGACCGCCCCCACGGCACAGCGGCCGTCGTGCGTATCGCGGGGGGTGACGGATCCTTGTGAGCAGGTGCACCGGCTCGAGCCGGTACGGGCCGAGTGGGCGCCCGCCATGGTTGGACCGCCACCATGCCGGCCCGTGGCACGCGTCCGAACCCGACCGTTTCCGTCCACCACACGTTGCGCTCGACGACTCCCTTGCGGGAAGACGCGGCATCGATCATGGTGACCGTCGTACCCGCGCCGGTCGAGGTTCGGCGCTCGACGAGCCCGACGTGCGTCGCCGGGTCACCGAAAAAGACGAGGTCGCCGGGCAGGGCCTGCTCGGCCGGAATCGGCACCGACCATGCCTGCTGCTGCTGCGACGTCCGCGGGATGTCCTTCACTCCCCCTACGCCCCTCCACATGACCGAGGTCAGGCCCGAGCAGTCCCAGCTGTGCGGTCCCGTTGCGCCCCAGGCGTAGCTGTCGTGAAGGTGGGCCTTCGCTGCGGCCACGACGGCCGCGGCCGGGTCCTTGACGGTCCTGCCATGAGCCGCCGCGAGCGACACCCCGGCCAGTGACAGGCACATGACCAGCACCCCGACGCTCCGGGTGAGTCCCCCGGCGTGACGCGCGACACCTGGCCGGCGCCGGCTTCGTGGAGCGATGGTCACGGCGTGTCTCCTGTGACGTGTGGGACTCATGTGCTAAGAGAGGTCGGCAGAAGGCACCGTAGACCTGAGGTCGGACCGCCGGCAAATGTCTACGTCTGCGGGTGAACGGCCGGCGCAAACCGTGCCGCACAGCCGAGCCGGGCAGATCGGTGTCACCTGGGCCAACCAGGGAATCCTCTGGGGCGTCCGGTCGTTAGAACCGCTGACACCCCTTGTACGGAGGACCCCCATGAGTGACCGCGTTCTGCGAGGAAGCCGCCTCGGCTCGGTGAGCTACGAGAGCGACCGCCACACCGAGTTCGCGCCGCGCTCGCTAACCTCCTACGACTGTTCCCAGCGGCACGAGACGGCCGTCCCCTTCGCCGCCGAAGCTGACATCCCCTACACCTGGGAGTGCAAGGTCTGTGGCACCCAGGCGATCCGGCGGGACGCTCAGGCCCCGGAGGCCAAGGCCGTCAAGCCCACCCGCACCCACTGGGACATGCTGCTGGAGCGGCGCTCCATCGCTGAGCTCGAGGAGGTGCTCGCCGAGCGCCTCGCGGTGCTGCACGAGCACCAGGGACAGGTCAAGGCCCAGCTCAAGGCCGACGCCGCCAAGACCCGCAAGAAGAGCGCCTAGCTCTCCGGAGGGTCCACTCGCCCGTCCACCACGTGGCCGTCCACGACTCGCCCGTCCACCACGTGGCCGTCTACGACCGGATGCCGATTCTCTCCAGGCATGGGCACGCCGAGTAAGCGGCGAGTGAGCAGACCCGTCATGAGTCTGCGCAAGACCGCCCGGGTCGGCGGCAGCAGGCACAGCACGCCGATCACGTCCGTGACGAAACCGGGCGTCAGCAAGAACGCGCCGCCGAGCACGACCAGGGCGCCGTCTGCGACCTCCTTGGCCGGGATGCGGCGTTCGGCAAGCGCTGTCGACAGGGCTGTCCACGCTTTACGGCCTTCCCGCCGAAACAGCCACGTCCCCAACGCGGCGTCCGCGAGCAGCAGCACGATGGTCGGCAGGACGCCGATGACCTGGCCGACCTGGATCAGGACGTAGATCTCGATCGCCGGGACCACGATGAACAGCACCAGCAGCAGTAAGGGCATCATCGTCCCCCTCTGGCCCGCCGGCTCCGGAACCCCCAGACGGTCACCCGCCAGAGCGCCTCGACGACGATGGCCCGGCTCATCTTGGACTCGCCGCGTTCGCGCTCCACGAACGTGATCGGCACCTCGACGACCCGGTGGCCGGCCCGCCAGATCTGCCAGGCAAGGTCGACCTGGAAGCAGTACCCCTGGGAGGCGACGCCTGAGGCCAGGACGGTGTCGAGGACCTCCCGGCGGTACGCGCGGTAGCCGCCGGTGGCGTCCTTGAGGGGTAGGCCGAGCGCCAGGCGGGTGTAGGCGTTACCGCCCCGGCTGAGGAGCTCGCGTGAGCGCGGCCAGTTGACGACCGCGCCGCCGTCGACCCAGCGGCTGCCAAGAACGAGGTCGGCGTGCTCGAGAGCGGCCAGTAGGAGGGGCAGCTGCTCCGGCGCGTGTGAGCCGTCCGCGTCCATCTCGACGACGACGTCGTACCCGCGCTCCTTGGCCCAGCCGAAGCCGGCGACGTAGGCCGCCCCCAGGCCCTCCTTGTCGGCGCGGTGCAGCACGTGCGCCCATTCCTGCTGCGCGGCCAGGTCGTCGGCGATGGCTCCCGTGCCGTCGGGGCTGTTGTCATCGACGACGAGCAGGTGCGCGTCCGGGACCGCCTCGTGCAGCCGGCCCGCGATGATCTCGAGGTTGTCCCGCTCGTTGTAGGTGGGGACGATGACGAGCACGGTCACGCGCGGGCCCCCGTGCGCCGTCCCGTCAGGACCGCACCCAGCCCCAACAGCGACAGGACCAGCTCGGGCCAGCCGCCAAGCCGGGTGGCCAGCGTGTGGGCGTCCCGCAGGGCGACGCGCTGGACGATCAGGTCCCGGGTGAACACCTGCGACCGTGCCTGTAGGCGACCGTCCGGTGCGATCACGGCAGACACCCCGCTGGTGGCCGCGACCAGGACCGTGCGTCCGTGCTCGACCGCACGCAGGCGTCCCATCGCGAGCTGCTGCGTGGTCTCACCGCTACGGCCGAATGTCGCGTTGTTGGTCTGCACGACCAAGAGCCTGCCCCCTGCGTTCACCACGTCACGCACCACCCCGTCGTCGGCGACCTCGAAGCAGATCACGTCACCGAGCCGCACCGGGCCGACGGTGAGCACCCCGGGGGCCGTCCCCCGGGCGAAGTCGTTCGGAATCAGGTCAACCTTGCTGCTGAGCCGCCGGACCAGCGACCGGTACGGGATGTACTCACCGAACGGCACCGGGTGCCGCTTGACGTAGCTGGCGCCCGGCCCCGTCGTCGGGTCCCACACGATCGCCCGGTTGCTGACGTCACGGCCCGGCCCGTCGGTGACCGCCCCCACCAGGACCGGCACCCCGATGTCCTGGACGGCACTCATGATGACCGCGGCGGCCCGGGCGTCGGTGTAGGGGTCGAGGTCGGAGGCGTTCTCGGGCCAGATCACCAGGTCGGGCTGTGGCAGCCGGCCGGCCCGGACGCCGGCAGCGAGTTGATGGGTCGCGTCGGCGTGGTTGGTGAGCACCGCGGACTGCTGCGCGAAGGCGTCCAGCCCAAGCCGCGGCACGTTCCCCTGGACGACGGCGACCGTGACTTCCGGCCCCGCCGTCGGGACCGGGACCACGCTGGCCGCGACCACGAGCAGCGGGCCGAGCAGGCTCCACCGCCCCGGCTTCGTGACCAGCAGCGTCCCGATGGCGGCCACGCCCAGCGTGACCAGCGGTGCGCCCCCGAGAGCGGCCAGCGGTGTCAGCGGGGTGTGGCCCTGGCTGAAGGCAAGTCGGCCCCACGGGAACCCGCCGAACGGAAGCCGGTCGCGCAGCGCCTCCTCCCCCACCCACAGCAGGGCAGCCCACAGGGGCCAGCCGACCCGCCGGCTGGACAGGGCAAGGGCGGCACCGAGCAGGGCGAGGAACGAGGCCTCCAGCAGCGCCAACACGAGCCACGCGGCCGGCCCGGCGATCGTGCCGGTCCACACCAGCAGCGGGACGAACAATCCCAGCCCGTGAAGCAGGCCCAGCAGCGCGCCCCGCCGGCCGGACTGCCCGCGGGTGCACGCGGTGAGCAGCGCCACGCACAGCGGCGCGAGCCACCACACGTCGTGCGGCGGGAAGGCAAGATCGAGCAGCAGCCCCGAGCAGGCAGCGAGCAGCAGCCGGCAGAGCCCGACCGGCCGACGGTCCGGTCGGGGCCGCCGGGGGCCGGATCTACGCACCGCGCCATCCTGCCTCAGTGGTGCTCGGCGGCAGTCATCATGTGGGACCGCTCGGAGGCCGGGGGCCCTGTGAGAGCGGGAGACGGACACGGCACCGGCTCGGTGGCGCCTTCGGACCGACCCCGTCGCGGCTGGCTGCCGCGCGCGTTGCCGTTGTCTACTGGGCCACCGGGCCGGTGCCCGGGTCTAGATCCCCCTGCCGGCTCACCTGCTCCGGGAACTTGGGGTCCTCGGAGCCCGTCCGCCCCTGGTCCCCTCCTGCGGTTGGACACCCGGGGGAACCGGGTGCCGCAGGTGGGTTGCCGGGACAACCGGTCGTGAGCAGGTCGTCCATCGTGTTCGATCGGGACCTTACCGAGCGGCGTCGGGCGGATGTCAACAGACTGAACAGGACCGAAACCGAAGACGACCCCCCGTGGTCACGCGGTAGGGGTCAAAGATAGTTCGTTCGGTCCTTGACGCACTTGGTCGAGTGTGGGCGTCTCACGACTTCGCGAAGGCGTCCTGGCCGCAGACGACGGTGCGTAGGCACTGCGGGTCTGCTGCGTCGAGGTCGGGCAGCCCGGCCACTCCCGCTCGGGAGTCGGTCGACCAGCCGGCAACCCGGTCGTCGGGGGTCTGGACGACCAGTTCGCCGGGGACGTCCCAGACGGCAAAGGTCGCGGGCGCGCCAGGGACGAGCTCCCCCTCCTCGTCACGGCGCGCGGCCCGCCAGCCCCCGCGGGTGTGGGCGGAGAAGGCTGCGCGTGCGGACAGCCCGCTGCCAGGGGTCTGGTGGTGTACGGCGGCCCGCAGTGTCCCCCACGGGTCGAGGGCGGTGACCGGGCTGTCGGATCCCAGGGCGAGGGCGACGCCGGCGGCACTCATCGCGGCGAACGGGTTCATGGCCCGTGCCCGCTGACTCCCGAGCCGCTGGGCGTACATCCCGTTCTCGCCGCCCCATCGGGCGTCGAAGACCGGCTGGACGCTCGCGACGACACCCAGGGCCGCGAGCGTGGCGACCTGCTCGGGGCTGACCATCTCGACGTGCTCAACCCGGTGCCGGGCTGCGCGCACGGCGTCCGCCCCGAGCGCCTGGGCAGCCTGGCTGTAGCCGTTGGTGACCACCTGCAGAGCCTGGTCCCCGATGGCGTGGAATCCGGCCTGCAGGCCGGCGCGGGTGCAGGCGACGACATGCTCGGCGACCTGCTCGGCGACCAGGTACTGGTGTCCGGACCCGTCCGCGTCCACGTAGGCCGCGGACAGGCACGCCGTGCGGCTGCCCAGGGCCCCGTCGACGAACAGGTCGCCGGCAGCGCCGACCGCACCGAGCTCGATTGCCCTCGCCGTCGCCCCCACCTCTCCCCAGTAGCCGATCCGCTCCACTCCGTGCTCCAGGGCGAGCAGGGCCGTGAAGTCGGCCTCTCCACTGATGTCGGGCCCGCCGCACTCGTGCACGCACGCGATCCCGAGGGATGCCGCCCGCTCGAGCATGGCGACTTGGGCCGCCCTGCGCTGGGAGGGCGTGACGGACTCCTGCGCGATCCGTCGTACCTCGTGATGTGCCTGCTGGCGGACCAGGCCGTCGCCAGCGAAGCCGGGCAGGGCGCGTGCCTGCGGGCAGGCTGCGAGCAGGGCGCTGCTGGCCACGGCCGAGTGCACGTCCGTCCGCGCCAGGTAGACCACTCCCCCGTAGGAAGCGCGGTCCAGCTCCGCCGCCGTGGGCGGGCGCCCCTCGGGCCAGCGGGTCTCGTCCCACCCGGTGCCGAGCACGACCCCGCCGCGGGCCTGGCGGCAGTGGTCCTCCAGCAGTCGGAGCGCCTGCGGGAGGGAGGTCGTCCCGGTGAGGTCCAGCCCGGTGAGGGCCAGCCCCGTGGAGGTGGCGTGGACGTGCGCGTCGACGAAGGCGGGCGCGAGCCAGGCGTCGTCGAGCTCGACCGTCACGTCCGAGCTCAAGGCCTCGGCGGCCCCCTCCTGGCCGACCCAGACGACCGTGTCGTCCTGGACGAGCAGAGCGGTGGCGAACGGATCCGCGGGCGAGCGGACACGGCCGCGGCGGTACAGAGTCGAGGGCACCGTCGGACCCTAGTGCGGGTCTCAGCTGAGCGGGCAGATCGCCGGTTCAGGTGGTGTTCAACGGGAAGAACGACGGCTAGTCTGGGGCCATGACAGTTATCGCTCCGGTGTCCCTCGCGCCCTCCGACGTCCACGGCCTGCTCGGCCAGCACCTGCTGGTCGATGGGTTCGACCTCGTCCTGGACCTCGCCACCTCGAAGGGCTCGACGCTGGTCGACGCCCGCAACGGCGACGCCTACCTCGACCTGTTCACCTTCTTCGCTTCCAGTGCGCTCGGGATGAACCACGAGGCCGTCGTCGACGACGCGGCCTTCACCGCGGACCTGCTCGAAGCCGCAAGAAACAAGCCGTCGAACTCCGACGTGTACACGGTGGCGATGGCCCGGTTCGTCGCCACGTTCGCGCGGGTCCTCGGCGACCCGGGGTTGCCGTACCTGTTCTTTGTCGAGGGTGGCGCCCTCGCCGTCGAGAACGCCCTGAAGGTCGCGTTCGACTGGAAGTCGCGGTGGAACGAGGCGCACGGCATCGACCCCGCGCTCGGCACCAAGGTGCTGCACCTGTGTGAGGCCTTCCACGGCCGCAGCGGCTACACGCTGTCGCTCACCAACACCGACCCGGTGAAGGTCGAGCGGTTCCCGCACTTCGCCTGGCCGAGGATCCCTTCGCCGTACCTGTCCTCGACCGCTGACGTCCTCGAGCGGGAGGCAGAAGCGCTGGCCGCTGCGCGGGCCGCTTTCGAGCAGCACCCGCACGACATCGCCTGTTTCATCATGGAGCCGATCCAGGGCGAGGGCGGCGACCACCACTTCCGCCCTGCCTTCCTGCAAGCCATGCAGGCCCTTTGTCATGAGCACGACGCGCTGTTCGTCCTCGACGAGGTGCAGACCGGCTGCGGCATGACCGGCACGGCGTGGGCATTCCAGCAGCTCGGCGTCCAGCCCGACGTCGTCGCCTTT
>JANXUE010000221.1 GCA_025352005.1 Frankiales bacterium
AGCAGCGCTCCCGGCCAGAAGGGTGCGAGCAGCAGGACGGCGAGGAAGGGTGCCGCAAGCAGGGCCTCGTAGAGCAGTCGACTGCGGCTGTCTCCGAGACGGACCGCGAGGGTCTGCTTCCCGGTGGTGCTGTCGGTCGGGATGTCGCGCAGGTTGTTGGTGACGAGGATGGCGCAGGCCAGGCACCCACTGGCGACCCCGCCGACCACAGCGAGGCCGGTGATGCGCTCGACCTGCACGTAGGTCGTGCCGACGACCGCCACGAGACCGAAGAAGACGAAGACCGAGATCTCGCCCAGTCCCCGGTAGCCGTAGGGATTCTTGCCGCCTGTGTAACCCCACGCGGCAGCGATCGCGAGAGCACCGACGAGCACGAGCCACGGCGACGTGAGCAGCGCCAACGCGAGCCCCGCGAAGGCTGCGACCAGGAAGCTGAGCAGGGCGGCGGTACGGACGGTTGCCGGCCGGGCCACGCCGGAACCGACCAGCCGAAGTGGCCCGACCCGGACGGCGTCGGTCCCCCGGATTCCGTCGCTGTAGTCATTGGCGTAGTTGACGCCTATCTGCAGCGCCAAGGCCACCAGCAACGCGAGGAGGGCGCGAAGGGGACGCACGCCGGAGGCGGCGGCCGCTGCTCCGGTGCCCACCAGAACGGGCGACAGCGCCGCCGGCAGGGTGCGCGGTCGCGCCCCTTCGAGCCACTGCGCCGCGGTCGTCATGGCCCCTGTTCCTGATCTGCTGCCGCAGCGTGAGCAACAGCGTCGAAAGCCAAGAGCCTAGCCGCGGCCCGGTCCACCTTGCCGCCCGAGACGTGCGGGAGCGCCTCCACGACCACGAGTGAACGCGGCGCGGCCACGCGGGACACGGCCGCACCGACAACCTCGCGGGCGGCCGCCAGGGTCAGGTCCGCACGCAGCACCACCACGGCGACGACCTGCGACCCCCACTCGGCGTCCGGGACCCCCACCACCACCACGTCGACCACCGCCGGGTGACCGGCCAGCGCCACCTCGACGGCGAGCGGGGCCACCTTCTCGCCGCCCGTCACGATCAGGTCGTCCGCGCGGCCCAGGACGTGCAGCCGTCCGTCGACCAGCTCCCCGAGGTCGGAGGTCGTGAAGCGGTCACCGGCGAAGGACGCGGCCGTAAGGTCCGGGCGCAGGCGGTAGCCCTGAGCGACAACGGGCCCCGACAGCACGATCCGGTCAGCCACGTCGACCGACACACCCGGCAGCGGCAGGCCGTCGTACACGCAGCCGCCGCTGGTCTCGGTCATCCCGTACGTCGTGACGATGCGGACCTGGGCGGACCGGGCCGCGTCGAGGAGGTCGGGGGGCGCGGCCGCTCCGCCGAGCAGTACCGCCTCGTAGCGGGCCAGCTCAGCGGGGTGCGTGACGAGCAGCCGGCGCAGCTGGGTCGGGACCAGCGAGCAGTACCTGGCCTCGTGGGGGACCGTTCCGAGGTACGGCTCGTGCCCCGCCAGCAGGGAGCGGAGCACCACCTGCAGGCCCCCGATGTGGGTCACGGGCAGCGGCAGCCACCACGACCCCGGTCCGCCAAGGTAGGAGACGGCCGCCGCCGCGGAGGCCAGCAGGCAGTCGGCGGTGAGCAGCACCCCCTTCGGCTCCCCCGTCGACCCGGAAGTCGGTACGACGAGGCACACGTCCTGCTCGACCGGCTGCTCCGGCTTCAGTGCCACGAGGACGCGGGCTGCCTCCGCCGGGTCGTTCGACACGGGCAGGAGGGCGGGCCCGGAACCGTCGACGGCAGCCCGCAGTGCCCGGTACAGCTCCGGCCCGGGTACCGCCGGGACCGGTACGAGGCGGCGCACGCCTAAAAGTAGTAGGGGTAGGGCGACCAGTCGGGGTCGCGCTTGTCCAGGAACGCGTCGCGTCCCTCCACCGCCTCGTCGGTCATGTACGCCAGGCGGGTCGCCTCCCCGGCGAACACCTGCTGGCCCATCATCCCGTCGTCCACGGCGTTGAACGCGAACTTCAGCATCCGCTGCGCCGTCGGGCTCTTGGAGCAGATGACCCGGCCCCACTCGAGCGCCTTCGCTTCGAGCTCAGCGTGCGGAACGACCTCGTTGACCAGGCCCATCCGGTGCGCGTCCTCGGCGCTGTGCACCTCACCGAGGAAGAAGATCTGCCGAGCGAACTTCTGGCCCACCTGCCTCGCCAGGTAGGCACTTCCGTAGCCGCCATCGAAGCTGCCGACATCGGCGTCGGTCTGCTTGAAGCGGGCGTGCTCGGCACTGGCCAAGGTGAGGTCGCACACGACGTGCAGCGAGTGACCCCCGCCTGCTGCCCAGCCGTTGACGACCGCGATGACCACCTTGGGCATCGTGCGGATCAGCCGCTGGACCTCCAGGATGTGCAGCCGCCCCGCCCTGGCGGGGTCGACCGTCTCGACGGTCTCGCCGGAGGCGTACTGGTAGCCAGAGCGTCCACGGATCCGCTGGTCGCCGCCGGAGCAGAACGCCCAGACGGCGTCCTTGGGAGCCGGGCCGTTGCCCGTCAGGAGCACGCAGCCGACGTCCGGCGACATCCGGGCGTGGTCGAGAGCGCGGTACAGCTCATCGACCGTGCCCGGACGGAACGCGTTGCGCACCTCGGGTCGGTCAAAGGCGATCCGGACCACCCCTGCGGACACCGACCGGTGGTAGGTGATGTCGGTGAAGTCGAACCCCTCGACCACTCGCCACTGGGTCGGGTCGAAGGTCTCTGAGACGGTGTCCACGTGACCACCCTAGGAGCCGACCTCGAGGTGCACGTCGTCTCGATCCCGATGCGTGTTCCGTTCCGGGGTGTCACGCACCGCGAGGCCTTACTGCTCGAAGGCCCCGCCGGCTGGGGAGAGTTCGCCCCCTTCCTCGAGTACGACGACCCCGAGGCCGCTCGCTGGCTCGCTGCGGCGGTGGAGGCAGCCACCCTCGGCTGGCCGGCCCCGCGCAGGTCGAGCGTGCCCGTCAACGCCACTGTCCCAGCCGTTCCCGCCGAACAGGTGGCCGATGTACTGGCTCGTTTCCCCGGCTGCACGACGGCCAAGGTCAAGGTCGCCCAAGCGGGCCAGGCCCTGCGCGACGACGTCGACCGGGTCGCGGCCGTTCGGGACCAGCTGGGCCAGGAAGGCAGGGTCAGGGTCGACGCCAACGGCGCCTGGTCGGTCGCGGAGGCGACAGCTGCGCTCAGGGCCCTGAGCCGCTTCGACCTGGAGTACGCCGAGCAGCCCTGCGCCTCGCTCGATGAACTGGCCCGTCTACGCCGATCCCTTGCCGCGCAAGGGGTCGAGGTGCTGATCGCCGCTGACGAGAGCGTCCGCAAGGCCGAGGACCCGATGCGGGTCGCCGTCGCCGGCGCTGCCGACCTGGTCGTTCTCAAGGTGGCCCCGCTGGGCGGTGTCGCCAGGGCGCTAGAGGTGGCGACGGCCTGCGGGCTGCCCGTCGTCGTCAGCAGCGCCCTCGACACCTCCGTCGGGATCAGCGCGGGCGTCGCCCTGGCCGCGGCGCTGACCGATCTGCCCTACGCGTGCGGTCTGGCAACGACCAGCCTGATGGCGGCCGACGTCGTCCGCGACTCCCTCGACGGCCACGGCGGATCGATCACGGTGGGTCGGGTCGTACCGGAGGCAGGGTTGCTGGAGGAGCTGAAGGCGTCGCCGGAGCGCGAGCGCTGGTGGCGCGAGCGGCTGACGCGCTGCGCAGCGCTCGGTGCGGGAGGATCACCGGCGTGAACCCGTCGACGGCCCTGGCCCGCGTGCTCGTCGACGAGCTGGTCCGTGGCGGTGTGACCGAAGCCGTCCTCTCGCCCGGCTCCCGCTCGGCCCCGCTGGCCTTCGCCCTGTCTGCCGCCGACCGCGAAGGTCGGATCCGGCTGCACGTGCGGATCGACGAGCGCTCCGCGGGCTTCCTCGCCCTCGGGCTGGCCAAGGCGTCGGGTCGGCCCGTACCCGTCGTCACCACGTCCGGCACGGCCACCGCCAACTTGCACCCAGCTGTTCTGGAGGCCTCCCATGCCCGCACCCCGCTGCTCGTCGTGACGGCGGACCGCCCACCGGAGCTGCGCGGCACCGGCGCCAACCAGACGGTCGACCAGGTCAAGCTGTACGGCGGAGCGGTGCGGTTGTTCGTCGAGGTCGGCGCGCCCGAGCTCGGCCAGGACGCCTACTGGCGCGGCCTCACCTGCCGGGCGCTGTCCGTAGCGGCGGGCGACCTGAGTGCCGACCCTGGCCCGGTGCACCTCAACCTCGCGTTCCGCGAGCCGCTCGTCCCCGTCGACGGTGACCTCGCGCCGGGACGGGAGGACGGTGGTCCGTGGACGAGCCGCGAATCGGCCCGACCGGGCACGTCGGTCGACGACTTCCCCGACCGCACCGTCGTGGTCGTCGGTGACACCGACGTCGACACTGCCCGGTCGGTTGCGCTGCTCGCAGGTGCGCGGGGCTGGCCGGTCGTCGCCGAGCCTTCGTCCGGGGTCCAGGGGATCGACGCGGTGGAACTGCTGCTGGGCGTCCCGGGCTGGCTCGAGCGACACCTGCCGGACCGCGTCCTGGTTGTCGGACGGCACACGCTGAGCCGGGCCGTGGGGCGGCTCGTCGCCTCCGCACCGTCCTGCGTCGTGGCGACCGCTGGAACCTGGCCCGATCCGGCCCACCGGGCCAGCCGGATCCTGGCCTCTGTCCCTGTGGTCGCTGCCCGAGGCAGTGACCCGACGTGGTTGCCGCTGTGGGAAAACGCGGGGGAGGCCGCCCGGGAGGCCGTCGAGATCGTGCTCGGCGCGTCGGGCCTCAGCGAGCCGGTCGTCGCTGCCGAGGTCATCGCCACGGCCCAGGACCTGCTGGTGGTCGGTTCGTCCAAGCCGGTGCGCGACCTGTTCCTCGCCGGCGCCAAGCCGGGCGTCCGGGTCCTCGCCAACCGGGGCGCCGCCGGCATCGACGGGGTCGTCTCGACGGCGATGGGTGCGGCCCTCGCGCACCAACGGGAGACATCGAGAACCCCGGCAACGCAGGCCTTCGCGCTCCTGGGTGACCTCACGTTCCTGCACGACTCCAACGGTCTGGTGATCGGTCCCGAGGAGCCCCGTCCTGATCTGACCTTCGTGGTGGTCAATAACGACGGAGGCGCGATCTTCGGGCTGCTGGAACAGGGTCGCCCGGAGTACGCCGAGGCCTTCGAACGGGTCTTTGGCACCCCGCACCACGCCGACCTCGAGTCGTTGTGCGCGGCCACGAGGACGTCGTACCGGAGAGTGGGAACGCGGGAGGAGCTGGCCGAGGCGCTTTCCGAGACCGGGGGGCTGCGCGTGGTCGAGGTTCCTACCGACCGCACCGACGCCGTCGCGCTGGACGCGCGGCTGCGGGACGCCGTGGCCCTCGCGGTCGGTTAGCTCCCGAGCGCGTCGCGCATCGGCACCAGCTTGGCGTTGCTCTCCGCCAGCTCGCGGAACGGCTCGGAGCCGGCCACGATGCCGCAACCGGCGAACAACCGGATCCGGCTCGGGTCCTGCGGGTCGATCTCGCCGCAGCGAAGGGCGATGCCCCACTCGCCGTCACCGGTCGCGTCGATCCAGCCGACCGGGCCGGCGTAGCGACCGCGGGCCAGCCCCTCGATTTCGCGGATGATCTCCAGTGCGACGGAGGTCGGGGTCCCGCAGACCGCCGCGGAGGGGTGGAGCGAGGCGACCAGCTCGAGGGAGGTGGCACCGTCGGTGACCGTGCCCGTGACATCGCTGGCGAGGTGCATCACGTTGGGGAGCTCGAGCACGAAGGGGTTGCTGGGGACGTCGACGTCCCGGCAGTGCAGCGCGAGGGCGTCAGCGACCGAGCGGACACCGTAACCGTGCTCCTCGATGTCCTTGATCGACCGGGAGAGGTCCTCGCTGCGGCGCAGGTCCTGGTTGGCGTCGCCGCTCACACGAAGTGTGCCCGCCAGCACCCGTGAGGTCGCAACGCCGGCGCGCAGCCGGACGAGCATCTCGGGGGTGGCCCCGATCAGGCCGTCGACGGCGAAGGTCCAGCAGCCGGGGTAGGACTCGGCAAGCCGGCGCAGCGGCCAGCGGACGTCGACGGGCGCGGAGGCGCACACCTCGACGTCACGGGCCAGAACGACCTTGTCGACCTCCCCCGCGTCGATCCGACGGACCGCTTCAGCGACCACGCCCATCCACTCGGTGCTGGCGCGGGCACCATCGGCGAACGACACACCTTCGGGAGCCCGTGGCGGGTTGTGCGCCGCGAGCACGGGCGAGGCGCCACCCACGGTCGTCAGCCACCACTGCCCGTCGCGCTGGCCGACCACGACCGACGGCACGATCAGCACGGAGGTGGCGTCCTCGCCGTCGAACGCGAACGACCCGAACGCCACCAGCCCACTGCCGGGTACGCCGACCTCGTCGGCCACCCGGGTCGTCGTCACGAGCGCGTCCCACCAGGCCTGCGCGCGGGCAAACCGGTCCGGTCCGCTGAGCTCGATCCGGGCCGCCTCGCCCCACCCGACCAGGCCCTCGTCAGCGGTCGTCCAGGCCAGCCCGCCTGCGACGGGCAGCAGGTCGAGCAGCGCGCCAGGGTCATCGATCCGCACGGTGCTGACCCCGAGCAGGTCAGCGTCCGGCACGGTGAGCACACGCCTATTCTAGAGGGGCCCGCGTGGGCCCGGGTCCAGACCCTTGCGGAACCGGCGTCGCAGGCGGACCCTCAGAGGACCCGCCGCCCCGGAGGTCGCGATGCACGCCCCGACAGCACTGCACCTGCACCTCGACGACACGCACGCCGCCGACGCGGTGCTGGCGGTCCTCACCGTCGTACTCGGTGGGGTGGGCTTGGCACTGCTTGCTGTCGACTCTGTCGCTGCCATGGTCTGCGGAGCCGTCGGGGTCGTGAGCGGCCTGAGCGGGCAGCTTGTCTCGCGGACCCGCGCGGAGAGGTTCGCCGACATCACGGGGCTGATCGCGGCGGCTCTGGCCTTCGCCCTCGGGGCCGCGACGGGACAGCTGACCTTCTCCGGCTGACCTACCCGCGACCATGGTCGGGTGACCGCCACCCTGCACGCCGCGCCGGTGGTGCTGACGATGTCGGGAGCGCCGCTGCTCGACGGTGCGGTCCTCGTCGAGGGCAGCCAGGTCACCGATGTCGGCCTTCGTGATGTGCTTGCCCGCCGCCACCCCGCCGCCCGGCTGCGACAGTGGACCGGCGTGATGACGCCCGGCCTCGTCAACGCTCACACCCACCTCGAGTACGGCCCGCCCTTCGCGGACCTGGCGGTGGGTGATCTCGTGAACTGGTCGGAACGGGTCCAGAGCCGCATCCTGACGGACGCGGAGTGGCAGGCGGCAGCGCGCGGCTCGGCCCACCTGTTGCTGAAGTCCGGGACCACCGCGGTCGCCGACGTCGTGACCCACGGACCTGGGCTCACGGTTGCCAGATCCCTGGGCCTG
>JANXUE010000286.1 GCA_025352005.1 Frankiales bacterium
GGCGTGGCCGCCGTCATCCTGGTACTGCTCGTCCAGGCCGCCGCCCTGGGCGCATGCGTGCACTCCGGCCGAGGCACCGCCTCCCTGCTGTTGGCTGTCGTGACGGGACGGCTGGCGATCACCGCGGCCTGCGTGTCCACCCCCGCCGCCGCCACCGAAGGGCTGGGCGCCCTGGTGGCCGGCACCATCCGGCGCGGCGTGACTTCCGTCTGGGCTGTGTCGGTGGCGGCGGCCTTCGCCGGCTACGCGGTGTTCGACCTCGACACGACCAGCTCCGACCCGGTCCGGGTCCTGCGCACCGTCGCCGCCGTCGCCCTCGCGCTCGCGGCGGCGCGGGGCCTGCGCCACCATGCGGTGCGCCGCCTGGGCGGTCTCACCGGCGACGTGCTCGGCGCGCTGTCGGAGGTCGCCACGACCGTCTGCCTGGTCGTGCTGTCGATGGGCTGACCCGACGGCGCCGCTCCCCGACGCCGGGCGGCCCTGTTCTGTGACCTCTGCACGGGGACACGCCGGCGCGTCCGGTGCAAACCTCGCACGACAGCCCGGGCCTCACACGCGGACCGGCAGGGCCTCGACGATCAGGCTCGCGACGGCACTGGCCGGCAGCGTGTCGACGTCGATGACCTGGTCCGCCACCTCCGCGTACATCGCCTGCCGCTCGGCCGCCATCCGGCGCAGGACCACCAGGGGGTCCGCCCCGAGGAACGGCCGCAAGGAGCTGGTTGCGATCCGGCGGCCCAGGACGGCGGGGGTGGCGCGGAGCCAGACGACATGGCTCGGCGAAGCGATGATCCGGGCCCGGCCGGAGACGTCGAGCACGACGCCGGCGGGCAGGCCTCCGATGACTGCTCCGGGCAGCGCCAGCATGACGGTCAGGACGCGAGCCTCGGCCGCGCGCAGCGCCTGCTCCCCGCCGGCGGCCAGGACCTCGGCCGCGGTCGCGCCGGACGTGCGCTCGAGCAGGAGGTCGTTGTCGAGGTAAGGCCAGCCCAGGCGGGTCGCGAGGGCCGCACCCACGGTCGACTTGCCGGCGCCCATCATCCCGATGAGCAGCACCTTGTCCCCCGTCAGCGGTTCGTTCACCGGACGTGGCTCGGCACGAAAGGCGGCCTGACGACCTTCATCACGCTGGTGCGTCCCCGCACGTCGACGGTCACCTCGTCACCTTCCGACGTACCGCGCCCCAGAAGGGCCAGGCCGATGCCGACCCGCAGCGTCGGGGAGAAGGTGCCGCTGGTGACCTCGCCGATCTCGCGACCGTCACGTTGGACGGCCATGTGGGCGCGCGGGATGCCTCGGTCCTGGGCGAGCAGGCCCCAGAGCGACCGGGCCGGACCGGCCGCCCTTTCGGCCACGAGCGCATCGCGTCCCCAGAAGGCGGGCTTGTCCCAGCCGACGGCCCAGCCGGAGGCGGCTTGGACGGGCGTGATGCTCCGCGACAGGTCCTGGCCGTGCAGGGGGTAGCCCATCTCGGTGCGCAACGTGTCGCGTGCACCGAGGCCGCACGGCAGCACACCCAGGTCCTCGCCGGCCTCGAGCAGGGCGTCCCAGACCGCACCGGCGTCGTCCCAGGGGGGGAGCAGCTCGTAGCCCCTCTCGCCCGTGTAACCCGTCCGACAGACCGTCATGTCGGCAGAACGGGTGAAGCTCATGTAGCCGTGGTCGGTCGGCAATCCCAGGTGCGCCACCAGCTCCGCCGAACGCGGCCCCTGTACGGCGAGGACCGCCAACCGCGTGTGCAGGTCCTCGACCTCGATCGTGTCCGGGGCATCCGCGGCGAGCAGCCCCACGACGGCGGACGTGTTGGCAGCGTTGGGGATGAGGAAGATCTCGTGCTCGCTGCGGACGTAGGCGATCAGGTCATCGACGACGCCGCCGGTCTCGGGGTCGCAGCACATCGTGTACTGCGCCTTGCCGACACCGACCCGCCTCAGGTCGTTGGTGAGCCGGGCGTTGACGAACTCGAGCGCCCCGGGGCCGCGCACGACTCCCTTGCCGAGGTGGCTCACGTCGAACACGCCCACCGCTTCGCGGACCGCGGCATGCTCTTTCAGGACACCGCCACCCGGGTACTCGATCGGCATCTCCCAGCCGCCAAAGTCGGCGAGCTTGGCGCCGAGGGCGACATGTCGGGAATGCAAGGGCGACGTCTTGAGGGCAGTCACGACTCCGCAGGCTAGCGACTGCAGGTCACGAGGGCAGTGGCGAGGGTCTCAAGATGACCTGGCGTGACCCACGCGGCGGTCGAGACACGCAACAGCGGTACGTCGACGTCGTCGGCGCGCACGACCGGTACAGCCCCCACCAGCACCCCCCGTTCGAGCAGAGCAGCCCGCGTGGCGAAGGCGTCCGCGGTGGGGTGGCGCAGGGTCGTGATGCCGGTCGGGGCATCGACCGGCTCGCGCACCGACCACCCACCGGCACCCTCGAGCAGCACCCGCGCGGCCGCCCCGGCGGCAGCAGTCACCGGCAGCAGCGCCGGCGACCAGGCCCGGGCGGCGTGGGCCCGGCCGACCCGGCCGGCGACGTGCGCCTCGGGGGTGTCGAAGCGACGGGCGCCCGACGTGTAGGCCGGGACGAGGGTGGGAGGGTCGGCCAGCCGCGGCTCCCACTCCGGGTTGATGACGGCGAAGCCCACACCCCTCGGACCGCACAGCCACTTGCGACTGGTTCCGACATAGGCAGCGCAACCCGCGGGCACCTCGCACTGGCCCATGGACTGCGCCACGTCCAGCAGCAGGGGCGCCCCGGTACCCAGGGCACCCAGTACGTCGGCCACCGGTTGGTCGACACCCCGCTGGCTGGCGACCTGCGGGAAGGTCACCAGGTCCAGGTCGGCCGGCACGTCGGTCACCCGACCGAACTCGTCCACCGGCAGGGTCACGAGCCGCCACCCTCGCCGGTGGGCTCGGTCACGCAGGACGCGGGCGTTCCCGCCGTACTCGCCGGGGACGGTGCCGATGCGGGAGCCCGGGTCGAGCGGCCAGGCGTCGATCAGGGTCGCGAACGACACCGCCGCACTCTCGCTGAACGCGACGTCGCCCCCGCCAAGCCCGGCCATCGCCCCGAGTGCCGCCCGGCCGCCGTCCACCACCGAGGCCGCTGAGGTCTGCGCCTCGTAGCCGCCCACTTCGGCCTCCAGGTGCAGGTGCGCGACCTGCGCGTCGAGTGCCGCCTGCGAGATCCGGCCGCAACCGGCTACGTCGAGGTGCACCACCCCGGCGGGTATCCGGGCGGTGACCCAGGTGTGGACGCTCATGCCTGCCAGTCAAGCGCAGGTAGGCTGCTTACTCGTGACCAGTATCTCCGTGACCACCGGCCAGGCCGCCACCGTCAAGACCGACGCTCTCGTGATCGGCGTGGCACAGGGCCCCAAGGGGCTCGTGCTCGCCGCCGGCTCCGAGGCTGTGGCCGCAGCCTTCGGCAAGAGTTTGCTGCCCGCGCTGGTCGGCTTGGGCGCGACCGGCAAGGCCGAGGAGGTGACCCGCCTCGCCTCGCTCGGCGCCACCAAGGCCCCCGTCGTGGTCGCCGTGGGCCTCGGCCCCGTCAGCAAGCGGTACGACGCCGAGGTGCTGCGCCGCGCTGCCGGCGCCGCCACCCGTGGGCTGGGCGGGACCTCCGCTGCCGCGCTGGCGCTGCCGGCGCAGGACGCGGGCTCACTGCGCGCCGTCGCGGAGGGCGCGCTGCTCGGGGCCTATGCCTTCACGGCGTACCGCAGCAGCTCACTCGGTGACCACAAGCAGCCCGTGACCACCCTGACCGTCTTCACCGGCCTCGGCCGCGAGGCCAAGACCGTGCTGCGCCGGGCCGAGGTCGTGGCCTCCGCCGTGAAGCTGGCCCGCGACCTCGTCAACACCCCGCCCTCCCACCTGCACCCCATCGAGCTCGCTGCCGAGGCCGTGTCCCTGGCCGAGCGCGTCGGGCTGACCGTCGAGGTCCTGGACGAGAAGGCCCTGAGGAAGGGCGCCTTCGGCGGCATCCTCG
>JANXUE010000319.1 GCA_025352005.1 Frankiales bacterium
GTGCACGGGCGGAACCCAGAGTTCGACAACGAACCGGCCGCCGGATCGCAGGTGCCGAGCCGCGTTCCGGAAGCACTCGATCTGTTCTTCTTGCGTCAGCAGGTTAGAGATGCTGTTGAAGACCAGGACGACGAGCGAGAACTCGCCGGGGACTCTCGTGGTGGCCATGTCGCCGAGGACGACCGGAAGCGTGTGCTCATCGACCTTCCGCCGCAGTCTGTCCACCATCGGTTCCGACAGCTCGACGCCGGTGACTGCCATGCCACGTTCGGTCAGGGGAAGGCCGACGCGTCCGGTTCCGATGGCGAACTCCAGGATGGGGCCACCTGCTGCCAGCGAATGAAGGAACTCGACGACAGGACCGATCACGTCGGGCGCGAACTCTGCCGCGACGTCGTCGTCATAGCTCGCAGCAGTCGCCTCGTCCCAGACTTCGCTACTCGTCATGATCTGGACGGTGGCACCTGCGACGAGGACGGTCCACTGACTTTCCTCGAAAGCGGCAGCGCCGCCTGAGGAAAGGCGCTCGGACTCCCGTCGACCAGCCTCACCGGCAGGCAGGAGGTCACCACGGCGACCCAGTTCGGCACCCTCGGGTCGGGCAACCACTTCGGTGAGGTCTGCCTCGACGAGCGCGGCCGGGTCTGGACGGTGCTGGACTCCGGTTCGCGGGGCATTGGCAACCAGCTCGCGGTCAAGCACATCGAGGCGACGAGGGCGTGATCCCGGGCACCACGGGGACGCGCTCCTACGTGGTGTCCGGCAAGGGGTCCGTACCGTGCCTGCTCGCACGGGACGGAGCGCCAGATGTCGCCGGGGCAGGCACGGCGCGAGCTCACGGTCGACTCCCTGCGTACGGCGATGACGGGCTCAGGCGGGGCCGACGCCCTTGACGGCCTTGACCAGCGACGTCGCGACTGCCGTGAGGTCCGACGGCACGAACCACACCTTGTTCGCCTGCCCGTTGGCGATCTCGGGGAGCTTATCGAGGTACTTGAACGCCAGCAGCTTGTCGTCGAGGTTGGCGGCGTGCAAGGCGTCGTAAACCGTCTTGATCGCGGTGGCCTCTCCCTCGGCGCGCAGGACCGCGGCCTCGGCCTCGCCGCGGGCTGCGGTGACAGCGGCCTGCGCACGACCCTCCGCCTGCAGGATCGCCCCAGCTTTCTCGCCCTCGGCCGTCAGGATCGTCGCGCGCTTCTCCCGGTCGGCCCGCATGGACTTCTCCATGGCGTCCTTGATGCTGACCGGCGGCTCGATGCCCTTGATCTCGACCCGGGCGACCTTGATGCCCCACTTGCCGGTGGCCTCGTCCAGGACCGCGCCGAGCTGGCTGTTGACGGTCTCGCGGCTGGTCAACGACTCCTCGAGCGCCAGGTTGCCGACGGCGTTGCGCAGCGTCGTGACGGCCAGCTGCTCGATGGCCTGCAGATAGTTTTGGATCTCGTAGGTCGCCGCACGGGGGTCGGTGACCTGGAAGTAGATGACCGTGTCGATCCCGACAACGAGGTTGTCCTTGGTGATGACCTGTTGCGGCGGGAACGTCACCACCTGCTCCCGGAGGTCCAGCGACGGTCGCAGCGTGTCCACGAACGGGACGATCAGGTTGAGGCCCGGCTCCAGCACCCGCTGGTAGCGCCCGAAGCGCTCGACCACCCGCGCCGTCGCCTGGGGCACCACGCGTACGCCCCGCGAGACGACGGCGAGCACGACAACCACCAGCACCAGCGAAACGATCAGGGCTTGCATCTAGAGCTCCTCGGGGGTCACGACGACGGTGGCGCCGTCGATCGAGCTGACGACGACGGAGGTCCCGACGTCATAGGTCAATCCGACAATCAGCGACCGCGCGAGCCAGGACTCGGACCCGATCGTCACCCGCCCGGGACTGCTGCTTATGGCTACGGTCACCAGCGCGCGACGTCCCACCATCGCCGCCGTCCCCGTGGCAAGGCTCGGGCTCCGGCGGTGCAGCCGCTCGAAGGGCCGGACGAGCACGTAGCCCCCGGCGGCCGACGCCCCGAAGACCGCGACCTGCCCCGCGAGCGGCAGGCCCAAGGCCGCGACCCCGGCGGTGACCAGAGCCGCCCCAGCCAACAGTCCGAGCACCAACGTGAGGGTCAACAGCTCGGCAACCAGCAAGCCACCGGCCAGGACCAGCCACACCACCCAGTCGGCCACCTGTTCAACCTAGGCCAAAGCCGCGGGACTCGCAGCGCCTCTTCCCTGGCTCTCAGCCCTTGGCGTCGGACCAGCGGTGCACCACGGCGACGTCGGCGACGAACCGCACCCCCGAGCCACGGGCCCAGTGGCCGGCGGTCCGCTCCAGCGCCCCGTGCAGCAGCGCGACGGCGGCCTGCGCCTGCTCTGCGGGCACATGGAGTAGCAGCTCGTCGTGCAGACAGAGCACGATCTGACCGTCGCCCAGACCATTGCGGACCACCGCAGCCCACGCCTTGAACAGCTCAGCGGCGGCGCCCTGCACGACCGCGTTGCGGGTGAAGCGGCCCACCCCCCCGGTGCCGACGCGCACCAGTCGGCCACCGTGGGTCCGGACGTCGTTGCCCACCCGGCCGGCCTCCTCGGCGGCCCGGAGGAACGCCAGCGCGGTCGGGTAGGTCTGCTCCATCTGCTTCAGGGCCTGCCCGGCGGCGCCGCTGGTCTGGCCGTACATCGCTGCCAGCACGGCGATCTTGGCGGTCGGCCGGTCGACGCCGAGAGTCGCCGCGACCGGCGTGTAGAGGTCATCCTCGGCCGCCGCGAGGGCGAAGCCCCGGTCGCCCGAGACGGCCGCGAGCACCCGCGGCTCGACCTGACCGAGGTCGGCGCGCACCAACAGGTGACCCGGTTCGGCGGCCACCGCTGGTCGGAGCTCGGCCGGAAGCGAGTGCAGGCCCGCAGTCGCCGTCATCCGACCTGCGCCGCCGTCCGCAGCGGACCAGTCCCCACGCAGGCGGCCACCACGAACGTTCTGCTCGAGCCAGCCAAATCCGTAGGTCGTCGCGACCCGCTCAGCCTTGCGCCAGGTCAGCAGCGCGTCCACCAACGGGTGCGCCTGCCGATACGCCTCGAGCCGCCACGACCGGGTGTCGGGCACATCGATCCCCAGGCGCAGCAGGGCATCGCGGACCGACGACGGGTTGCGAAGGTCGACGTCGTCCCCCCTGAGCAGCTGTACGACGGGAGCGTCCCGGACCGCCCTGTCACCGTTGCCGATCACCGCCTCGACCAACCGGTTCGCCTCCCGCACGTCGATAGGCAGCCCGTCGGCTTCAAGCTCAGCGCACAGCAGCGCCGCCGCTGACTCCGCCCAGGCCGTGACGACCCGCAGGGGCGGGCCGCCCGGGTCGGCCCGTGGGTCGGGGAGCTGCCTGAGCGCGGCTTCCTGGCGGGCCTGGACGACCAGGGCAAGCTCGGCCCAGCGGACAGGGTCCGCCAACTCCGCGGCATCGGGGTGCAGCGAGCCGTCCACCCGGACCGGGACGAGGTAGCCCTCGAGCGGTGACAGTGCGGCGTCGAGCAGCATGAGGCCACCTGCGTGGTGGGCCGGCACGGGGAGCTCGTGGGCAGCCGCCCAGACCGCGACCGGGTCGTCGCGGCGTCCGCCGTACAGGACCTTGTGAACGGCGGCGAGGTCCCAGACCCGCCGGGGGCGCAGCGGCAGCAGCGGCGTCGAGGACGCGCTCCACAGTACCCACCGCGGACGGCCGGCCTCGAGGGCCCCCAGGTCGCAGGGCGCTGCCGTCCAGGACCTGTCGCCGGTGGCGAGGCCAACGCAGTCGGCCCGCACGGCGACCGCGAGCAGCCCTGCCGAACTAGGCGCGGTCGTCGTCGAGCCGGGCGCGGCGCTGGGCGATCTGCTCGGTCTTCGCCTCGCGCTGGGCCGCCAGCGCGGTCGCCAGCTGCTTGCGCTGCCGCGAGAACAGGAAGTAGCTGACGACGGAGGACAGCAGCAACGCGACGAGCAGAAGCGGAAGGCCGTTGAGCTGGCGGCCCGCGAACCCGGTGGCGGACCAGATCAGCAAGCCCAGCAGCGCGAAGACCCCGAAGCGGCCGAGGGCATAGGTGAGCGCCGCCCGCCGGACCGAGACCTCAGGCACGACGAAGGTCCCCGCCTGTTCACTCATGCGCTGCTCACCCGTGCCCTGCTCGTCCACAGGCCCAGCGTAGTCCGCAGCTCAGGCCAGCGGGATCCGACGACGGCCCTCGAAGCGGGTGGAGAGCACCACGGTCGTGCGGGTACGCGTCACGCCAGGGACGCGGCGCAGCACCGACAGGGTCCGGTCCAGTGCTTCGAGGTCAGCGACCCTGACCTTCAGCACGAACGCCTCCTCCCCGGCCACGAACCAGCAGTCCTCGACCTCCTCGATGGCCTGGAGGGCCTCGACGATCGCGTCGGACTCGACGCCCTCGCGCTGGTTCAAGCCGACCAGGGCCGACACGCCCAAGCCGACAGCCTTCGGGTCGACGTCGGCGTGGCTGCCCCGCAGGACTGCGTCACGCTCGAGCTTGCGGACCCGATCGTGCACGCTCGGTGGGCTCAGTCCGACCAACTTGGCCAGGTCGGCATAGGACGTGCGGGCGTCGGCCTGCAGCGCTTGGAGCA
>JANXUE010000010.1 GCA_025352005.1 Frankiales bacterium
CTGGTGCGCGGCGTCGGCGGCGGTCTCGACCGTGTTGGTGTCGTATCCGGGCTGCTCGTAGCTGTACGGCGACGGCAGCGCGAAGCTCCCCTGGGGCACCACACCGGCGTTACCGACCGAGCTGCCGAGGCCGTCGTCGACGTAACGCCCGAACGGCAGGTAGCCGAAGCCCGCGAGCGGGACCGCCCCGGGCGGAGGCGCGGCCCCCTTCGGCGGCGTCCCGGGGACGAGCGGGACGGCCGGGAGGACGGGAGCTCCCGGCACGACGGGCAGGCCAGGCACCACGGGCAGCGGGACGGCCGTCGGGACAGGGGCGCCGGGGGGCAGCGGGGCTGCGCTTTGCGTCGGCACCGGCAGCGTGGTCGGCAGGGGTACGCCGATGGTCGTTTCGGCGGAGGCGCCGGGGGAGGCCAGCAGGGGGGTGAGCCCGAAGGAGGCGAGTAGGGCGACGCTCACCGCAGCGATGACGGGGAAGCGGCGAAACGACATTGTCCAGGGCGCCTCACCCGTCAAGCCCGCGAGCCGAAAGCTGGCACATCGGCGAAAGGACCCGCGACTAGTGCAGGGACCCGATCGGTGCGATCGGCAGGCCTGACTTCTCGCAGACCCAGAACGGGTCGGTGCCGAGGTCGGGCTCGACGCGCAGCGGGTGGTCGTGGTGCTCCGGGCACAGGGGCCAGGTGGGGTCGAGCTCGCGGACGGCCTCCTGGACGTCCTGGGCGAGCAGGCAGGTGAGGAACTCATGACCTTCCGGCCACTGCTCCACCCACCACCGGCGCTGCTCGGCGCAGCGCTCGACGAGCTCGGTGTGCCTCCCCTCGAGATCCCTCAGGACCGCGTCTGTCGCCTGGTCCACGAGCTACTCAGCGAGCACGTCGTCGGCGTCGACGATCGTGTACGGGTAGCCCTGCTCGGCAAGGAAGCGCTGGCGGTGCGCGGCGTACTCCTGGTCGACGCTGTCCCGGGAGATGACGGTGTAGAAGTGCGCGGAGCGGCCGTCGGCCTTGGGGCGGAGGACCCGGCCGAGGCGCTGGGCCTCCTCCTGGCGGGAGCCGAACGTCCCGGAGACCTGGATCGCGATTGCCGCCTCGGGCAGGTCGATCGAGAAGTTGGCGACCTTGGACACCACCAGGCCCGGGATCTCGCGGCGGCGGAACGCTTCGAACAGCACCTCGCGGTCGGCATTCTTCGTCGACCCCTGAATGATCGGCATGTCCAGCGCCGCGCCGAGCTCGTCGAGCTGGTCGAGGTAGGCCCCGATCACCAGCACCTGGTCACCGGTGTGCCGCTCGACGAGCTTACGGATCACCGCGATCTTGGTGTGGGCGGTCGCAGCGACCTTGTACCGGTCCGCAGGCTCGGAGGTCGCGTAGGCCAGCCGCTCGGCGTCGGTCATGGTGACCCGGACCTCGGTGCAGTCGGCCGGGGCGATCCACCCCTGCGCCTCGATGTCCTTCCACGGCGCGTCGTACCGCTTCGGGCCGATGAGGGAGAACACGTCGCCCTCGCGGCCGTCCTCGCGGACCAGCGTCGCTGTCAGGCCGAGTCGGCGGCGGGACTGCAGGTCGGCCGTCATGCGAAAGACCGGGGCAGGCAGCAGGTGCACCTCGTCGTAGACGACGAGCCCCCAGTCGCGGGCCCCAAACAGGTCGAGGTGGGCGTACTCGCCCTTCTTCTTGGTCGTCATGATCTGGTAGGTGGCGATGGTGACCGGCTTGATCTCCTTCTTCTCCCCGGAGTACTCCCCGATCTCCTCCTCCGTCAGGGTGGTGCGCTTGAGCAGCTCGGACTTCCACTGCCGCCCGCTGACGGTGTTGGTGACCAGGATCAGCGTGGTCGCGCCTGCCTGGGCCATCGCGGCCGCGCCGACGAGGGTCTTGCCCGCGCCACAGGGCAGCACGACCACACCTGAGCCACCGTGCCAGAAGCCGTCGACGGCCATCTGCTGGTAGTCGCGCAGCACCCAGCCGTCCTGCACCAGCTCGATCGGGTGCGCCTCGCCGTCGACGTAGCCGGCGAGGTCCTCAGCCGGCCAGCCGACCTTGAGCAGGGCCTGCTTGAGGCGCCCCCGCTCGGACGGGAAGGCGATCACGGTCTCGGGGTCGAGCCGCTCCCCGAGCATCGGGGAGACCTTCTTGTTGCGATAGACCTCCTCGAGCACGGCCCGGTCGGTGGTCTTCAGGACCAGCCCGTGGATCGGGTCCTGCTCCAGGCGCAGCCGGCCGAAGCGGTCCATCGTGTCGGCCACGTCGACCAGCAGGGCGTGCGGCACGGCATACCGGCTGAAGCGAACGAGGGCGTCGACGACCTGTTCGGCGTCGTGCCCGGCGGCTCGGGCGTTCCACAGCCCGAGCGGCGTCAGCCGGTAGGTGTGGACGTGCTCCGGGGAGCGCTCGAGCTCGGCGAACGGAGCGATCGCCTGCCGACACTCCCCCGACAGCGGGTGGTCGATCTCGAGCAGAAGGGTCTTGTCGCTCTGGACGATGAGCGGTCCGTCAGTAGTCATTGTTCTCCACAGCTTTCCCTAACGCTCATCGGATCAGACACCTTCCGCCTCAGCCACCTCAGCGACGCCGGTGACCCGGTGCACGCTAAAAGTCCGATCCTCCTGGCGGAGGTGGTCATAGGCCGTCACGTAACCACCTTCCACCGACCGTGGCTCGACCACCCGCGACGTGGAGCGGCCCTGGGCGTCGACGTAGCCGAGCCAGACCTGTCGGTGCTCCCGGGCTGCTTCCTGCAAGAACGCCAGGGTGTCGATGGAGTGGCTGATCGTGACCGGGTGCCGTCGGGCCGCGCGGGCGGCGAGGTCGCCGGCGCGCAGCGCCATCACCGCCAGACGGGCCTGCTCGTCGGGCAGGGCCATCGGCTCGCCGTGCCTCGTGGCCCGCTGCCTCACGGCGGTCCGACGGGCCTCGGGGCGCGCCACGATCACCGCGCCGTCAGGTGACTCCGCTGCCGGGGCGTGTCCGAGGGAACGGAGCACCTCGAGGACCTGATTGATGTTGGCGCGGCTGGTCACCACGGTCGGCGCGAGCCGGCGCAGCCCGAGCAGGTCGGCCCGTTTGGTAGCAAGGAGCTCGGTCAGCAGTGCCTCGTCGTCACACCGGAGGTAGGACCCGCTGGAACCGACCCGGAGCCGTCCGTGCCGCCGGGCCACGTCGTCGACCAGATAGGTCAGCGACTGCGGCACCGGGGTCCGCGAGCGGGTCCGGAACAGCTCGTGCAGGTCGGTGCTGGTGCGGCCGGCATCGAGGGCCCGACGCACGGTGGCCTCGGTGACCCGGTAGACGGTGGCCCCACCGGTCGACTCGATGTCGGCGACCACCGCGAGCTCGCGGGCCAGGTCGCGCTCGAGCGGCCCCGGGGCGACGACGGTCAGGTCGGGCTGGACGAGCACGTGGTCCAGTGGTGCGGGAAGCAGTCCGGCCAGGGCCTTGCCCGCCTCGCGGTCGGCGCCGTCGAGCAGCAGCCGGGCGAAGCCGGAGAGCCCGCCACGACCGGTCAGTCCGAGAGCCGCCGCCTCGCCGAGCACCCACGAGGGCAACACGTCCCGCAGTCGCCCGCCTCGGCGGGGAGCCCGCCAGGCCAGCACGTCCAGGACGGTGTCCTCCGTGGTCGTCGTACCGGGGGAGGTCTCGCTCAGCAGGTCCAGGACCCGTCGCCGGTCGACGGGAGCCGACGACCGTTCGATGTCGGTGGACAGGGCGGCTAGCGCCTTGTCGCGCTCGTCGCGCATCCCGACGAGGGCCGGCAGCCGGGTCATGACGACCCACGATCGGGCCAGCAGGACCCAGCGGTCCTCGACCGGTGAGGCGACCCAGCGGTCGAAGGCAGGGGTGGGCAGCCAGTCCGGGTCGACCCCGGGTGAGGTGTCCAGAAGCCCTGCCGCGTAGGCGATCTCGACGATCAGCGCAGCTGCCGCCTCGGTGACGTCGAGCTCCTTGGCCGCCCGTTTGAGGTCCCGCACGCCGAGCCCGCCGGAGCGAAGCACCGTCGGCGGCATGGCAGCCCACGACTCGAGCAGCGCCTCGACCTTGCCGACGACATCGGCGGCCTCGTGCCCAGCGGCTCGGTCGACCTCGGCGACGCCCACCCTTCTGGCCGTCAGCAGCGGGGGCTTGACCTTCAGCTGCGGACCCCCGCGGGCGAGCAGGCCGACCTCACGGGGGAGCTCGACCGTGTCTTCGTCGATCGCGACGAGCAGGCCGTGGGCGAGCAGCCAGCGGACCGGGCTGCTGAGCTCCTCGGGAGTGGCGACCCGGCGGGCGTCGCGGACGGCCCCCAGCGGAGGTCCGGCCGCGAGCTGGTCGACGACGATCCGGGCCTGCTCGCCGGCCTGCTCGAGCAGGCCTCGGACCTTGGCTGGGTCGTGCAGGACCGCGAGCACGCCCTCGGTGCCGGTGACGCCGAGGGCCTGCTCGATCGGAGCCAGCCGGCCGGGCCCGATCAGGGTGAGCAGCGCCGCCACGGGGCGGCCCAGGCCGGCGCTTGTCGACAGCACCTCGCGCACGCTGCCGACCACGTGCACCATGCGCCCGTCGGACCACACGAGTGCCAGGTCCTCCAGGGCGGCCAGCCCGTCCCTGCCGGCCTTGCCGACGAGGTCCTCGATCGCCGCGGGGGTCATGGCCTGCTCCTGCAGGCTCAGCGCCTCGAGTAGGCCGAGCCGGAACGCGTCGAGGTCATCGAGCGCCCGCAGCACCGACAGGCGCACGGCGGAGCGGGCGGCCAGCACGCCCAGGTCAGGAGGGACGGGTACGGCGAGGTCGGGCCGCGTCTGCAGCAGGCCGGCCAGTCGTTCGTCGGACCAGGCACGCAACGAGTCCGCGAGGCTGCGCGGGGACTCACCGCCGGCGCGGGAGGGGCTGCTGGTCATCCGATCTACGGTAGTCGCGACGGCGCGCAGCGGCGCGTCGTGGCCTCAGGACTGTGGACTCTGGTCGGTCCGGTCCGTCCTCGGTGGCCGCCGGGCGCGCAGCTGTTCCGCGACGAGCTCCCGCAGGATCGGCAGAGCCCGCCGGTCCTTGTCGCGGCCGGCCGCCTCCTTGCTGCGGACGATGTCGGCCAGGGACGCGAGCAGCACCGGGGTGCCGCGCAGGGTGACGGCGATCGCATCCCGGCGAAGGTCGGCATAGCCCTGCGTGCCGGACGGCTCGAAGGCCAGGTCGAGGTCACCGTGCTTGGTGGTGAGGTTCCAGAACAGCGAGCCGGCCAGGCTGGTCGCGTCGTGCCGGAACGGGAGCAGGCCCTCGTCATCGTTGCGGATCCGGGCGTCGAGCTCCGTCAAGGCCGCTGACAGCCGGGCGAGGTTGTCTTTCTCTTTCTCGGGGACGACATCGACGTCGCGGGTGGGGATGGGTGAGCCCTGCGCGACCGCGGCCCAGCCGCCGATCACCACGTAATCGACGTCGTGGGCGGCCAGAACCGTGAGGATGGCGATCCCGTCGAAGTCAGCCACGGCCGGCCTCGGCGACGGCGCCCCGCAGCTCCTCGCTCTGCCGCACGGACTGGTCGTTGAGCGCGAGGCGCTCGAGCCGGCTGGTGGCGCGCAGGGCGCGGGCCTGGAGGCGGTCGCTGTCGTCGAAGGGGGCCAGCTCCACCAGCAGCTCCCAACCGCACAGCCGCATGAGTCGCTGGACCTGGTCCAGCGAAGGGCTGGTCCGGCCCGACTCCAGCCGGGCGATTGCGGACTGCGTGCTGCCCGCCCGCTCGGCCAGCTCGGCTTGCGTCAGCGCACTACGCCTCCGCGCCTCCCGCACGAGCTCGCCACCGATCATGGTACAAATATAACAGATCTGCTATGTCGGCGAGCCGAGGCTGTCGCCCGTAGGCTCCGCTTTGTGGACCTCGTCGTTGGCTTCGACCTCGACCAAACCCTCGTCGACTCACGGCCCGCGGTGGTCGCCGTCGCCGCAGTGCTGGCCGAGGAAGAGGGCGTCGCCATCGACGGGGAGCTCTGGGCGTCCCGGCTCGGCCCGCCGCTGGAGCAGGAACTCGCCTGCTGGGTGCCGGCGCAGGATGTCGAGCGGGTCGCGTGGCGCTATCGCGCGCTGATGGCCGAGCAAGGCGTCCGGCGTTCCCTCCTGCTGCCCGGCGCCCACGAGGCCCTGCAGTCGGTACGCCGCCTCGGTGGCCGCGTCGTCATCGTGACCGCGAAGATGGCGGCGCTCGCCGAGCAGGTCCTGGACCACTTCGGGCTCGAGGTCGACGAGGTCGTCGGATGGGTTTGGCGGGAGGCCAAGGGCGACGCGCTCCGGCAGCGAGGCGCGCAGGTCTACGTCGGTGACCACCCGCATGACGTCGAAGGGGCCCACCTTGCCGGGGCCCTCGCCTACGGGGTCCGGACCGGGGGCCCGGCCCCCGAGGGCGCCGACGTCCTCGCCGACGACCTGAGCGGGTTTCCCGAGTGGCTCGAGGAGTTCGTCCTGCAGGAGCGACTTCACCTGCTGGACAAGGGGTTACGCGACCTGGGCAGCGTCCTGGTGGCCTTCTCTGGCGGGGCCGACAGCGCCTTCCTGCTGGCCGCTGCGGTGCGGTCGCTCGGGGCGGAAAAGGTCACGGCGGCGACCGCCGTCAGCCCGTCCCTCGCCCTGACCGAGCTGCCCGAGGCCCAGGCGTTCGCGGCGTCGCTCGGGGTGCGGCACGTCACCCCCGGAACCGATGAGCTCCAGCGGGACGGCTACGTGCAGAACGGCAGCGACAGGTGCTTCCACTGCAAGGCGACGCTGCTCGACACGCTCCGGCCGCTGGCCCACGAGCTGGCGCGCGCGCAGGTCGCGACCGGTACCAACGCCGACGACGTCGTGGCGGGTTTCCGCCCCGGGATCCGGGCCGCCGCCGAGCGCGGAGCAGCGACGCCACTGCTCGACGCCGGCCTGACCAAGGCGCAGATCCGGGAGGCGTCGCGCCAGTGGGGGTTGACCACGGCGGACAAGCCTGCCATGGCGTGCCTCGCTTCCCGGATCGCTTATGGGATCGCGGTGACCTCGACCGGCCTGGCACGGGTCGACCGGGCCGAGACGGGCCTGCGGGCGCTGCTGTCGCCGAGGGACGTGCGGGTGCGAGACCTGGGGGAGAACCGCGCCCGGGTGGAGCTTGACGGGGAGGCCTTGGGCCGGTGGACGGTGAGCGCCGAGGCCGCCGTGCGGAGGGAGGGGTTTGCCTCCGTCGAGGTGCGGGAGTTTAGGTCGGGGTCGATGAACGACCTACTCGTGGGCGCGCGCCCCGCGCAGCAGCCCGAGCAGGGCCAGACCGAAGCCGACCGGTAAGAGCAGGGCGAGCAGGTCCAGGGCGATCGGAGCCGAGCCCCGGCTGCCCAGCAGGAAGGGCACCAGGATGAGCAGGACGCCGACCACACCGACGCCGAAGACGACCGCTCCGGTTCTGACCAGAAAGTCTCCGGGTGCACGAGTCGGGGGGGCAGCGTGGCGGGCCATGCCACCAGGGTAGGCAGATTGGCCGCGCAGCCCGCTGCGGCGGCCGATAGCCTTACCCCACCACCGAGGCGAGACAGAGGCGACAGACGTGCCCACCGGCAAGGTCAAGTTCTACGACAAGGACAGGGGCTTCGGCTTCGTCTCCCGCGACGACGGCGGCGACGTGTTCGTGCCCAAGACCGCGCTGCCCGACGGCGTGGAGGAGCTCAAGCCCGGAATGCGGCTGGAGTTCGGGGTCGCGGCGGGCAAGCGTGGCGAGCAGGCCCTGTCGGTCCGGGTCCTGGACGAGCCGCCCACGATGGCCTCTGCCCGGCGTCCGGCCGAGGACCTGCAGATCATGGTCGAGGACACGATCAAACTGATCGAGCTCAAGGTGCAGCCCTCGCTGCGCCGCGGGAAGCACCCCGACCGCGAGACCGGCCGCAAGGTCGCGCAGATCCTGCGGGCCATCGCCGCCGAGCTCGAGGCCTGAGCCCTCAGCTAGCCGGCCGTCACTTCACGACCAGCTGGAACTTCCACTGCCCCAAGACCTTTGGCAGGTCTTTGTCGTTCTTGGGCTTGTGGTCGATCTCGCGCACCTCGAGGTGCACCACGCCCGGCAGCGGGCGGTTGGCGAAGTCGGCGACCAGCGTGGCGTAGAGGGTGTCCTGGAAGCCCAGGGACTGCTGGCGGTCGGTGTCGTACAGGTACCAGCCGGTATCGGCCAGCTTCTTGTCCACGTCGACCCCAACCGTGTCGCCCTGGCGGACCCGCAGGACCGTGACGGCCTTGCCGGTGCCGGGGCACTCATTGCCGTTGGCCTTCGTCAGGAACCTCCCGCCCCGGCAGTACTGGACGGCCTCGGCGTGCGCGGAACGGCCCGCACTGACCAGGGTCACGCCCGGCGAGGGCTTCTGGCACCCGGCGACGGTGAGCAGCAGGGCGGTGCCGGCGACGGCGGTGAGCAGCGGGCGCGGGGCGGGCATGCGGGGGCTCCGGGGTACGTGGCACGTCGTGGGCAACGAGTGGTGAAGTGTGGGGGTCAAGTGGTGGAGTGCGGGCGACGAATGGTGGACTACAGCCATGGCTAGCATGCGCCGCAGGCTGCGCGATATCACGACGAGGGTATCCGGGGCTCGCCTGTCCCTGCCCGACGCGGGGTCGCCCGAGCAGCCCCCGCCCGACTCCCGCGAGGCCCTTCCGGTGGCCGACGTGCTGGTCAGCGAGACTGGTGGGGTGCCCTCGCTGACCGACCTTGTGACCGATCCCACCTCAGACGACGTGGCTGAGCCCTCCCCCGGGGTCGTTGACGCTGTCTGCGCCGCCGCGGTCGACCTCGCGCGCGGCGTCGCCGTCGAGGCCGGTGGCTCCGCTGTCGGTGACCATCTCGGTGTCGCGGCGGACGAGGACCTGGTGGCCACGCATTCGTTCGCGACCAGCGACCCCGCGTACGTCGGGTGGCACTGGGCCGTCACGGTGACCCGGGCAGCGGGCTCCGACGAGGTCACCGTCGACGAAGTCGTGCTCCTGCCCGGCAGTGGCGCGCTCGTTGCGCCGGTCTGGGTGCCCTGGAGCGAGCGGGTCCAGCCCGGCGACCTCGCCCCCGGTGACCTGCTGCCGCCCCGACCGGACGACCCGCGCGTCGTCCCCGCCTACACCGACGTCGACGGCGACCTCGCGGTGGCGACCTACTGGGACCTCGGCCTCGGCCGTCCCCGCGTGCTGTCCCTCGACGGCCGTCTGGATGCCGCCGAGCGGTGGTACGACGGCGACCGCGGCCCGTCCTCGGCCATGGCGCGGCAGGCCCCCGCCCAGTGCCTCACCTGCGCCTTCCGGGTCCCGCTCGCCGGTGCCCTGGGGGCCGGTTTCGGCGTTTGCGCCAACGGCTACGCCCCCGACGACGCGCAGGTCGTGTCGCTGGACCATGGCTGCGGGGCGCACAGCGAGACCTCCGTCGAGCTGACCCACAGCACCTTGGCGGCCGGCATGGTCGTGGAGGACGAGGAGCTCGAGCTGGTCGCCGCCGAGCCGTCGCCGGAGGACGAGACGCCGGATGGTCACGCCAGCTGAGCCTGCCTACCTGGCGTGCCGGTCAGCCCCGTCGGTTCGCGACCGCCCGCTTGCGGCGGCCGCAGTACCTGACGCCGACCAAGCCCAGGGCGATCCCGGCGAGGCACATCACCAGCCACCAGCCGTGCACCTGCGTGCCTGTCGACTTCAAGGCCAGCAGCACCAGCAGGGCCACGGCCCACAACGCGGTCCCGCCGGCGACGATCTTGACATCGTCGGTCTCGAGGGGTTCGGGGTCTGGTCGCTGGGCGAGAGGCACGACCACGACGGTACGCGGTCGATTTTCATTAGCAAAGGTAATGACCTATGCTAAGGATGTGCCTGCTGCTGACACCGCCCTTGCGTCCGAGCTCCGCACGACGGTCATGCGGCTCGCGCGTCGGCTGCGCAGTCAGCGCGCGGACACCTCGCTGTCGCTGAGCCAGATCGCGGCCCTCGGAACGCTCGACCGGCACGGTCCGCTCACCCCGGGAGAGCTGGCGGCGCACGAGCGGGTCCAGCCGCCGTCGATGACCCGGGTCGTCGCCGCCCTCGAGCTGGCCGGGATGGTCACCCGCACCGACCACCCCACCGACCGTCGACAGGTCCTCGTCGCGGTCAGCCCAGAGGGGCGGGCCCTGCTGCGCGATGACCGCAGACGCCGCGACGCCTGGCTCGCCCAGCGGATGCGGGACCTCGACCCGGCAGACCTGGAGGTGCTGAGGCAGGCGGCTAGGGTGCTCGACCGGCTGGCCGACGCATGAGCCCGACGTTCCGCTCGCTGAAGGTCCGCAACTACCGGCTGTTCGCCACGGGCCAGGCCATCTCCCTGTCCGGCACCTGGGCGCAGCGCGTCGCCCAGGACTGGCTGGTCCTGATCGTCTCGCACAACTCCGGCGTCGCCCTGGGCATCACCACCGCCCTGCAGTTCCTGCCCACCCTTCTGTTCGGCCTGTACGGCGGGGTCCTCGCCGACCGCTACGACAAGCGGCGGCTGCTTGTCGGAGCGCAGGTCGCCATGGGCCTGCTGGCGCTCACTCTCGGACTGCTCGACCTGACCGGCGCGGTGCGGCTCTGGGAGGTCTACGCGCTGGCCTTCGGGCTCGGGCTGGCGAGCGTCATCGATACGCCCGTGCGGCAGTCGTTCGTGTCGGACCTGGTCGGTCCGGAGGACCTGCCGAACGCGGTCAGCCTCAACAGCGCGACCTTCAACTCTGCCCGCATCGTCGGCCCGGCCCTGGCCGGGCTCGCGATCAGCGGGGTCGGCACGGCCTGGGTGTTCCTGGCCAACGCGGTCAGCTACCTCGCGGTCATCACCGGCCTGCTGCTCATGCGCCCGTCGGAAATGTGGCCCAGCGGCCGGCAGGCCCGCAGCCGGGGCCAGCTGCGACAGGGCCTGACCTACGTCCGGGCCCGACCCGACCTATACGTCCCGATCCTGCTGGTCTTCATGGTCGGCACGTTCGGCCTGAACTTCCAGATCACCCTCGCCCTGATCGCCAAGCAGGTCTTCCACGCCAACGCGGGGTCCTTCGGTCTGCTTACCTCGGCGCTGGCTGTCGGGTCGCTCCTGGGGGCTCTCAGCAGCGCCCACCGCCCTGGTCTGCCCCGGGTCCGCACGATGTTGGTCGCCGCCCTGGCTTTCGGCCTGTTGGAGATCGTCGTCGGGGTTGCGCCGACCTTCGCCACGATGGCGTTGCTGCTGGTGCCCACAGGGGCCGCGGTCCTGACGTTCACGACCACCGCCAACGCGATCGTCCAGCTCGGTTGCGCACCCGAGGTGCGTGGCCGGGTCATGTCGATCTACGTGCTGGTTTTCCTGGGCGGGACGCCCGTCGGCGCGCCCCTGGTCGGGGTCCTCGCGGAGCGCTTCGGGCCGCGAGCCAGCCTGCTGGTCGGCGGCCTGGTCTGCGCGGTCAGCGCCCTCGTGGCCGCGAGCTTCCTGACGCGCACCCGGGGCCTCACGTTCGAGCCGCACCTGGCGCGGCGGCACCCGCACGTGCACGTCCGCACGGGGGCGCCTACCGGTAAGCCGCTTCGGGGCCGCAGGGGGTCACCGGGAGCAGGCCGAATGCAGCAGCCGAAAACAGCTCTCAGGCCCGCGGGGTCCGCCGGGACTTCGCTCGTCGGGCAGCCCGGCCGAGACAGCCCGGTCGGGCAGCGGAGGCGAGGCAGAGGATGGTCAGCAGCACGAACGGCAGCGAGAGCAGCACGAGCAGAACCTTTGCGGAGGTCTGCTGCACGTCCCCGAGGAAGAGCGCGACGGGGACCAGGAAGCACAGGAAGAAGGCCGCCAGCGCCAGGTTGACCACGCGTGGCACCCAGGCCTGCCGGAGCGGCTCGGGCTTGGTCAGGACAGGTGCTCCACCACGTGCTCGATGCAGGCCGTGAGCGCCTCGACGTCGGCCGGCTCCACCGCGGGGAACATCGCCACCCGCAGCTGGTTGCGACCGAGTTTGCGGTACGGCTCGACGTCGACGACACCCGCCGCACGCAGCGCCTTCGCGACGGCGGCGGCATCGACGCTGTCGTCGAAGTCGATCGTCCCGACGACCTGCGAGCGCAGCGCCGGGTCGGTCACGAACGGCGTCGTGTACGCCGTCTTGTCCGCCCAGCCGTACAGCCGGGAGCTGGAGTCGGCGGTGCGCCGGACGCACCAGTCCAGGCCGCCCTGGGCGTTCATCCACTCGATCTGGTCGGCCAGCATGATCAGCGTCGCAACGGCGGGCGTGTTGTAGGTCTGGTCGAGGCGGCTGTTGTCGATCGCGGTC
>JANXUE010000087.1 GCA_025352005.1 Frankiales bacterium
CGGCAGTCCCTTCGCGAACGTGTAGAGCAGCGTGGACACCAAGGCCAGGCCCACGATGGCCGCTCCTCCGGCGACGATCGCGCCGGAGAGCCGATCGATCACCACCGGCCGGGGGTTGCCCAAAGCTGTAAGCCCTGCGTACACGGCTAGGTAAGTGGCGAACCACAGGAGGGTGAACCCCAGGCGACCCGACCACCCGGTGACCTGATAGGAGATCCAGACCATCGCAAACGCACCCGCCATCGCAGACAGCCACGAGGCGCGGTCGTCAAACGACCGGGTGCCGATGACACGCGGCACGTCACTCGTCAACGTGGTCGGGGCCGCGTGCACGACCTGCAGGTCATCCTCAGCCCGAACATCCACTGTCGTCATCGACTCAGATCTCCGTTGTCGCGCCACTGCGACTGCGATTGACGAAGATGGCAGCAACGGTGTTGACGCTGAGTGTCAGGCAGAAAAGTACGAAACCGGCAGTAAGAAGAGCGGATAGTTGGGCAGAGCTGGCCTCGCCAAAGTCCTTGGCGATAAGGGCGGACGTCGTCTGCGTCCCGACTGACAAGATGTTGATTTTCAGGTCGTAGGCTGGGCTGATGATCAGCAGGACGGCGACCGTCTCTCCAAGCGCTCGCCCGAGCGCGAGCATCGTCCCGCCGATGATGCCCCCCTGACCGAACGGGATCACCACCGATCGGATCATGCCCCACTTAGTGGATCCCAACGCCAAGGCGGCCTCGCGCTCACCCAGAGGAGCCTGCGCGAACACACTGCGCATGACCGAGCAGGCGAGCGGGATAACCATCATGGACACCGCCAGACCGGCAATGAAAGCCGAGGCGGTGAACTTGGTCTGGGCCCAGGAGGCAGAATTTGCATCCGTGTCGACGTGGAAAATCGGGATCCAGCCAAAGTGCTGAGCGAGCCACCGCGAGACGTGGATCGCCTGCGGCTGTAGCAGAAAGAAGCCCCATAGACCGTAGATGATGGACGGGACTGCGGCCATGAGGTCTACTGCGGCGATCGCGATGCCCTTGAGTCGGCGCGGCGCGTACTCGCTGATATAAACCGCCGTGAACAAAGCGAGCGGGAACCCGACGAGCAGCGCGACCAAAGCCACCTCGAGGGTTCCGAGCAGTACAGCGGACAGACCAAGAATGTCTTCGCCGGTGTTCCACTGGCTCTGGGTGAAGAACGACAACCCGTAGCGATGCAGCGTGGGAATGGCCTGGTAGCCCAGGAACAGGCCGATGGACCCTGTGAGGACCAGGACGAAGGCGCCGATCCCGCTCGACGTGCCACGGAAGATCCGGTCAGTCCTCGAGTAGACCTGAGTCAGCTCACGGGGAACGTCAAGCTCAGCGGTGGTCACCCGAACCTGCCGTTGACATAGTCCGAGGTCCGCTTGTCGCGTGGCTGCTCGAAAATCTGCTTGGTCGTACCCGTCTCGACGATTCCACCCGGCGTCCCCTGCTCGGCCAGGAAGAACGCGCACTGTTGCGAGACCCGGGCGGCCTGCTGCATGTTGTGTGTGACGATTACGATGGTCACGTCCGGCGCGAGATCTGCGATGGTCTGCTCGATGCGTCGGGTCGAGGTGGGATCAAGGGCCGAGCAGGGCTCGTCCATCAGAAGGACGTCGGGGTCGACGGCCAGCGACCGCGCAATGCAGAGCCGCTGCTGCTGGCCGCCCGACAGGGCCTGGCCAGGCGTGTCCAACCGGTCCTTGACCTCGTTCCAGAGGCCACCGCGGATCAGGCAACGCTCGATCAGGTCGGCCTTGTCCGTGCGGCCCAGCTTGGTCCCCGTGAGCTTCAGGCCGGCACTCACGTTCTCGGCGATTGACATCGCCGGAAACGGGTTCGGCTTCTGGAAGACCATGCCGATGCGTTTGCGGGTGGCCGTGACCCGCTGACCAGCGGCGTAAATGTCCTCGCCGTTGAGTAACACCTCGCCGGCAAGCTTCGCGGAGGGCACCGACTCGTGCATCCGGTTGAGGATCCGCAAGAAGGTCGACTTGCCACAGCCCGATGGGCCAATCAGCGCGGTCACTGTTCTTGGCGGCATGCTGAGGTTCACCCGCTCCAGCACCTTGTTCGATCCGAACCAGGCGCTGACGTTGATCGCTTCCAGCCCCGCGGCGGACGACCCCGGCGCGGATTGGGCAAGGGAGGTCTCCAGCATGTCCAACGAAGTCACAGGCCAACTCTCCTCAAGCCATCAGGGAGAGTCGACTCTCCCTCTCCCTAGTCTCAGGACGTGGATGAACGTCAGGTGAACGACGGGAATACGCAACCGGTCCATCCCCGTAAGTGGCTCGGGCAGAGGCTCCGATACCTTCCCCACGGCTCTCCGGAGCTGCTGGGATCCCCCTACGGCCTCGGAGGGAGAGGTCTGCCCAAGTCGAAGATCAGACGTTGCGAGTTGCTGCAATTCTCGACATGGGGAGCGGCATTGGGCGACCAACGTGGCGGTCACGGCCACCCGCGCCCCACGTCTCTTTATGGCCGATCCGCACCTTACGTGGTCAGGCGTCACACCGGTTCGCGTTCCGTGCGTCAGGTGTTCATCTCTGCAAATGGGAGCCGGAGACGATTCCGCCGATACTGGGGTGCATGAGGGGGGGACAGGGACTGTGGGTGATGCTCGTGGGGGTGGCAATGCTCCCGGGCCCGTCCGCGCAGGCGGCTCAGCCTCGGTGTCGCGTCGTCCCAAGCAACCCAGCGCCCCATGGCAAGCCCGAGCCTTCACCACAACCGAGTAGTGCGACCATCGACCCGCAGACCTTGACCGTGACCGTCCCAAGGTTGATCTGCCGCCCCACGCCGCAGCGCACCCCGATCAAGGGCGACGGGGGCGGCAACCTGGCGGGCGGTGGTGGCGGGGGCACCGCAGGTGGCAACGGCCACCTACCATTCACCGGCCTGGACCTGGACACCTACCTTGCCCTCGGGGCAGCACTCGTGGGTGCCGGTGGCGTCCTGACGCGAAGCCGGCAGACAACGAGAAGGCACTGACCCGCGGGCGGGCCAGGGTCAGTGGCTCGCCAGGGGAATCAGACGGCAGCGACCAGCTTCCGCAGGCCCTCGGGCGCGGAACCCCAGGTCTCGCGGACCACCTTGACGGGCGGTACGGCGCGCCGGTGTCGGCGACGGTGCGGACGACCCGGATGACCCACTCGGCGACGGATGTGCCGGCGTCGAGCAGCCTCGACTCATGAGCACTGATCTCACCTTCCCCGACCCAG
>JANXUE010000123.1 GCA_025352005.1 Frankiales bacterium
GGCGTTCATGTCCTTGACCAGCACTCTGGCGACGGGCTACGACATCGTGGACCTGCTGGATCAACTGGCATCCCACTGCGCTCGGTTGCTGGACATCAGGTCCGCAGGGCTGCTCATTGCCGACGGGCTCGGTGTCCTTCACGTCCTGGCCGCTTCCAACGAGCAGACGCGCCAGTTGGAGGTCTTGCAGCTGCAACGGGACGAGGGGCCCTGCCGCGACTGCTTCCACTCGGGCAGTCCCGTACTCGTCCCTGACCTCGTGGACTTATCCGCGCGCTGGCCCCAGTTCGTACCCGCCGCCCGAGCTGCTGGCTTCGCCAGCGTTCACGCAGTACCCGTACGCCTACGGAACAATGTGCTGGGGGCACTGGGCCTGTTCGGAGACACCCCGGGACAGCTGAACGCCCAGGACCTCGCCCTGGGTCAAGCGCTCGCCGACGTGGCGAGCCTCGCGCTCGTGCACGCGCGGGTCGTTCCTGATCAGATGGCCATCAGCGATGAGCTTCAGGCAGCCCTGACCAGCAGAGTCTTGATCGAGCAGGCCAAGGGACTGGTGGCCCAACGGAGCGGAGTCGACGTGGCAGCCGCATTCGTCCTCCTCCGTCGTTACGCACGCGACCACGGCCAACGGCTGAACCACATCGCAGGTCAGGTCGTGGCCCGCCACCTGTCGATCGAGGACTTGGCCCTGGCCGACGAAGGCTGACCCACACCTGCGCCAACGCAGGAGTGGACGGACCGAGCTCGGGTTCCTACGACGGCATCGAGGGCGGCGCCTCGCCTGACTGCCGCAGATGGGTGTCCACGGCCTCCAACGCGCGGTCCACGTCAGCTTCCGTTCCACCCTGGCGCCGGTGGGCGTGCACAGCCTCGCCGAGGTCGCGCAGGAGTCCGTCCAGGTGCTTCTTGGCCTGGAGGTCCTCTATTTTCTCCTTCCCCTGGGCTACGCCCTGCTGCGCCTTGTCGGCGAGCGCCTCGGCTTGGGCCTTGACCTTGTCAAACAGTGCCATCGTGTTGTCCTTCCATCGTGGGAGTGGGTCGCCCCATCATTCACAGGATCCAGGGTCTCACGAGGGCGGTCCGGTTGCCGTCCGCGGAGCAAGAAGCTCACCGACGTCCCGCGCGATCTGAAGATCCTCGCGGGACTGCACGACCAGGGTCTTGACCCGGCTGTGGTCGAGGCTGATGTCCGCGTCGGCGTGGACGGTCTCGTTGAGATGATCCGAGACGCGCACACCGAGGTAGTCGAGACCGATCGCGCAGCGGCGCCGAACCTCTGCGGCACCTTCTCCCACGCCGCCGGTGAACACGAGCACGTCCAGCCCTCCCAGCGAGGCGGTCATCGCCCCGATGCTGGTGATGAGGCGGTGCAGGTAGACCGCGAGGGCGAGCTGGGCCTGGTCGTCCTGACGAGTCAACAACTCGCGCATGTCCGCGGTGCCGGCCAGGCCGAGCAGTCCCGAGTCGTACTCGAGTGCGTGGGCCACCTGCTGCGGGTCAAGGTTCTCGTGCTCCTGTAACCAGGTGATGAGTCCGGGGTCGATGGCGCCGCTTCGGGTGGCCATGACGAGCCCGTCCAGGGGCGTAAAGCCCATCGTGGTGTCCACGCTCCGCCCGTCCAGGACGGCGGCGAGTGAGGCGCCGGCTCCGAGGTGGCAGGTGATGACCCGCCGAGCGCTCGGGACGATCTCGTGGGCTCGACGTGAGGCCCACTGGTGTGACAGGCCGTGGAAGCCATAACGCCGCACACCCCATCGCTCGCGCCACGCCAGGGGCAGGGCGTAGGTGTACGCCGCGGGCGGCAGCGTCGCATGGAAGGCCGTGTCGAAGCAGGCTACGTGCGGCACCTTCGGCAGGAGGTGACGGGCCGCGGCGAGACCGTCGAGGGACTTCGGCTGGTGCAGCGGCGCGAGGTCTACGAGGTCCCGCAGCCGTTGTTCCATGTCGTCGTCGATCAGAACGGGCTCCACGAGATCGCGGCCGCCGTGGACGATTCGGTGCCCCACGGCATCGACAGCTGGCGGTTTGGTCGGCAGGCCGTCGTACGACTGCTGCCGCACACCGCCTGCCACCAGGTCGACCTTGAGGGAGCTGGAGCCGGCATTAACCACAAGCACGCGCACGGTTGTCGACCATCTCCTGCCGCAGGTGAGCGGCCCGGGCCTGCAGGGCCGGCAGGCGGTCGATGACGTCCATGACGAGGTGGAACCGGTCCAGGTCGTTCATCATCACGATGTCGAACGGCGTGGTGGTGGTCTCTTCCTCGTTGTAGCCGCGGACGTGGATGTTGTGGTGGTTTGCACGTCGGTACGTCAGACGGTGAATCAGTGCGGGATAGCCGTGAAAGGCGAAGACCACCGGCCGATCGGGAGTGTCGCCAGCACACGCCATCACCACATCGGGTAGCCCGCCGTCGTCGTTACTGGCCCATTCCCATATCCCGAGGCCGCGGGCGCCGTGCAGCACGGCCTGCTCCACCGACAGGTAGTCAAGCGCTGGCTGTTTGCCGGCGACCACAACGTTGATGTCGTTGCGGCTGCGCAGGCAGTGATCGATGGTCGACAACAGCGTGTTCGCGTCCGGCGGCAGGTAGACCCGGGCGACCGCGGCCTTCTTGCTTCTCATGTGGTCGATGAACCCGGGATCTTGCGCTGAGGTGGCCCGACGGACACCCACGACGCTGTTCCTCATCCTGCGTTGCCATCGGTGTGGAACGTCACCCGGTTGGCATCCCTACGGGGCGTGGCTTCGACCTTCCCACCCATACCGAGCCGGAGCACCAGCTGGGCCTGGCCCGTGAGGCTGAGTGCAGAACACATCTCGTTGCGGATCGCAGACTCCTCGATGGGCTGATTGAGGTAGGACGCGTGGGCGCCGGCCGCAGCAGCGCACAACAACACCGCGCCCAAGGCCCGGCCGGCCACCAGCCAGTCGGCTTGCCGGTCGTTGCTGGTGCACAGCACACCGACAACCGGCCGATCGATGCCCGGCCGATCCTGTGCCGGCCGCGAGCCAGGGGTCGAGAAGTCGCGCTGTACGAACTCCGCCCGGTAGGACGCGGCGGCTCCCCGGGTGTGGTCGGTGGGCACCCCGTCCTTCCTTGGGTCTCCGGGTGCCCGGAGCCAGCCGGCCAGCTCCTCGTCCACCCGGCCACGCTTCACCAGCAACCGGTCTGCTCGCTCCACCAGGCCGACCAGCGTGCTCCGGTCCCCCGGTGTACTGACGAGCCGCAGCGAGGCGCCCTCGACCGCCGCCGCGGACTGCAGCAGGAAGGGCAGGCCGGGCGGGAGCGCGCCGCCGTCAAGCGGACCCCTGTCCGTGCGACGGGTCGGGATGCAGGCGAGCAACTCCCGGTCCCGCTCAGAGATCTCCCAGGGGCCGACCTCGACCAGGCGAGCCAGGCAACCGCCCGCCCCGTCCGGCAGCATCGTGACGGCGGGCTGGTGGCCAAGGGCACGAGCCGCGACGCAGGCCAAGTGCACCGCGGCGCCACACGAGATGATCAACTCTCGATGGTCCGGGTCGGTTTCGGGGAGCATCCGCCTCGGGTCGGGCCACACCTCGAGGGAACTGCCGCAGACGACGAACCGCCAGGGCTGGGTGTTGTGCTTCGACGGCGCCAGGCGGGCCACCGCTGCGTACCAGGCCATTCGGGTGGCCACAACTGAACTCGAGGCTGGCTCCATGGGCCAGACCGGGGATGGGACCAGGGTCAGACTCATGGCTTCCTCCTCAGGTCCCACGATGGCCCCGCAGCGCTGCCTTCACTAGGTCCGAAGGTCCCGGGTTCGAGATGGCCTTGGTCATCCGACGAGCGCAGCGCAGGTCGCAGGGGGCCTGGCCCGCCACCCCATGCATCACACCTGGTCGAGGAAGGCCCTGACCGAGGACGGCAGCCCGAGGACGAGATGGCGCCCCCATGAGTGAGCCGCAGACCGCGCTGGTCCCAGGAAAGGTCCTTAACCGTGGCAATCCACCTCCCGGGTCGCCGGGGTCATGAGCAACTCGCATCGGCGTTCGTGGGTATGCGGCTCTCGGTCGGTGCTCAAGGCGACGAAGTAGAGCAACTCCTTCTGGTCGAGGGCGCTCAACTCCTCGAGCTGCTGATCTAGCCTGAGAGCAACAGGAGCCAACAGGGTGTCGTTGGTGTCGTGCGGAACCGCGATCATCGAGTCCTCCTCATGGGGGGTAATAGCGAAGTCCTGACCGACGGACTGTGTGCTCGCTCGGGGGGCTATGAGCGGCGCGTCGGGGGGCTGCCGGTGCTGAATCTGGCTGCGCGGCGGTGGATGCGGTGTTCTTGTCCTCGCTGGCGCAGGTGCGGCAACCGGCCTTCAGAGTCGGCGAAGAACAGGCGCTTGGCGAGCTCGATGAGGATCAGGTAAGCGATCACCATGCCGACCAGGGCGAGGAAGAAACCCAGCGGCAAACGGGCGAAGCCGAGCAGGTGCGACAGAGGGGACAGCGGAAGCAGGACCCCGACCGTGGCGGTGCCCAAAGCTGCGAGCAGCAGCGGCAGGCTCGGGCGGCTCTTGGTGAAGGGGCTGCGTCGGGTGCGGATGGCGAAGATGACCAGGGTCTGGGTGGCGAGGGACTCGGCGAACCAGCCGGCGCGGAACAGGGCCGGGCCGGCGTGGAACGCACCGATCATGAGCGCGAAGGTGAGGAAGTCGAACAGACTGCTGAGCGGGCCGAAGAACAACATGAACCGGCGGATGAACGCGATGTCCCAGTGTGAGGGGGCTCGGAGCTGCTCGGGGTCGACGTGGTCGGTCGGGATGGTGAGCTGACTGGTGTCGTAGAGCAGGTTGTTGAGCAGGATCTGACTCGGCAGCAGCGGCAGGAAGCTGAGCACCGCCGAGGCCGCGGCGGCGCTGAACATGTTGCCGAAGTTGCTGCTGGTACCCATCAGGACGTACTTGATGGTGTTGGCAAAGATACGGCGGCCCTCGGTGACCCCGTCGGCGATGACGCCGAGGTCCTTGTCGAGCAGGATGATGTCGGCGGCGTCCTTGGCGACGTCGGTGCCGGTGTCGACGCTGATGCCGACGTCCGCGGCGTGCAGGGCGAGGGCATCGTTGACGCCGTCACCGAGGAAGCCGACCGCTCGACCTCGGTGCCGGAGCAGGCGGATGAGCCGTGCCTTTTGCTCCGGGCTGACACGGGCGAAAATCGTCGTTGTCTGCGCAGCGGTACTGAGGGCTTCGTCGCTCATGTCGTCAAACTCTGATCCGATCAGGGTGCCGCCGGACACCAGACCGAGGTCGGTGCAGACCTTCTCGGCAACGAGTGGGTTGTCGCCGGTGCAGATCTTGACGGTGATCCCGAGCGCAGCGAGCCGCTGTAGCGAGGTGGCCGCGGCTGCTTTGGGTTTGTCGAGGAAGACCAGGAACCCATCGAGGACCAGGTTCTTCTCTGCGGCCGCCGTGGGTGCGGTCAGGCCGTCCGCGGGGTGCGAGGCCACGGCGACGACGCGGCTGCCGGCCTTGAACTGAGCGTTCAAGGTGGCCGCGGCCGCGTCCGGCACGCCCAGACAGCGAGCGAGAACGGCTTCGGGCGCTCCCTTGACGATGAGCACGGACGCCCCGTCTGGGCCGCGAACGATCGTGGAGGTCATTTGCCTCTCATGGTCGAAGGGGAGCAGGCCGGTGCGCAGGTAGCCGGTCGTGTCGAGCGGCGCGGACTCGGCTGCAGCCCAGAGGGCACCGTCAAGCGGATTGCCCCCGACGGCTCCACCTCCGGTAGCGGGGTCAGTCTCGGTCGACAGCAAACCGTGCAGCAGTACTGCTTCGCTGACCGATCCCTCCGGGTCGAGAGCGGCCGTGAAGGTGATGTGGCCCTCGGTGAGGGTGCCGGTCTTGTCGGTGACCAGGACGTCCATGTCGCCGAGGTCTTCGATGCACACCAGGCGCTTGACCAGCACCTTGCGTCTAGCCAGCTGTCGTGAGCCGGTCGCGAGGCTGGTGCTGACCACCGCTGGGAGCAGCTGAGGGGTGATCCCTACAGCGATGGCCAGGGAGAACAGCAAGGACTGCAGCAGCGGCCGGTGCAGCAGCAGGTTGGTGACGAAGATGAGGCTGGTCAGCGCGATGGCTACTTGCAGAAGCAGGACCGAAAACTTCTTCAGCCCCAGCTGGAAATCGGTCTCGGGGTGACGCTCGCCCAGGCCGACGGCGATCCGGCCGAACTCTGCTCGGGCGCCAGTCGCGACGACGACACCCTGGCCGGTGCCGGCGCGTACGACGGTCCCCATGAACGCGCAGCACGTGAGGTCGCCGAGGGCCGAGCCGACCGGGGCCGCGTCGGTGCCCTTGTCCGCGGGCAGCGACTCACCAGTCAGCACACTCTCGTCGCACTGCAGGCCGATGCTCTGAAGCAGCCGGAGGTCGGCTGGTACGACCTCACCGAGGGCGAGGTGCACGATGTCACCTGGCACGAGCTCGGTGACATCGACCTTGACGGGTGCGGTGCCGCGCTGGACCACCGCGGTGTGGGTGACCTGGGAGTGCAACGCTTCGGTGGCGCGTTCAGCCCGGTACTCGTTGAGGAACCCTAGGCCGACGCTCGCCAGCAGGATCGTGCCGATGACCACCGTGTCGGTGCGCTGGCCGAGAAAGAAGCTGATGACTGCCGTCACCGCCAGCAACAGGAGCACCGGGCTGTCCAGTTGCCGTGCCAGGACCTTCAACGGTTGGGCGTGATGACTACGGACCGCGTTGGGACCGACCTGGGCCAGGCGATCGCTCGCCTCACCGTCCGACAACCCCTCGGGACTACTGCCGCAGGCCGCGAGCACCAGGGACATCTGCGATGTGCCCGCGTCGTGCACGGTCATGCCCAACAGGGATCCGTTGTCGCTTTCGGGTCGCGTACGGACAACCGTCACGACGGCGAGGTGGACTGCCACCTGAAGGCGTGGAGCTCCTCCAGTATCCCGGCGATCTCCAGGCCCCCCCGTGGCGTACTGCCGACGTCGTGGTCGGCGCTCCTCTTGTGCTCGTCGAGCCTCATCACCCCAGTCTCGTGCGCCACAGCGAGGCGTCCAGGGCCAATGGTCCCCAGGAACATTCCGGTAAGCAGCTGGTCCGCCACGATGCGGCGCGTGCCATGAGCGGTTGGGGGGCCGATGAGGCCCGATGACCCCAACCTATGGTCGCCTAGCAGCGCCATCGCCTGGGACAAGCCGGCGCTTTCCAGCGGTCCTTTCCATTGGTCGACGACGGCACCAGGAACCGGCTCCGAGTCCGAGTCCGGCGAGCTCGCGCTGCCGACGTGGCCGGGCCAGCAGGAAAACACGCCCACGCTGGCTTTCACGTCATCTACGCAAACCCCGTACGACGCGGGTGGCGGGTATGGACCGCACACCGCGGCGGGTGGCGTCTCGACCAGCACCTTCACGGGCTGACCATCCGGCCCGTCTGTCTGGAGACCAACACCGCTACCTACCGTGGCGTCACCCGAGCCAAGATTCGTGGGTTGTCCTGGCCGCGAGGAACGTCGCCATCTCAGACTCCGGGCAGGGGCGTGCGTACACATAGCCCTGGACCTGGTCGCACCCGGAGACGGTCAAGGCGGTGACGTCATCTTCGGTTTCCGCCCCCTCGGCGGTGACGGTATAGCCGAGGCTGTGGCCGAGGTCGATCATCGACTGCACGATCGCGGCGGTCCGAGGGTCTGCACTCATGCCGTGGACAAAAGATCGGTCGATCTTGAGCTCGCCTATCGGTAGCCGGGCGAGATAGGCGAGCGAGGTCTGACCGGCGCCGAAGTCGTCGATGGAAATAGTCACGCCGGCTGCTGCCAGCGTGGCGAGATTCGCCGCGACGACCTCGGGGGCGGTGAGAACGGCCGTCTCGGTCATCTCGACAACGAGGCGCGCGCATGGGGTAGCGGCCTTGGTCAGCGCGGCCAGCACGGCCAACGCGAAGTTGGGCTTGCTGAGGTTTCGTGCCGAGACGTTCACGGCGATGGTCAACCAGCCAGCCGGGTCAAGCCGGTTCATCGCCGCCAGCGCCTCTGCGAGCACCCATGTCGTGAGCGCCTCGATCAACTCGGTCTGCTCAGCTGCAGGGAGGAACGCGTCAGGGTAGAGAAGGCCGAGCGAGGGATGTTGCCACCGGACCAGTGCCTCGATCGAGGCGACAGCTCCGGAGGTCAGGCTGATCTTGGGTTGGTAATGCAGGACGAGCTGGTCTGCCCGGATGGCAGCCGCCAGTTCACCGAGCAACCGCAGCCGACCTGCATCAAACGTGTCTAGGTCGGCGCGGTGGCGGATCGGACCCAGACTTGCCTGTTTGGCGGCGAACATAGCTGCCTCTGCCTTCAGCAGCAGCATGTCCGGATCCGTGCCGTCCTCAGGTGAGAGGGCGTATCCCGTGGAGTACTCGAGCATGACGGGCAGGCCGTCCAGCGTGAGCGGAGCCGTGAGCAGTGCCGCGATGTCGGTCAGCCGAGCCAGGGCCTGCTCGTCGCTCGCGGCGCCGATGACCATCGCGAACTCGTTACTGCCAAGTCGGGCAACGACCTCCCCGGGTGCGGCAGCAGCGACCAGGCGATCCGCGACCTCATCGAGTAGTCGGTCGCCGATCTGGTGGCCGAGAGCGTCGTTAACCTGACGGAACCGGTCCAGGTCGAACACAAGCAAGGCCGCTGGAGCCCGCGCCGTCATCCGTGCGGCTAGCCGCAGTAGCTCACGGCGGTTCGCAAGCCTGGTTAAAGGGTCGTGAGCGGCCAGAAAGGCATTGTCTCGCGCCGATCGACGCAGGCGTCGGGTCGTGGCGCCGGTGACGGCCAGCCCCACCAGCCACAGCACGACCAGACCGGCCGCCAGCGTCCGGGTCTGAGCCCGGCGCTGGGCGTCAATGTCAGCCGCGATCGGCGCGTACGGCAGGTACATCTCGACCACCCCGATGAGGGAGTCCGTCTTGGCGGCCCGCAGCGGGGCGTAGACCTCCGCCACCCGGATCCCGCCAGCGCCGTTGTCGGCTTCAAGCGTGGGCAGAAACGCGATCGTCGTCCCCCGAGCCGCCCGGGCGGCCTCGTCCTTTTCGGTCGTGCTGCTGCCGTCTGAGGTAAAGACAATGTTGGCGTCAAGATCGCGTAGCCGAAGGCGAAGCACCTGCCGGTCGGCCACGATCGCAGCGATGTTGTGCCGCAGATTCGGCGTGGCCGGTCCAAGCCCGGCCGGCAGCGGTGCGTCTCCTAGCAGCGGTGCGATGATGCCCTGCGAGACAAGGCGGGCGTCCGCGCTGGCCCGAGCCAGCCCGCGGGCGTTGGCCTGGGCGGCCGCCTGTCCGGCGAGAAGTACACCGAGCATCACTACCGGAATGAGGCTCGCCACAGCATAAAGGACAAAAAGACGGACGCCGCTGGGGCCGAGCGAATGCCGGGGCATGGTTCAACATCGGCCGTCAGGGCCAAAACCTGACGGCCATCTGGCCCAACGGGGACTCCTTGGGCGGGACTAGCTCGCCGGTTGTGAGCTGGTCGCATCGAGCGAGGCCATGTCTGCCTCGTCCAAGACGAGGTCGCCGACGTCGGCGTTGCTCCGGATCCGCTTCGGGTCCACTGACTTCGGGATCACCACCACGCCATGCTGCAGGTGCCAACGGATGATCACCTGTGCCGGCGACGCCCCCAGCCGCTCCGCGATGTCGACGACGACCGGGTCGTCAAGAGTGCCACCGCGGAGGGCGCTGTAGCCCTCAAGCACCACGCCGCGCTGCGCGTGCCCGTCCTGTACCGCACGGTCGAACAGCTTCGGGCTCCACTCCACCTGATTCACAGCGGGTACGACGCCTGTCGCGGCCTGCAGCTCGTCGAGCTGGTCCAGGGAGTAGTTGCTGACTCCGACATCACGGACCAGGCCCTGCTCCCGGGCCAAGAGCAGCTGCTCCCACATGGCAACCTCCGCGCCCTCCTCCGGCCAATGGACCAGCCACAGGTCGACATAGGACAGCTTGAGCAGGTCCAAGCTCTCTCGCAGGGTGTCGAGCTCGGCATGACGACGAGAGGGCGGGACCTTGGTGGTCACGAAGACGTCCGCGCGCGCGACGCCGACCAGAGCGCTCCCGACCTCGGCCTCGTTGCCGTAGACCGTCGCTGTGTCGATGTGCCGGTAGCCAGCGGCCAGTGCTGCGGCGGTGGCGGTGACCGCCTCCTCACCCTTGATCTGCCAGGTGCCGAAGCCAAGCAGGGGCATGCGAGCGCCGCTCGGGAGCAGGGCAGTGAAGTCAGAGAAGGTCATGCGTCCGATCATACTTTGAGGCACCGAACGGCTCGCTCACCGACGTACCTTGCTGATGTGGTCAGCTCTGCATCATGTCGGGCGGGAACCCACCCGTGGCGACCGGACCCCACCGGTCGATCGTGACCCGCAATAGCGACTTGTCCTGTCGGACCATCGCAGCCCGATACTCCTCCCAGTCCGGGTGCTCGCCGGCGATGCTGCGGTAGTAGTCGACGAAGGCCTCCGTGGCGGCCGGCATGTCGAGCACCTCCACCGTGCCGTCGACCTGCACCCAGTCGTCGTCCCAGTCATCGGACAGGAAGCACATCGACACCTGCGGATGGCGCCGTGCGTTGCGTGTCTTGGCCCGCTGGGGGTACGTCGCCACCACGATCCGGCCAAGGGGGTCCACTCCGGCGGAGACCGGTGACAGCTGCGCAGAGCCGTCCCGCTTCCGGGTCATCAGCAGGGCGCGGTGACGATGCCGCAGAAACTCCACGAGCTCGTCGCGGGACACGTCGTCGGCGCGGGCAATGCGAGGCATGGGGTCAGCGTGCCTTACCGGCTCAGGGCCTCATCAGGCGGTCATGGGATCCCAACGACCGGCATCGCCACACGTCAGTGGAGGTGTAGGCAAGCTCCCCCACCTGGACTCGAACCAGGAACATTGCGATCAACAGCTAGGGCCAGGGATGTCCGGGGCTCTCCGCGCACGTGCATACCTGCAGTTCAGACGGGTTGTACGACCTGCTGCGGACGGGTGGCGGCCTCGGCCATCATGGAGCGGATCGCGTAGCGGCAGCACAGGTGTACCCAGTTCTCTTGGAGGGACTAGGTCGGGCGACTTCGATCGCAGCACAGTACGGGGTCCACGTTGGTGGGTCTTGAGCTCGTCGAAGGTCAGTTCGATCTCGCACCGCCTGGTGTGGGCCACGGCGAGGTCGACCGCGCTGGCCTGGGCGGGGTCCAACAGTGCGGTGAACAGGCTGTAGGTGGTGGGGTTCTCGCGTCCGTCATCGACGGTGTGGCCGATGACCCGGACCAGCATCGGCTCTTGAGCGCGTTCCGCGGCAGGCGTGAGCCCCCGCAGGTGCGCCAGCCAGGAGCGTGGTGAGTCCGCACCGACAAGTCAGCTCCCAAGCCTGTCCACGTCGAAGACCTTCCTGACGATCCGCGGTCGGCTGGGAGCAGCATCCCTGGCTCGAGTCGGTCCAACAGCGGGCCGTTCAAGGTGGCCTCGGACTGGGAGTACGTGCCGATCTCGGCGGCGAAGACCGCGTGCGTGCCGCATTCGGCCAATGCCACGACCATGGCTTGCGGGAAGGCAGCCTGCTCACCCTTGCTGACCCCCGGACGTCCGAAGTGCGCGCTGTTCGCGACCGTGTCGGCGACATCCAGACACGTCCCGTCAATCGCGACCAGCCGCCGTCCCCCAGCCACACACCCGACGTCTGCTCGGCACCGATCGGGCGGGCGACCCGCGCAAACAGCGCGGCCAACGGCTCCGATCCCAGACGGGCCGGGGCCTGGCAGATCGCGGACTTACTCGGCGGGCTGTACGCCTCCTGCCAACCCGAGGCCCACGACAGCCCATCGGTCAGCTGCGCCAGCACATCCTCATAAGAGCCCTCGGAGTACAGCGCCATCCCGATCGAGAAGAACGCCATCACCCGCGCCGGCAACGACCCCCTCGCAGAGGCTCGGGCGGTCCCAGTCCTGCGGACCGAGCTGACCCAACCACTCCACAAGCGCAAGCCGCTCCCTGCAAATGTCTCCCACGAACGCAAGGTAGCCCTGCCGGCAGCATCGACCAGGACAGCGACGAGACTTAACTGATGACAAGCGGCGTTAGCATCGCGTCATCGAAGCGCCCTTCGCGAGCGTTCTATTTGACGGGCATTGACTCGCCGCGAGCGTGTCGCTGCGGATCCAACACAGGGTGCGCTTGCCCCCGCGGGACCAACTCAGAAGTGCTCTTCGCACCGATGGGAACCGGCATAGAGCACCGTTTTGCGGACGCCGACCAGACTTGCGTTTCCTGTACCTGGTGATCGATGGGGTATACCGTCCGGGAACCGACCTGGGGGGGCAACCGGCCCGGCCGTGACGTCGGTCTAGGGGGTTCGGCCATGTATGCACGAGTTGTTACGTACACGCACCAGGACGACCGGGACGAGTTGGAGGCGAAAGCCCGCGCTGGCGTCATCCCCATCGTGACAGGCACGCCAGGATACATCTCGTATGGCGTCATGTTCGATGGCGACACAGTGGTGTCGATCAGCCAGTGGGAGTCCGAAGAGCACGCCAAAGCCGCGGACGAAGCGATCGCCGCGTGGGTAAAGGGCAACACCTCAATGACGAGCCAGACCCGCATCGTCGGTGACTTGGCGTGGCTGGAGCTCGCGAAGCGGTAATCACTTGAGTCGGACGCCGGACGGTCATCAGCTTCGGTTGATGACCGTCACGGCTCTTGCGCTCGCCTCAGCACTCGCCGAGCAGGGACGGGGGGCCAACGGTCGCCGCTCTTTGCTTGGCACCCGGCGAGGGTAGGTGCCGATATGCCGGTGATCCACACCCGGCAACCGTCGGGCCACCTCCTCGACAGGTAGCTCCGATGGCGTCGGCCGCCAGTCCGTACAAGGTTCCTAGACCGGCAGGACGCCGATGCCTCGGTCATCTTGCAGCAGTGCTCGAAGGTCACGTGGGTCGCTGGTGGCGATCAGTACCGGTCGAGATTGTCGGCGCGCCACCGCGGCCACGAGCGCGTCGATGGTGCGGCCTCCCATGCCAGCGAGGTCCATCAGTTCGGCGGCGTCTCGGTAGTCCTGCTCCACGACAGCCACCAGCTCGAGGCGACTGAAGGCGTACATCACCGCTGGCTTGGCCTTGCCCTGCATCGCCTCCGCCAGCGCGGTCCACGGAACCAAGACGGCCGCGTCGTCGTTCCTTGCTTGCTCCAGGACCGCAAGGAACGTCCGGTTGTGAGCTGCGGCTGTCGTGAGGCCGTGGCTGTCCAGCAAGAGCGTCTGGAACGCCGGTGCGCCAGCCCTCACTCCGAGGCCGCAGAGGCGTGGGTCATGGCGTCGGCCACAGCCTTACGGGCTGCCTTGCGCTCCTCGTCGGTGATCGCTCCCCCAGTCTGCTGGGCCTGCTCGAGGAAATCGGTGAGCTTGTCGTGACGGAGCTGCCGACGAACGGCCTCGGCGACGTACGGCGAGAACCCGCGGGCACCGACCCGGCCGTCGACCTCGGCCAGCACCTCCTGAGGCATCGACACCGTCCGCCGGCCCACACCCTCACGAGAGGTCGCTCCAGGGGCTGGAGCGGTCCGGGATGGGGCTGCTGCTGCGGCGATAGTGTCGAGGCTGCTCCCCGTGCGAGCGCCTCGGCGCCTCGACTGCGCGGGCTCGCCCGCTGGACTTGCTCCCGTCATCAGCCCTCCTTGAGTATGAATTCAAGTATGACTCGGCGGAAGGTCGTCGTCCAGCCCCTGGAGTTGAGTCCGAGAATCCACCCGAGCCGGGGGCTGCACCGCCCGAAGTCAAAGACGGGGGTTTTATGGGGGCCGATCGGCTCATCACGTCACCAGGACGGCAATAGCCCTGGCCAGAGCTCCCCCACCTGGACTCGAACCAGGAACATTCCGATTAACAGCTAGGGCCGAGGGGGTCCGACGGGGTCCGCTCAAGTACATCGTCGCAGGTCAGAGCAGGTTTCGGTCTTCGGCGGACGGGCGCGAACCGGGCTGGATTGGGCTCAACTGCTACCAGAACTGCTCCACAATTCCGCGCACCTCCGCGGCTCGCGACGGGCATGTCACATCGGCTCGCTACTATCACTTCCCCCTTGTTGACGCTAGAGTTGTGTACATGACCGAGTTGACCGTACCGGAGGCCGCTGAGCACCTCAGCGTGCATCAGTCCCGGGTCCGCGAGCTGATCCAGGCCGGCACCCTGACGGGACGTCGCGTCGGACGCCAATGGCTGATCGACGCCAACGACCTGGACCACCATCGGGAGCTGATCCGTGGGGGCGCGACCAGCAGGGCCATGAGCGCTCGGACGGCCTGGGC
>JANXUE010000142.1 GCA_025352005.1 Frankiales bacterium
GGTCGAGTCCTGGACGAACTGGTGCACCGGCATCAACTCCAGCGCGGTGACGCCGAGCCGGGAAAGGTGGTCGATGACAGCCGGATGGGACAGGCCGGCGTAGGTGCCCCGCTGGCTCTCGGGCACCTCGGGATGCTGGGCGGTCAGCCCCTTGACGTGCGCTTCGTAGATGACGGTCTCGTTGTACGGCGTGCGCGGGTGCCGGTCGTTGTCCCAGTCGAAGAACGGGCTGATCACCACCGACTTCGGCATGTGGGCCGCACTGTCGTCGGTGTTGTAGGAGCCGTCGTCGAACCGGTAGCTGAAACAGGCCTCGTCCCAGTCGATGTCACCCTCGACGGCTTTCGCGTAGGGGTCCAGGAGGAGCTTCGCTGGGTTGCACCGGTGGCCGTGCTCGGTGTCGAACGGCCCGTGCACGCGGTAGCCGTACCGCTGGCCCGGACCGACACCGGGCAGGTAGCCGTGCCAGACCAGGGCGTCGCGCTCCTTGAGGGGGACGACGGTCTCGGTCCCGTCCTCGTCGAAAAGGCAGAGCCCGACACGCTCCGCCACTTCGCTGAAGAGCGCGAAGTTCGTGCCACTGCCGTCGTAGGTCGCTCCGAGCGGGTACGGCGTACCCGGCCAGGGTCGTGCGGTCGTTCCGGGCACAGGCGCTCCAAAGGGTGTCTGTTCAGTGTGCCCCCTACCCCCGTGGCGATCGGTTCTACGCGCGGGCGGGCGTGATCGCGCCGACGTAGAGCCGCACGAGCGTCTCGATGATGGGGCCGGTCGCTGGTCGCGGCTCGGGCTGGGCCGCCCAGTCGACGAGGACCTCCGACACCGCGCCCGCCAGAGCAAGTGCGAGCACCCTTCCCTCAGCGCCCTCAGCGAGGCGGCTCTCGGTCGCGATGATGTCGGCGAACCGGAGCACCATCGCGTAGCGGTCTTGCTCGAGGACCCCCGCAGCCCGAACCTCGCGGTGGGCCACCCGGGCCCGGCGCGGGTCCTCGGTGAGATAGCCCACGTAGCCCTCGATGCCGATCCTGATGCGCTCCTCGCTCGGGCCCCGGTGCTGTGTGATGCGGGGGACGACGGTCGCGACCACCCCGGCCATGATCGACTCGTAGACGGCGCGAAGCAGCGCCTCACGGCTCGCGAACTCCTCGTAGAACGAGCGGGTCGCAACTCCTGCTTCGGCGCACAGGCGCTCGATGGTGGCTCCGGACCAGCCCTCGGTGCCGAACAGCGCGAGCCCTGCCGCGGTCAGTCGGGCCCGCCGGTCGGCCCGCCGCTCGTTCTCGGACCTCCCGCCGTACACCCGGCCTGCTTCGCTCATGGGTTGCAGGCTAGGTGCACCAAGCAGCGACGTCGGGCCGGGGACACGCAGCCGAAACGAAACACTCACCTGGTTGCCGGTTCTGCCAGCGCCTACCCCGGCCGTGGAGGCAAGTCAGGGCGCGAGGTGACCGGAGGTGAGGCTGAACTGCGCCTGGGGCACCGTGCTGAGCCCCCAGAGCTCCCGTAACTGCGCTCGGGTCGCCTCCTGGGACAGCGACTGCAGCTCCTGATGCACGTCGAGCCCGAGCGCGGTCGCACGCAGGAACAGCCGTGCGAGTGCCCGGCCGGCCCTGACCCAGTCGACGGGGGTGTCCCCGTGCGTCAGGATCGTCGCGAAGGGCGGCGCATCCTGGACCGGATGAAGGCGTTGCTGCCCGCGTAGCACGAGGTCGGCGCTGACCTGGCTTGACCACATGACCTCGGTGGACAGCGCCTCGGCGGTCAGGTTCAGCACACGCAGGTCCGAAGGACGCACGGCACGTGCCATCGGAGGGGGGCCGAAGGAGGCGGCGCGGTGCACCGCCAACTGGACGGGGGAGGCTCGGCGGCGTCCGATGACGCCTACCGTGGCGGCTGCGTGCAGGTCGGCCGACGGCAGGACGCGCACATCGACCCGGAGGCCTCGCGCCTCCAGCGCCACGACCAGGTGCTCCACCGCAACGCCGGCACCGACCAGGACCTGATGTCCGGCCGAGCTGGCGTCCTCGCAGCCGTTGACGGCGATCCGCCACTGCTCGTCGCGGATCTCGAGGTGCCAACCCGGTACGACCGCGACGCGCGGTGCGGCGTTGACGAGCCGGATGACGTCGGTCACCTCGTCGAGCGCGGGTGCAGAAGCGGGCACTCTCATGCTCCCAGCCTGCACGTAGCGGCCGCGCCACGGAAGGTGCGGAGGACCCGGTGAGTCAGGACTTTCGGCCCGTCAGGCGGTGAACGCCGCGCTGCGGTCGGGGCTGGCGGCAGCCAGAGCAGCGCGTACGCCGTCCACGCCGGCGTCGAGCCCGTAAACGGGAGTGGCCGGCTGCTGGCGCCAGGACTCGTCGAGGCTGCCGGCGTCGACCGGGTCGAAGCCGAGCTCGTCAACGAGGTCGGCGACGACTTTCTTGGCCGCGTCGTCGTCGCCCGCGATCGGCAGCGCCAGGCGGTCGGGAGCGCCTGCCGGGCGGAAGCGGGCGAGCAGGTTCGCGGCGTAGATGCCGTTGAAGACCTTGACGACCGGGTGGCCTAGCTGGTTGGCGACCCAACGGCTCTCCGTTGTGCCGCCCTCAATCGCGGCGATCAGGCCGTCCCGCTCCTGCGGGTAGTAGTTGCCCGTGTCGATGACGATGGCTCCCTCAGGCAGGTCCTTCAGCAGGTCCTTCGGCAGCCCCGGGACGGCCTTCTGGGGAATCGTCACGATCAGGATGTCGGCGCCCCTGGGGGCGTCGGTGAAGGTCACGGGCGTCGCACCGGTCTCGGTGGCGAGGTCCGCGAGGGTCTCAGGGCCGCGGGAGTTGGCGACGGCGACGTCGTGCCCGAGGGCCGTGAGGCGGCGGGTCAGGTTGCCGCCGATATTGCCCGCTCCGATGATGGCGATCCGCATGGTGCGCTCCCTCGTCAGGTCCAGACCTGTCACAGCCATGGCTGGCAGTGTTTATCGTGTCAGTGTCGATAACTTCTTGCACGCGCAAAAAATTGCGAGCTCAGGCACTTTCGTGTGTCGGCTGGCACGAGTGGCCTCGGCTGACGGTCACGCCCGGTCCGTGACGGTCTGCAGGACGCGGCCGTCGGCCAGCCGCAGCTCTTCCGCACATTGGGCCTCGACGAGCCCGCCGCCGTACTGCTGGTCGTAGAGCGCGGTGTAGCGACCCCCGACGGCGAGCAGCTGCTCGTGGTTGCCGGTCTCGACGACCTGGCCGGCGTCGACCGCGAAGATGACGTCAGCGGACCGGATCGTGGAAAGCCGGTGGGCGATCGGGATCGTTGTGCGGCCATGCATCAACGGCTCGAGCGCGGCCCGGACGAGCCGCTCGTTGACGGTGTCCAGCGCGCTGGTCGCTTCGTCCAGGACGAGCACAGCGGGGTCCTTCAGGAGCACCCTGGCGATCGCCATCCGCTGCTTCTCGCCCCCGGACAGGCGATACCCCCGCTTGCCGACGACCGTGTCGTAGCCGCTCG
>JANXUE010000154.1 GCA_025352005.1 Frankiales bacterium
TGAGCGGCAGTCGAGCCGGGCGTTCGCGGCCGGCACCTCCAGGTGCGGCAGTTCCCGACATGCCTGAACGCGCCCGACACGCCGCAGGAACAGCGACCCGAAGGAAGAATCTTCCTGTCCTTCTCATTCACCGTGGATTACTTTTCTTGACCGTACTACACCGGCATACTCCGTCATTCATGAACGTCTTGCAGGCTCCCAAACTTTCGTTCTCAGAGCAGCAGACATGTGCATTCTTTGAATGTACGGTGGTGCGGCCGCGTACCCAGGCTCGAGGAGGTGATTGGGTGCTTTCTTCGCGCAAGATCAGCCGGTCCTCGTGGCGGTACTACGTCGACCGGGCGGCCTGTCGACCTTTGGAGTACTACCTCGGGGTCGGGGAGGCACCGGGCCGGTGGCACGGCTGGGGCCTGGAGCCGCTGCGGCTCGAGCGTGGTGACGCTGTCGCCGAGCAGCAGCTGGAGGCGATGTTCGCCCGCGGCATCCACCCCTGCACCGGCGACCGGCTCGGCCGGGCCTGGCGCACAGACGGTGTCACCGGCTACGACCTGACGTTCAGTACGCCCACGAGCGTCAGTGCTCTGTAGGCGTTGGGATCAGACGAAGTCGCCGCCGCCGCGACGGCCGCGCACCGGGCCGTGGTCAAGGCCGGCCTGGCCTACCTCGACACGCACGCGGCCTGGTCGCGGCGCGGGACCGACGGCGTCGAGCAGGTCGCTACCGAGGGGCTCGCGGTGGCCCTGTTCGACCACCGGACTAGCCGTGAGCTGGACCCGCAGCTGCACACCCACGCCCTGATCCTGAACAAGGTGCAGTGCGTCGATGGGACGTGGCGGACCTCGACGGCAAGGAAATGTTCGATCACAAGAAAAGCGCCGGCAAAATTTACCACGCCGCTTTGCGAAATGAAAAGCGGCAGCGGCTCGGTGTCGAATTCGAGCCGGTCAGCAAGGATGGTCAGGCTGATATCCGCGGGGTACCGACTGAGTTGCTGAGTTTGTGGAGTAAACGGGCTCTTCGCACTTGACCGGGGTGGCGTCCTGATTTGAGGCTCGTGGCCTCGACATGCTGGTGGTTCCTACGCCGTCAGCCGAAGAGAGCCACGAGCCATGTCCGACCGTACGACGTTGTTGTTCGCCTTGCCCGAGTTCCGAGTCCTGGATGTCACCCGCGAGCCCGGTGGGGGCCGTCGTGTCCTCGTGGAGAGCGTCGCTGAGCAGGGTGGCTGCCCCGCTTGTGGCGTGCTGCCGGGCCTGATCAAGGACCGGCCCACCAGCCGGGTAAAGGACCTCCCGCACGGGCCCGTGCCGCTGATCGTGTTCGTGCGCAAGCGCCGGTTCGCCTGCGCCGAGCTCCTGTGTGAGCGGCGCTCGTTCACCGAGACCAGCGCGCAGCTGCCCGCCCGGGCGAGGGTCACGACCCGGTTGAAGGTGAAGGTCCGCGATGCCGTCACGACGACGAACCGGGCGATGAGCGAGGTCGCCAAGGAGCACGGCATCGCGTGGTGGACCGTGCATCGCATTTTGGTGAAAGCCGCGGCGGACATCGTGGGGCAGGCCGCTCCGACCACGATGATCGGGATCGATGAGACCCGAGCCCGCAGCGTCCGCTGGATCCAAGAAGGCATCGAGAGCAAGCTCACCTGGCGCCGGTCCGACCCGTGGATGACCTCGATCGTGGACCTGGACCGCAGCCACCCTGGCGGGATCATTGGCCTGGCGGCGGGCCGTTCTGGGGCGTGCCTGAAGGGCTGGATCGCCCTGCAGACACAGCAGTTCCGCGATGCGGTGCAGGTCGTCGCGATCGACCCGAGCGCCCCCTACGCCGCTGGGATCCGCCTGGCCCTGCCCGATGCCCGCATCGTCCTGGACCACTTCCACCTGGTGATGCTCGGCAACCAGATGGTCACCGACGTGCGGCAGCGGGCGCTGCGTGAACAGCAGGGACGCCGCGGGATGAAGGTCGACCCGGCGTGGGCGCACCGTCGGATGCTGCTGCGCAACGGTGACCAGCTCGGCCCCAAGGCTCTTGCCCGGTTGAAGACCGTGTTCGCCACCGATGACCCGACCAATGAGATCAGCGCCGCGTGGGCGTGCAAGGAGCTCCTGCGCCAGTTGCTCGCGGCGAACGGCCCGACCCGGTACAGCCGGCACGAGACCGCGCACCGCCGGACCCGGTTCCTGGCCGCGTGCATCACTGCGGACATGCCCGAGACGACCCGCCTCGCGAGCACCATCATGAAGTGGTGGCCCGAGATCGAAGGGTTCCTCGAACTCGGCGTCACCAACGCCCGCACGGAGGGCTGCAACCGCGTCATCAAGCAGATCAAGCGCGTCGCCTGCGGGTTCCGGAACCAGGCCAACTACGAAAGGCGCATCATGTTGCACAGCGCAGCCCTCCGGGCCGCGTGAACCACCAGCGGTCGAGGACCCCGCTCAAGTACCAAGAGCCTCTAACGGACCAGGCTGGACGCCGTCGGATCGGTTCGGACTGGCTGCACGAAACCTGTTGCTGTACAACGTGAAATCTGGATGAGCCCGAACCTCGTCGGACCTATCCGGACCGTAATCACGAACCTACAATCCGCGGGTTCTGGGT
>JANXUE010000174.1 GCA_025352005.1 Frankiales bacterium
GTCGCGTGCCCGTCGGGCGGCCTGGCAGGGTGGTGTCATGCCCCCGCCGAAGTGGAAGACCTGGACTGCCCTGGGGCTGGTCTACGTGGTGTGGGGCTCGACCTACCTGGCAATCCACTACGTCGTCGACGGGCTGCCGTCGCTGCTGACGGCGGCGACGCGGTTCCTGCTCGCAGCGGTGCTCATCGGAGGCTTTGTCGTGCTGCGTAAGGGAACCGCTCCGTTCCGAGGAGGGTCGAGGGCACTGCTGAACAGTGCGGGGCTCGGGCTGCTGCTCCTGCTCGGCGGCAACGGCGCCATCACCCTCGCGGAGCAGCGCGGGCTCCCGTCAGGTCTCACCGCCCTGCTCGTGGCGGCCGTCCCCCTGTACGTGGTGCTCCTGCGGACGGTCCTTCGCGACGCACCGTCGCGTCGGACCTTGGGAGGAGTCGCCATCGGCTTCGTGGGTCTGGGGGTGCTGCTGCTGCCCGGTACCCGACCGGAGGGCGTGACCGTCGGGGCGGCGCTGCTGGTCCTGGGTGGCAGTGCGCTCTGGTCGACCGGCTCGGTCCTGGCCTCACGGGTCGCGCTGCCGAAAGACCCGCTCGTCACGACGACCGCCCAGATGTTCGGTGGGGCCGCCGGTCTGGCGGTGGCGGGCGTCGTACGCGGTGAGCAGCTGCCCTCGGGCTCGGTCCACGCCTCGTCGGTCGTGGCCTTCGTGTACCTGGTCGTGTTCGGGTCCGTCGTGGCCTTCACGGCGTACACCTGGCTGCTGGGCACGACGCCGGTCAGCAAGGTGTCGACCTACGCCTACGTCAACCCCGTGGTCGCGGTCGTGCTGGGGTCGTTGGTGGCGGGGGAGGCTGTCACCCCGACCAGCGTGGTCGGTGGCCTGATCACCGTCGTCGCCGTCGCTGTCGTCGTGTCGGAGCCACCGCCGGTCGCGGCTCAGGAGCCGCTGGACCTGCAGGGCCTGGAGCGCAGCTCGGCGACGTAGTCATCAGGAGCGCCGGCCTTCTCCGCGGCCTCCGAGAGGACACCGAGGTAGCGGGCCGACGGCAGGCCCCCCTCGAAGCCGTCGAGCAGGTAGGTCCAGGCGACCTCCTCCCCCTCGAGCGTCGCGACCCGCACCCTGACCTTGCGGTAGAGGCCGGTGTCGGCTCCCTCCCACGCGTCGAGGTCGCGGGCGTCGTAGTCGGTGACGTCGTAGAGCCCGACGAAGACGTGCTCGCCCGGCGCCTCCACCATCGTGGCGAGCGAGCCTTCCCAACCGAGGTCCTCGCCGCCGAACGTCAGCCGCCAGCCCTCGACCCACCCGGTGCCGGACACGGGGGAGTGCGGACACCGTTCATGCATCTGCGCCGGGTCGAGATTGCTGCCGTACGCGGCGTAGAGCGCCATGGGCCGGAGCCTACCGACGCCGGTGGCGGCCTCTGAGAGAATAGGAGGGTGACACGCATTGCCATCATCGGTGGAGGCCCGGCCGGCTACGAGGCGGCGCTTGTCGCCGTGCAGCTGGGAGGCGAGGTCACCCTTGTCGAACGCGACGGAGTAGGAGGCATGTGCGTGCTCGCGGACTGCGTCCCGAGCAAGACGCTCATCGCCACGAGCGAGGCCATGACGCAGCTCTCGCACGCCGACCTGGTCGGGGTCCACACCGACGGGGTCGTGTCGGTACAGATCGCGGAGGTGCACGCCCGCGTCAAGGCGCTGGCCCTCGCGCAGTCGGCCGACATTGCCGCCCGCCTCGTCCGTGAGGGCGTCCGCATGCTGTACGGCGAAGCTCAGCTCCTGCCCGGGCGCAAGGTTTCCGTGGGCCAGCAGGTCGTCGCTGCCGACGTGGTGCTGCTGGCCACCGGGGCCCACCCGCGGGTGCTGGCAGGGGCCGAGCCGGATGGGGAGCGAATCCTCGACTGGCGCCAGCTCTACGACCTGCCCGCGCTGCCGGACCACCTCGTCGTCGTCGGGTCCGGGGTGACGGGAGCGGAGTTCGCCTCGGCGTACCTCGCCATGGGTTGCCGGGTCACGCTGGTGTCCTCGCGCGACCGGGTGCTGCCGTCGGAGGATCCCGACGCCGCCGAACAGTTGCAGCAGGTCTTCGTCCGGCGGGGCATGAGCGTCCTTCGAGGCCGAGCCGCCGCGGTCGAGCGGACCGCCGAAGGGGTCGTCATCAAGCTGGTCGACGGGTCCTCGGTCGGCGCCTCGCACTGCCTGATGACGGTGGGATCGGTACCCAACACGACCGACCTCGGACTCGCTGAGGCCGGCGTCGACGTCGACGCCGGCGGCTTCATCAAGGTCGACCGGGTCTCGCGCACGACCGCCGACGGGGTCTACGCCGCCGGTGACGTGACCGGCGTCCTGGCTCTTGCCTCGGTCGCAGCCATGCAGGGCCGGATCGCGATGTGGCACGCCCTCGGCGAGGCCGTCACTCCGCTAAGGCTGGGGACCGTCGCGGCCAACGTGTTCACCGACCCCGAGGTCGCCTCGGTGGGGGTGACGCAGGCCCAGGTCGACAGCGGGACCGTCGCGGCGGTCAGTGTGCGGCTGCCCCTGGCCACCAACGCCCGGGCCAAGATGCAGGGCCTCACCGACGGGTTCGTGAAGCTGTTCTGCCGGCCCGGGTCGGGGACCATCCTCGGCGGTGTCGTGGTGGCCCCGCGAGCCTCGGAGCTGATCTTGCCGGTCTCGATGGCGGTGCAGCACGGGCTGACGTCGGACCAGCTCGCGCACACCTTCTCGATCTATCCCTCACTGGGAGGGTCGATCACCGAGGCGGCCCGACAGCTGATGCTGCACGAGCCCTGACGGGAGGTAGCGGGGCTCATCCGTGCCGTCGCTAGTCCTTGATGTCGCAGATCGCCGCGCCGGCGGTGACGACCTCGCCGACAGCTGCGGACAGCCCCGTCACGGTGCCGGCCTTGTGGGCGTTGAGCGGCTGCTCCATCTTCATCGCCTCGAGGACCACGATCAGGGCGCCCATGGCGACGACCGCGCCTTCCTCGACGGCGACCTTCACGATCGTGCCCTGCATCGGGGACGTCAGGGAGTCACCGGAGGCGGCGGCGCCGGCCTTGCCGCCGGCCTTCCGCCTGGCCGGGGCCTTGGCCGCAGGGGCAGCGGAGCCCCGCCCGAGGCCGGCCGGGAGGGTGACCTCCAGGCGTTTGCCGTCGACCTCGACGACGACCGTCTCGCGGTCGGCCTCCGGCTCCTCGGAGGCGCCTGCCGCCCCGGCGTACGGCTCGATGTCGTTCGTGAACTCGGTCTCGATCCAGCGGTTGTGGATGGTGAACGGGTCGCTCGTGAAGGCCGGGTCCACGACCACCTTGCGGTGGAACGGGATCAGGGTCGCCATGCCGTCGACGGTCATCTCCGACAGTGCCCGGGCGGAGCGCTGAAGCGCCTGTTCGCGGGTGGCACCGGTGACAATGAGCTTGGCGAGCAGGGAGTCGAAGGCGCCGCCGATGACCGAGCCGGACTCGACGCCGGTGTCGACCCGGACGCCCGGACCGAGCGGTGGGACGAAGGACGTGACGGTTCCGGGGGCAGGGAGGAAGCCGCGACCCGGGTCCTCACCGTTGATGCGGAACTCGAACGAGTGCCCGCGCGGCACGGGGTCGGTGAAGGTGAGCTCGAGGCCGTCGGCGATGCGGAACTGCTCGCGGACCAGGTCGACGCCGGTGACCTCCTCGGTGACCGGGTGCTCGACCTGGAGGCGGGTGTTGACCTCGAGGAAGGAGATCAGGCCGTCCGCGCCGACCAGGAACTCGCAGGTGCCGGCCCCGACGTAGCCGGCCTCCTTGATGATGGCTTTGGAGGCGTCGTACAGCTGCTTGGTCTGGGCGTCCGTCAGGAAGGGCGCGGGCGCCTCCTCGACGACCTTCTGGTAGCGGCGCTGCAGTGAGCAGTCGCGGGTGCTGACCACCACGACGTTGCCGTGCATATCGGCCAGCACCTGGGTCTCGACGTGCCGAGGCTTGTCGAGGTAACGCTCGACGAAGCACTCGCCCCGGCCGAAGGCCGCGACAGCCTCGCGGACCGCCGACTCGTACAGCTCGGGAATCTCGTCCTTGGTACGGGCGATCTTCAGCCCTCGGCCACCACCGCCGAAGGCGGCCTTGATGGCTACGGGCAGGCCGTGCTCCTCTACGAAGGCCAGCACCTCGTCGACCCCCTTGACCGGGTCGGCGGTGCCCGGCACCAGGGGAGCGCCGATCTTCATCGCGATGTGTCGCGCGGTCGTCTTGTCGCCGAGGGCGGCGATGGCCGCCGGGGAAGGACCGATCCAGGTCGCGCCGGCGTCGATGACCGCCTGCGCGAAGTCGGCGTTCTCGGACAGGAACCCGTAGCCCGGGTGGACTGCATCCGCACCGGATGCCTTCAGCGCCCCCAGCACCTTGTCGATACTCAGGTAGGAGTCGCCGGGGGTCGTCCCGCCCAGGGCGAAGGCCTCGTCGGCGACGCGGACGTGCAGCGCGTCGAGGTCGGGCTCGGCGTAGATCGCGACCGACGTGAGCCCGGCGTCCTTGCAGGCGCGGGCCACGCGGACCGCGATCTCCCCGCGGTTGGCAATCAGGACCTTGCGCACTCGTGCTCCCTCGGTGGATCTACCGGACGAAGCCTAGCGAGGCAGGTCGGTTCAGCAGCGGCCCGGTCGCGAGGCTGGCTGTTGTTGTCCCACCTTCGCTCCCTAGCCTCCCCCAAGGCCGTGGCTCTCGGGTTTCGTCTCAGAGAGGCCACCACCGCGCCCGGAGCGCTGCCGGTGCTGCCGGTGCTGAGCAGCAGGGACGTCGAGGCGCCCCGAGGACCCCCACCAGGCCTAGCGCGGGAGCGCTGACGCGCGCCACGCCTCGGGGCCGTGGCTGAGTGGGGAACGCAGCTGGGGTAAGGCCCACAGCGACCGGGCTGGCGGCGCAGCTGCGGGCTCCACGCCGGACCGAGCCATGAGCAGGGCGACGACCGCCGCGAGCTCCTCCGGCGTCGCCTCCCCCCGGACCAGTCGGAGCTCGACCATCAGAGGGGGATGTTCCCGTGCTTGCGCGGCGGGATGGTCTGCCGCTTCGTGCGCAATGCCCGTAGGGCCTTGGCGACCTCGAGGCGAGTCTGCGACGGCTCGATGACCGCGTCGACGAAGCCTCGCTCGGCCGCGATGTAGGGATTCGCGAAGGTGTCCTCGTACTCGGTGATGAAGTCCGCACGCGCCTTTTCCGGGTCGTCGGACGCGGCGATGTCCTTGCGGCGCACGATGTTGACGGCGCCCTGGCCGCCGACGACGGCAACCTGGGCAGTGGGCCAGGCCAGGTTGACATCCGCCCCCAGGTGCTTGGATCCCATCACGACGTAGGCACCGCCGTACGCCTTGCGGGTGATGACCGTGACTTTCGGGACCGTCGCCTCGGAGTAGGCGTAGAGCAGCTTGGCGCCGCGGCGGATGATCCCGGCGTGCTCCTGGCCCACCCCTGGCAGGAAGCCCGGGACGTCACAGAAGGTGAGGATCGGGATGTTGAAGGCGTCACAGGTGCGCACGAAGCGAGCGGCCTTCTCGGACGCGTCGATGTCGAGGGTGCCGGCGAACTGCATCGGGTTGTTGCCGACGACACCGACCGAGCGACCCTCGATGCGGCCGAACCCGCAGAGGATGTTCGGCGCCCACCAGGCGTGGACCTCGAGGAAGTCCTCGTCGTCGACGACCGCGTGGATGACGGTGTGCATGTCGTAGGGCGCGTTGTTGCTGTCCGGGATGAGGGTGTTCAGCTCGGTCAGGAGCTCCTCCTCCAGCACGTCCGGCGCGTCGTAAACCGGGGCCTCCGACAGGTTGTTGGACGGCAGGTAGGACAGCAGCGCCTTCGTGAGCTCGAGTGCCTCCCCTTCATCCTGGCTCATGAAGTGGGCCACGCCACTCTTGGTGTTGTGGGCCCTCGCGCCGCCGAGGTCCTCGATCGAGATGTCCTCGCCGGTCACCGTCTTGATGACGTCCGGGCCGGTGATCATCATGGCGCTGGCCCCGTCGACCATCAGGTTGAAGTCGGTCAGGGCCGGGCTGTAGACGTGCCCGCCGGCACAGTTGCCGAGGATCAGGCTGATCTGCGGGACGACCCCGGAGGCCATCACGTTGCGGTAGAAGATGTCGCCGTACAGCGCCAGGCCCATGATCCCTTCCTGGATCCGGGCGCCGCTGCCCTCGTTCATCCCGACGATGGGGCAGCCCGTCTTGAGTGCCAGGTCCATCACCTTGACGATCTTCTGGCCGTAGACCTCGCCGAGGGCGCCGCCGAAGACCATCGCGTCCTGGCTGAAGATGCACACCGGCCGGCCGTCGACGGTGCCGAACCCGGTGATGACGCCGTCGCCGATCGGCCGGTTGTCGTCCAGCCCGAAATCGCGGGCCCGGTGCCGGGCGAGCGCGTCGGTCTCGGTGAAGCTGCCCTCGTCGAGGAACGCCTCGATCCGCTCGCGGGCCGTCCGTTGCCCCTTGGCGTGCCGCTTCGCCAGGGCCGCCTCGGTGCCGGGGTGCAGTGCCAACTCGGCGCGCCGGCGCAGCTCGGCGAGCTTGCCCGCGGTCGTGTGGACGTCGGGGCCCTGGGCCTGCTCGGGCGGTGGGGCAACGGGCTCGGCGGTCACCCGGCGCAGGCTACCGGGGCACGATGGCGGGATGTACGACGACCTGAACCGTCCTCCGCTGCGAGCCCACGCCCTCGACCGGGCCCTGGCCGGCGACGGCTGGCGGGTGCAGGTGCTTGCCGAGACCGACTCGACGAACGCCGTTGTCGCCGACCGCGCCCGGGCCGGTGAGCCGGC
>JANXUE010000248.1 GCA_025352005.1 Frankiales bacterium
CTGCGCAGCCGACCGGATGCTGTGGACCGGACGGCACCCCTGGGGCGAGCTGGCGTGGCCCTTCACCCCTGGCCACGAGGTGGTCGGCACGGTGGTCGCCGGCCGCCTGCCGGTGGGGACCAGGGTCACCGTGGAGGTCAAGGTGCCCTGCGGCTCCTGTGCCTTCTGCGCACGAGGTGAGGAGCACCTGTGCCCGCGTGGCCTGCATCTGGGGAGCGGCATCCCCGGGGGCTTTGCCGAGCTGCTCGCCCTGCCGCCGGTAGCGAGGGTGCACGAGGTGCCGCTGACGCTCACCCTGGAGCAGGCCGTGCTCGCCGAGCCGATGGCCTGCGCCCTGCACGCGATCCGTCGGGCCGGTGTCCAGCAGGGGGACCGGGTCCTCGTTGCGGGCCTCGGCGGCCTCGGGGCGCTCGCCGTCACTGCGGCGCGGCACGAGGGCGCTGCGCACGTGACGGCGTTGGTCCGAACCGACGAGAAAGCCGAACTGGCAAGGGGTCTGGGCTACGACGACGTGGTGCGCCAACCCACCGAGTCGTCGTACGACGTGGGCGTGGACGTGAGCGGGTCGGTGGCCGCGGTCGAGACCGTGCTGGCCGCGACGAGGCCCGGCGGTCGGGTCGGTGCGTACGGCGTCTACGACCGGCCGCTCGTACTCGACCTGAACCAGCTGGGCGAGTTCGGCGAACGCTCCCTAGCCGGCGGGCACCTCGCTCCCGGCTGCTTTCCGGAGGCGATCACCCTGCTCGCGCAGGTGCACGGCGTCGTCACCGGCAGCCACCCGCTCGAGCGCCTCACAGACGCGTTCGCCCCGCGACCCGAGCGTATGAAGGAGATCGTCCTCCCGTGACGCCCCAGCAGGCCGACCTCGTCGAGCAGCTGATCGCTGTGGGCCGCAAGGCCGTGGCCGCGGGCCTGGTCATCGGCTCCGGTGGAAACCTGTCCGCCCGCGAGCCGGGCAGTGACGCGTGCGTGGTGACCTGCTCGGGCTCGTGGCTCGACGAGCTGCGCCCGGAGGACTTCACGTTGGTGGCGATCGCCGACGGCGCGGTCCGTGACGGTCACCCGAAGCCGAGCAGCGAGGCGATGCTCCACCTCGCGACCTACCGGGTCCGCGCCGACGTGAACGCGGTCATCCACCTGCACCCGCAGACGTCGGTGCTGCTCGACGCCCTGGGCAAGCCCATCCGGCTGCTCACGATCGACCACGCCTACTACGTCCGTGAGGTCCGCTCCACCCCGTTTATCCAGAGCGGGACCCCGGAGCTGGCCGAGGCGGGGGCCGCAGCCGTCGCCGACGGCTGCAACTGCGTGATCCTCGGCCACCACGGCTGCTCGGTCCTGGGCGAGACGGTCGAGCTCGCGCACAAGCGGGCCGCCAACCTCGAGGAGGCAGCCCGGGCCACCCTCACGATGCTGCAGCTCGGCGACACGACGACCGCCTGCCCCCCGGAGTACCTGGCCCGCGTGCGCGCCGGAGAGGGCTCGGTCTAGCCGTGCTGCTGGTCGCCGGCCTGGACGTCGGCGGGTCGTCGGTGAAGGCCTGGGTGCAGCAGGTCGGCGGCCCGGTGGTCGCCTCCGTGACGGTCCCGACGGTGACGGACCGCCAGGGCTTCCGCGCCGAGTTTGAGGCCGCAGCCTGGGAAACCGCGTGCCGACAGGCGCTGTCGGTCGCGACCGAGGATGTGGCGGGGGAGTGGCTGGGACTGACGGTGAGCTCGCTGCGACAAGGCTTCGTGCTGCTCGACGGCAGCGGCGAGGTGCTCGGTCCCGGCGTCCTCAACAGCGACCGGCGGGGGGCTCCCTACACGCGCGTGCTGGAGGGGCAGCACTCCCTCACTGGTCACTGGCCGGCACCGGAGCTCACCCTGCCCAAATTGCTCTGCGTGAAGGCCGAGGAGCCGGACCGCTGGGCGGGGACTGCGCGCGTCCTGTTCCTGCACGACTGGCTCGTGCATGCCATGACCGGCGAGCAGGTCACCGAGGCGTCCTACGCCTGTGCCGGAGGCATGGCTGACGTCGCTCGCCGCGGCTGGGCCCACGACCTGCTCGAGGCCTGCGGCGTCGGAGCCGGTCTGCTCGCGCCGGTCGTGGAGGCCGGCACCGTCGTCGGATCGCTGCGCGGGGGATGGGCGCTTCCGGCCGGAACACCGGTCGTGTCGGGTTGTGGTGACACCCAGCTCGCCGCGATGGGTGCCGGTGGCCTTATCGACGCCGTGGTGACCGTCGTCGCCGGATCCAGCACCCCGGTCCTGGCCGCGACCCACACGCCCGTCACCGACCCGCTGGGCCGGCCCTGGATCTCGACACACGCGGCACCGGATCTGTGGGCCGTCGAAGGCAACGCCGGCTACCCCGGGTCCTTCTGCGGCTGGTGGGCCGGCATCGCCGACGCGCCGCTGGCCGACGACCCTGGCGGCGTCGTCGCCGTCACCGCCGTGGAGCGGTGGTCGCAGCCGACCTGGGAGGCCAAGCCCCCCTGGTCCCTTCTTCACCTGAGCCCCGCGACAACCCCGGGCCAGGTACGCCGGGCGCTGCTCGAGGCGCATGCGTTCTCCGTTGCGGCAGGCGTCGACGACCTCGCACGGCTGCTCGGGCCGGCACCTCACGTGGTCGTCACCGGCGGCGCCGCCCGGGACGGGGAGCTCCCGGCGCTGCTGGCAACGGTGCTCGGCCGTGAGGTCCTGTGGGACACCGAGCCGAGCGCTGCAGCAGCGGGCACGGCTCTGGTCGCCCGGGCCCTCGATGCCGCCCAGGCCGTCCAGCACACCCCCCCGCTGCCCCAGAACCGCTTTCCCGCAGGCGATCCAGCTTCCCTGGGCGAGCGGCGCTCGCAGTGGACGCAGTCCGTCGCAACCCTGCGCGCGGTGGCCCCCTCGTGAAGGCCCTCGTCACGGCTGAGTTCACCAGTGATGGCGCCCGGCGGCTGGAGGCGCTCGGCTACACCGTCGACAGGGCGGGCTGGGGCGTGACCCGCCAGGCCCTCGACCGGGCTCAGCTGGTCGCCGCCGCCGAGGGCGCCCAGCTCCTGGTCACCGAGATCGAGGTCATCGACGCCGACGTCCTCGCGGCCCTGCCCGACCTCCTGCTCGTCGCGACGGCCCGGGGCGGACCCGTCAACGTCGACCTGGCGGCCTGCGCTGCTCGCGGGATCCCCGTGATGTTCACGCCAGGGCGCAACGCCGACTCGGTCGCCGACTTCGTGGTCGGCACCGTCCTGTCCCTGGTTCGCGGGATCGCGGCCGCCGAGCGGCACCTGCGCGACACCGGGTGGAACGTCGGCGACGAGCTGCCCTACCTGCACTTTCGCGGCCCCGAGCTGTCCCAGCTCACGGTCGGCGTCGTGGGCAACGGTGCCACCGGGGCCCGCGTGGCGCAGCGTCTCCGGGACGGCTTCGGCACCACCGTCGTCGTCCACGACCCGGTGCAGGGCGTCGGGCCTTCGCTCGGTGAGCTGGCCGACCAGGTCGACCTGCTGACCCTGCACTGCCCGCGCTCGCCCGCGACCCGGGGCCTTGTCGACGCCGGTCTGCTGGCCCGGCTCGGCCCTGGCTGGGTCGTCAACACGGCCGGCGGCGGCATCGTCGACGAGCAGGCCCTGTGCGACGCCCTCGACGCGGGCACCTTGCGCGGCGCGGCCCTGGACGTCTTCACCGCCGAGCCGCTCCCCAGGGACAGCCGCCTGCTCCACACCCCCGGGCTGCTGCTCACCCCTCACCTGGCTGGGGCGGCCGACGACGTGGTCCGGCACCACACCGACCTCCTTGTCAGCGACGTCGAGCGCTGGCATCGCGGGGAGCCGCTGGTGCACCGAGCCTGACCCCCCGACGGGCACAAACGGCGATGCATGCAAGACTCATCGCCACCCGACCCGCCTTTTCACCTGGGAGCCCCGTGCGCCGCCTGCTCGCCACCGCCACCCTCGCCGCCCTCGCGCTCAGCGCGTGCAGCTCCGGCTCGACCAGTTCCACCCCCAAAGCCAGCGGTGGGAACTTCGCCGACGTCCTGACGCAGGCCAAGGGCCAGACCGTCAACTGGTACATGTACGGCGGGGACGACACCATCAATGGCTTCGTCAACGGCTACGTGGCCGACAAGCTCAAAGCCCTCGGGGTGACGCTGAACCAGGTCAAGATCACCGACACAGTCACCGCCGTCGACAAGGTCCTCGCCGAGAAGCAGGCCGGGACCAAGAACGGCTCGGTCGACGCGATCTGGATCAACGGCGAGAACTTCGCGACCGGCAAGCAAGCCGGTGCGTGGTACTGCGGCAGCGACAAGACCCTGGCCAACGCGAAGTACGTCGACTTCACCAAGCCCGCCGTCGCCAACGACTTCGGGCTACCCGTCGACGGCTGCGAGTCGGTGTGGCAGCAGGCCAACTCAGCCCTGGTCTACGACAGCTCCAAGCTGACCGCGGACGACGTCAAGAGCGTCACCAGCCTGTTCGCGTGGGCGAAGGCGCACCCTGGCCAGTTCACCTACCCGGCGCCGCCGGACTTCACCGGCTCGATGGCCGTCCGCACCTTCTTCTACGACACCAATGGCGGTCCGTCCGGCTTCAAGGGTCCCTTCGACAAGGCCACCTTCTCGCCGGCCGCCACCAAGCTCTGGGACCGGCTCAACGCCCTCAAGCCCAGTCTCTACAAGAAGGGCGCGACCTACCCGGCCGGCCAGCCCGACGTGGAGAAGCTGTTCGCCAACGGCGAAGTCGCCGCGTTCCTCACCTACACCCCAGGTGGGGTGGGTGACAAGGTCACCAAGGGCGTCTATCCCAAGACCACCAAGGAGGCCGTGCTCGACATCGGCAATATCAGCAACTACAGCTTCCTGAGCATCCCGGCCAACAGCCCGCACAAGGCCGCCGCCCAGGTGCTCGAGAACGTCCTGCTCGACCCGCAGACGCAGCTGGAGTTCTACAAGGTGTCGGGCAACTTCCCCGCCATCGACCTCAGCAAGCTCACAACCGCTGAGCAGGCGCAGTTCGCCGCTGTGAGTACCAGCCCCTCCGTGCTGCCGCTGGCGGAGCTCAGCAAGAACGCCCAGCCGGAGCTCACCAGCGGTTACGTCACCGCGATCGAGAAGGACTGGAAGACCAACGTCCTCGAGAAGTAGCCGCGTCCCCCGGGGACTGCGCATCGCCTTGCTGCTGAGTCCTGCGCTCGGTCTCGTCGGCGTGCTGTTCCTGGGGGGACTCGGACTCGGGGTGGCGCAGTCGTTCGGCTACCTGCCGTTCCTGCCAGGGTGGCACTGGTCGCTGGACGCCTACTCGGGGCTGCTCGACGACAAGGCGGTCCGGCAGTCGTTCGTCCTCACCTTCAGGATCGCGTTCCTGTCGACCGGCCTGGCCGTCGTGGTGGGGGTCGGTGGCGCGCTGCTCATCAGGTCCACCCGCCGGGGCAAGCGGCTGCTGTCCGCACTGTTCCAAAGCACCCTGCCCGTGCCCCACGTCGTCGGCGCTCTGGCGATGCTCCTGCTCCTGTCACAGGGCGGCACCCTGTCGCGGCTCACCAACGCGGTGGGACTGACGCACGGCTCGCAGGGCTTCCCGGAGCTCGCCGGGGACCGGTTCGGTTGGGCGATCCTCGCGGAGTACGTCTGGAAGGAGGCGCCGTTCATCGGAGTCGTCGTCCTGTCGGCGCTCAGCTCCGGTGTGGCCGACCTCGAGGACGCCGCCCGCACCCTCGGCGCGGGTCCCGCAGCCCGGTTACGGCATGTGGTGGTGCCGCTCATCACGCCCGGTGTGCTCGCGACCTCGATCCTGGTCTTCGCCTACAGCTTCGGCTCCTACGAGGTGCCCTACCTGCTGGGTCGGCCCTACCCGGCCACCCTCCCCGTTGTCGCCTACCAGTACTACACCGACGTGGACCTCAACGCCCGCCCGGTGGCGATGGCGATTTGCGTCGTCATCGCGGTTCTCATCGCCTCGCTCGTGGCGCTCTACATGCTGCTCGCCGAGCGCTTCGTCCGGAGGACGGCGTGATCCGGCTGCTGCCGAGGTGGCTGCTCGCGATCGGCCTGCTGCTGCCCTTCGTCCCCCTGCTGGTCTGGGCCGGCTCCGGCCAGTGGCGGTACCCGGGCGTCGTACCGCAGCGCGGGAGCGGTCGGGGGCTGCGGCTGCTCGTGGACCCCGCCTCCGACATCCCCCAGGGCCTGCTCACCTCCCTGCTGCTCGGTGTCACGGTCAGTGTGATCGCCTGCGCCGTAGGGCTGTGCGCCGGACGGGCACTGGGGCTGTATGCGTTCCGCGGCAAGCGAGCGGTGCAGTTCCTGCTGCTCGCGCCAGCCATCGTCCCTGGCCTCGCGGTCACGCTCGGGATCCAGGTCTTCTTCCTGCGCTACCGGCTGGCGGGGACGCTGCCCGGGGTCGTGCTCGTGCAACTGCTCCCCACGATCCCCTACGTCACGCTCGTCCTGGGGAGCGCCTTTGCCAACTTTGAAACCGGCTACGAGGAGCAGGCCCGCACCCTCGGCGCAGGTCCGCTGCGCACCTTCTGGCACGTGACCCTGCCAGTGCTGCGACCCTCGCTGATCGTGGCAGCCTTCTTCGCGTTCCTCATCTCCTGGAGCGAGTACATCCTGACCCTTCTCATCGGCGGAGGCACCGTAAAGACCCTGCCGCTGCTGCTGTTCGCCTACATCGGCAGCTCCGACCAGAACGTTGCGGCAGCCCTTGCCCTGCTCGTCGTGCTGCCGCCGTTCCTGCTCGTGCTGGTCACCTCACGCTTCCTCACCGGGAGCCAGACCGGCGCTGTCGGGTTCGGTCGCCTGTGACTGCCCCCGGTACAACGGTCGAGCTCCGTGGGCTGACGAAGTCCTACGACGGCACGCAGGTCGTGGCGGACCTGAACCTCGTGGTCCGGCCGGGGTCGCTGACCGCCCTGCTGGGCCCGTCGGGCTGCGGGAAGACAACGACCCTGAAGGTGGTGGCCGGGCTGCTCGACGCGGACGCCGGCGACGTCCTGTTCGACGGCCGCAGCGTGCTGTCCCTGCGCGCGGAGCAGCGACCGGTGGCGATGGTGTTCCAGAAGCCGCTGCTGTTCCCGCACCTCTCACTCGGCGACAACGTCGGCTTCGGACTCCGGATGCGCAAGGTGCCCAAGAAGGAGCGGGTCGAGCGGGTCGAGCGGGCCCTCGAGCTGGTTCGGCTGCAGGACCTGGCCTCCCGGCGCGTCGGGGAAGTCTCGGGGGGGCAGGAGCAGCGGGTGGCGCTGGCCCGCGCGCTCGTGACCGAGCCCTCTGTGCTGCTGTTGGACGAGCCGTTCTCGGCCCTCGACGCCAGTCTGCGCGGCGAGGTCCGCGACCTGGTCCGTGGGCTCCAACAGGAGCTGGGGGTCACGACGTTGTTCGTCACGCACGACCAGGAGGAGGCGGTCGCCATGTCGGACGACATCGCCTTGCTGCTCGAGGGAAAGGTCGAGCAGAGTGGGCCGCCGAGGGACTTTTACGCAGCGCCGGCCAGCATGAAGGTGGCCCGCTTCTTCGGCGGCCGCAACGAGCTGACGGCCATCGTGCGCGAGGGCACCGTGCACTCCGCCCTCGGCCAGTGGGCGACGTCCCGGCCGGACGGCGACGCCGTGCTCACGGTCCGGCCCGAGGCCGTGGTCCTGGCCTCGGAGGGCCTGCCGGCGACCGTGCTCGAAGCCCGCTTCCTCGGCACCCACGTGGCCGTCACGGTCGAGCTCGCGGACGGGTCGCGCCTGCAGCTCCACGCCCCACCCAGCGTGACGCTCCCGTCCCACGTGCACCTATCGGTCGACCCGGCCGCGACGACCCTGCTGGAGCGTTGATGGACCCGCTCGACCTCCCGTCAACGGACCGCGTCCTTGACGTCGTCATCGACACCGACCCACTCAACGAGGTCGATGACCAGTTCGCCATCGCCTGGGCCCTGTTGCGGCCTGACCGTCTCCATGTCCAGGCCCTGCTCGCCGCGCCGTGGGTCAGCGACGAGCAGATCTACGCAAGCACCGACCCAACAGTCGACGCGCCGCGGCACGAGCAGGCCACCCGCCCGGCCGTGGCCCCCGCCGAAGGTGTCGTCCGCGCGACCGGTGAGCTGCATCGCCTCGTGGAACTGACCGGGAGCAGCGCTGCCGTCCATCAGGGTGCGGACCGCTTCATGCCGGGACCGGGACAGCCGGTCGAGAGCGCCGCGACCGAGGCCCTCATCGCCCTCGCCCACCAACAGCGCACAGGTCCGCTCTACGTCGTCGGGATCGCCTGCGCGACGAACATCGCGAGCGCGCTGCTGCTGGACCCGAGCATCGCCAAGCAGATCTGCGTCGTGTGGACCAGCGCTCACCCGACGTTTTGGCCGCGCCCCACCGCGTCGTACAACCTGTCGTTGGACCTGCCGGCTTCGCGGGTTCTGTTCGACAGCGGCGTGCCGCTCGTCTACCTGCCGGGCTACTACGTCGGGGAGGAGCTGCGTACGACGCGGGCGGAGCTGGCTGACCACGTCCGCGGTCGTGGACCGGTCGGCGACTACCTGTGGCAGACGTGGGAGAGCCACTGGATGACGCGGACGCGACGACCCGGGTTCAGCAAGGTGATCTGGGACCTGCTCAACATCGCCTATCTGGTCGAACCCGCCTGGCTCGCGACCGACCTGGTCGACTCACCCGTGCTCGACAATGAGCTGCGCTGGCAGCACCCGCCCGGTCGCCACCAGATCCGGGAGGCCTACGACGTCGACCGCGACGCCGTCTTCGGTGACCTGTTCCGCGTCCTCGCGGGCTAGCGCACGAGGCTGAGTGCGACCTCGAAGGTCATCACGTTGGCGCGTTGCTGGGCGGCCACCTCGGCGGCACTGAACGTCTCCGTCCACGACCGCCCTGGCAGCTCGTCCCAGACGAAGAGCAACGAGACCGCCTGCACACCATGGGAACGAGCTACCGAGAAGACCGCGCTGGTCTCCATGTCGACGCCTAGGTGCCCCGCCTCGCTCCAACGGGTCAGCAGCTCCGGGGGCTGCGCGAGCAGTGCGTCGGTGGAGACGGTCGGGCCGACGTGGACCCGCACGGGACCAAAACAGGCGGCGGCCCGTGCGACCAGGGCGAGCGTCGGCAGCGACGTACCGGTGGAGCCGTAGTACTGGGACGCTCCCTCACCGATCGTGGCGACCGAGGAGACCACCACGTCTCCGGTGGGGATCCCGAACCCGCCGCACGAGCCGATCTGCACGACCCGGGGGGTGCCGCACGTCGCAAGCACGTGCACCGGCTCGACCACGCGGGCTGCCCCGTAGGCCGTGCAGTAGGCCACCGGAACTCCGTCCAGACGCCCCCACCACAGGTCGGGCATCCCGGTCTCACGGACCTCCGTCAGGTAGGGCAGCCGTGCGGCGAGTGCCTTCGCCCGCCACCACGTGCCCTCGCACACCAGCAGCTCGGGCACCTCGTCCTCGCCGAGCCCGAGCAGGCTCAGCCATCCGCTGCGGTCCACAAGCCACGAAACTACTGCTGGACGTCTGGTGGGTGCGGCAGTCCTCGCCGCCGTCCCACACCAAGGGCAGCCAGGTCAGGTCGGAGTGCGCGACCCAACCTGGCTGACCCCCGGGGCGCCGCTACTTCGTGGTGAGCCCGAACCCGTAGGGATAGAGCGGGTCATAGTGGGCGTCGCCGATGTTGATCGGCTCCTGGGCCAGACTGCGCGGCCAGGTCACGGGGAGCTTGCCGCTGAAGGGAACTGCCCCAAAGAGGGTGTCGGCCACCCCGGCCCCCTCGCTTCCGGGCAGCCAGGCCGCGACGAGTCCGTCAATCTCGGACAGCTGCTTGGGATCGAGAATCAGTGGCCGACCTGAGACAACAACCACGACGCACTTGATGGCGACGGCGCAGACCTTGTCCACGGCAGTCCGGTCCGCCAGTGAAAGCTGCATGTCCTTGACGGGCCGCGGCGTCCCACCGTCCGCCGGGTCATAGCCCCATCGAGGGCCGCCGACGTCGCCGAAACCCTCCGAGTACGGGGTCTCTCCGACGACAACGACGCCCACGTCGCCCTTGCGGACGGGTGCGGCAGCATCGGGGCTATAGGTCACGTTCGCGCGGCCAGCGGCCTTGCGGATACCGCCCAGGATGGTGGTGCCCGGGATCTTGGTGGTGGATCCGCCCTGCCAGGTCAGTGTCCATCCGCCGGCCTGGTTGCCGATGCTGTCGGCGTTGCTGCCGGCGACGTAGAGGCGGCCCCCAGTCTTGATCGGCAGCACCTGCCGAGCATTCTTGAGCAGCACCTGCGACTTCGCGACGGCTATGCGTGCGACGGCCCGGTGCGCGGGGCTCCCGATGGCCGGCAGGTTGGTGCGGTCGGTGTACGGGTGCTCGAACAGCCCCAGCTCGAACTTCTTGGTCAGGATGCGACTTACCGCGTCGTCGATGCGGCTCGTCGGGACCCGCCCTGCATTGACCTCGTCGATCAGCGTCGACTCGAAGCTCAGGTAGGAGTTGGGCTCCATCATCATGTCGATCCCGGCGTTGACCCCGGTACGAACCTGGGTCGGCCAGTCACCTGGTATCGCGTGGATGCCCTCCCAGTCGCTGATCACGAAGCCGCCGAAGTCCATCGAGCCCTTAAGGACGTTGGTGATCAACTCCTTGCTGGCATGCATCTTGATCGGGTTGCCGACACCGTCCTCGGTCCAGTCGACACTCGAATACGACGGCATGACGCTGCCGACATGGTGGTCCCGCACGGCCGGCACGTACTGCTGCAGCGACGTCCGCCAGAAGTCCGGACGGTTGGTGATGGCGATGCCCTGGTCGATCTTGTAGTCGCCGGTGGCCGTGCCGTAGGTCGTGTCGCCGTCGCCAGCGAAGTGCTTGGCGGTGGCCAGCACGCGGTCACGGTCGGCGAGATGGCCGAGTGGTCCCTGGAAGCCGTCGATGGCCGACTCCATCGCGATGACAAGTTTTGGGTCCTCACCGAAGCCCTCGTAGGTGCGACCCCAACGGTCGTCCTGCGGGGCGCAGATGCAGGGCGCGAAGGTCCACTGGGGTCCGCTGGCGCGGGTCTCCGAGGCGGTGATGTGCT
>JANXUE010000203.1 GCA_025352005.1 Frankiales bacterium
CGTCGCCCACGGCGGGGCCGTCGCCGTCCATCGCGGAGCATCGAGTTGTTGGTCATGGGCGGGCAGAGTTGCAACGTGCTGCCGCAGAGCTCCTCCGGTGGGAGGTCCACGTGCGCGCCGGCCTGCACATCACCACCTCGACGGAGGAGGTCGTGGTGGGTGCTCGGATCACCAGCGTCCTGGGCTTCGCTGGGTTCGGCGTGCATGCGCCGTGCCTCGTAGTCGCCGTCGTAGCGGAGCCAGACCGAGTCGGGTGGGCCTACGGGACGCTGCCGGGACACCCGGAGTGCGGCGAGGAGGCGTTCCTGCTCACCCTCCTCCCGAACGACGATGTTCTGTTCGAGGTACGCGCGTTCTCGCGAGCCGGAGTGTGGTGGAGCCGGGTCCTGGGGCCTGCCGGTCGAGCGGCGCAGCGGTGGGTGACCAACCGCTACCTGCGGGCACTGACGCCTGCCCGGCCCTGACGACGAAGCGAGTTCTCGTAGAAGTTCCCTAAACGGCGGTCCTCTACTCCGTGGCGGGCCGGGGCGCGCCCAGATGCCGCCCATGCCGACCTCGTACCGGCACTATGTCAGGAACACTCTCGGCGAAAGGCACCGACGATGACGGCACACGTCCTTGGGCGCCGGCTCTCAAGGTCTGCGGCCAAGCCGCAGCGCACCGCGCTCGTCCTCGGAAGTCTCGGGGTGCTTCTGAGCTCCTGTAGCTCCTCCCACCCGGTGACACCTGCGCCGACAACGACCACCGCCAGCCCGACCCCGGCGTCCAGCACGGCTTCGGCGTCAACGGGCACAACACCGTCGAGCGCCGCCCCCGGACCGACCGTCAGCCCTGCCACGGCTGGCCCGACGGTGCACACGGTTCAGCCCTGCGCGACCCGCGCTCTCAAGACAACCAGCGGTGGCTCTCAAGGCGCTGCTGGGCACACCTACACCACCATCGATTTCACGAACATCTCCGGCGCGGCCTGCACGCTGTACGGCTACCCCGGCGTCGCCTTGGCCGCAGGCACACCGGTCCAGCAGATCGGCGCCGCGGCCGATCACAACCCGTCCCCAAGCACGAAGGTGGTCACGCTCGGCCCCGGACTCGCCGGTCACTTCGTGCTGCAAATTGCTAACGCCAGCTACTACCCCGCAGCCGAGTGCAGCCCAGTCAATGCAAGCTACTTACAGATCTACCCCCCGAATCAGACCACCCCGATCTACTTCAGCTACACGGCAGTGGCCTGCACCAAGCCGATCCATCTGCTTACTGTCAGCGTGGTCCAAGCCGGGAGTTGACCAGCCCAAGTTGTCGATGGCCAAGCTGCGTTGAACGCCGTCCCGTTCTTGCTTCAAGGGCAATCGGTGGCGCTGATGCTCGTACCGTCTAGTGCTCGTTAGCGAGTCAAGCCATGGGCTGTCCATGGGGACGAGTGCCCTTGTCAGAACTACTGGGGTTGCTGTCCGCGGGTCTACCTTCGCGCGATGGAAAGCAGGCACATAGGTGCTGTCCAGGAGCCTCAGGCGCGAGCGATCCCCAGCCCGTCGATCAGCACTGGCTTGCCCGACGTCGTGACCTTGATCGTGATGGTCGCCGCCCGGTTGATCACCACCGGCGGGAGTAGACCGAGATGCTGCCGCCGGTCGGGCACGTCGTGACAACGACCGCGAGCCGACGGAACGTAGCCGCCTTCTTCAGGGTGGCGTTGAGGGTCTGCGACTGTGAGATCGTCCTGGCGTAGTCAGCAGCACCATGCAGCCGCGACCACCCGGCCGAAGTGGCCAGACCACGGTCGTCGACCGGGCGGGTCGTGCATCGCACCGGCCTCCAGGGAGAGGTGTTGCCGCCTCGGTCGACCGCCTGCACCTGAACGCAGTACGCGTAGCCGGAAGCAAGCGGGACCGTCACCTTGGCGGCCGTCGTCAGAAACTCAGCAGTAGCCCTAGCGGGGGGCGAAGCCGGGTACCGGGATTCAGGCCCGCCGTCTTGCCATAGTTGCCACTAAATGCCGAGGTTGCGGCACCGTTGGCATCTCCTGGAATGGCACCCTCCTACGGCAGATCAGCCTCAACGCCACCACCACCGCGTACCGGCGGGTCATTAACATCACCGACCTGGGCACACCTCGAAGCGGCAATCTCGTCATTAAGCCACTCAACACAGGGCGCGTTTACATCGACACGGGCTCGGACTCAGCCGGGCCTGACGGTGATGACTCCCTCACCGGCGGTGCCCACGGCAGCGTCCTGCGGCATCGCGCCCCAGCCGCGCCCGGCCGTACCTCCGGCCAGTGGTCCGCTGTGCGGCAGATGAGGATGTTCCCAGCGCAGCCACGGCGCGTGTCTGCCCCACTCGCAACCGCCGCGGCGAACAACAGGTAAGCGGTGGCACTCGCGGTGCATCCCAAAGCGGTACCGTGATGGTGTGAGCACTCAGATCGCTGTCCGGTTGCCCGACGAGCTCGTCGCCTACGTCGACCGCGCCGTTGCCGAAGGTCGCGTGCGCAGTCGCGCCGAGTTGGTGGCACGGTTGATCGAGCGGGACGCACGGCGCCAGCGCGCTGAAGAAGACCTCACCGTTCTCGCGGAGAAGGGTCTGGTGCGTGACCCGGAGGCGCTCGCGATAGCCCGGGCGACGGGTTCGACGCCCATCGCGGAGTAGCGATGCGACCTCTTCACATTGCCACGCTGGACAAGCGACGGCCTGTCTTGGTCCTGACGCGAGAGCTGATGGTGGGGAGGATGTCGACGGTGACGGTTGCACCCATCACCAGCACGGTGCACGGCATCGCGACCGAGGTGCCGGTAGGTTCCCGCAACGGGCTGGACCACGACGGTGCGGTGAAGTGCAACCAGATCGTGAGCATTCCGATCGAGCAGTTGCACGAGCAGTGCGGCTGGCTGCTTGAAGCGCAAGAGCTCAAGCTCCACGAAGCGATCCGTGCTGCGTTCGACTTGGTGTGACGCTCAAAGCATAGCCTCGGCCGTCGAAGCAGTCGGCGGCAGCCGTTCCGCAAGAGCACTATCGTTTGAAGGGTGGAGCTGACGCATAGGGCGCTTGCCGTGGAGACGAACAACGCTGCGTGGTCATTGCTCGAGCGGCCCCGAGACCAGGCTGAGGACCGTGACCTGCTGGGGTTGGCTCTGGCATCTCGGTACCACTGGGGGCAGTGCGGTGGGCGCGCGAGTGGGCGATTGCCGATTGGATGGCAAGCCGGTGCTGCGCGGCCCTGGGTGAGGGGCCCCTTGCTTTGTTATTCGCACATGCCGCGATGACCGACGCTAGCGACATCCCGCCGTGGTTGCGGGCGAGCCTGTTTGAGGGCCTAGCCCGGGCTGCCGCTGTCGCCGGTGACGGGTTGCTGCGGGCCGAGAACGTGGCCGCCGCCCATGCCGCATTGGCCGAGGAGCCCGATGGTGAAGCGCACTCCTTGATCCTCGCGCAAATCGAGGACGTGCCGCCCGTCTAGGCCGGGCAGTGTCTCGCCGGCCCTCCACGGCAGACGGAGGAGATGCTGCTATCGAGAACGAAGGCAGTGCGCGGGTAACCGCCAAGAGGCAGTGCTACCTGCTGCCAACAAGTCCATCCATCAG
>JANXUE010000259.1 GCA_025352005.1 Frankiales bacterium
GGCACGGGTCGCCGACGTCATCGATGCCGCTGCGGAGCCGGCGGGACCCGCTTGGCGGCCACGACCGTGGCGGCGGCCACCTCCGCGACAGTCCCGTCCCGGCGCTCAACCCGGACGAGTTCCTCGGTCCAGGAGAGCAAAATTCCGAGCAGGTCGCCGTACCCGCCCTCGGGCAGCGATCGACGCAGCGAGATCCGGACGCCCGCATCACCGGGGCCGACGTCGATGACGTACCGGACCCCGGAAGGGCGGGAGGACTCCACTCCTGAGAGACTACGGTGGCACACCACGCGCCTTGGAAGGGAACACCTGCAGTGACCTACGTGATCGCCGAGCCCTGTGTCGACATCAAGGACAAGGCGTGCATCGAGGAATGCCCGGTCGACTGCATCTACGAGGGCAAGCGCTCGCTCTACATCCACCCCGACGAGTGCGTCGACTGCGGTGCCTGCGAGCCGGTCTGCCCCGTCGAGGCCATCTTCTACGAGGACGACACCCCGGCGCAGTGGAAGGACTACTACCGCGCCAACGTCGACTTCTTCACCGAGACGACGACCATTGGCAGCCCCGGTGGCGCCTCGAAGGTCGGTCCGGTCGACCTCGACCACCCGGTCGTGATGGCCTTCCCCGAGGGCAAGAACCTCGAGGGCGTCTGACCGTGCGTGGTTGGGCTGCCGAGGCGAACCTCCCGGTCTTCCCCTGGGACCAGCTCGCCCCCTTTGGGGACACAGCCCGGCAGCACCCTGACGGCATCGTCGACCTCTCGATCGGTACGCCGGTCGACCCGACTCCCGCTGTGGTGCAAGCTGCGCTCCGGGCGGCCAGCGACGCCCCGGGCTACCCGCTCACGATCGGTACGCCGGCCCTTCGGGCTGCCCTGGTGGCGTGGTCCGTGGGTCGCCTCGGGGCTGACGTGACGGCCGCCAACGTGTGCCCCAGCATCGGGAGCAAGGAGCTGGTGTCGCTGCTCCCCATGCTGCTCGGGATCACCGGCAAGCAGGTCCTGATCCCGGCGCTCGCCTACCCGACCTATGACGTGGGGGCCCGACTTGCGGGGTGTGAGCCGGTTGCGACCGACGACCCGACGCAGCACGACCCGTCGAAGGTGGGGCTGGTCTGGGTCAACAGCCCCAGCAACCCGACCGGTGCGGTGCAACCCGCCCCGGAGCTGGCCCGGATCGTGGCGTGGGGTCGCGAGCACGGGGTCCTGATCGCCTCCGACGAGTGCTACCTCGAGCTCGGCTGGGAGGCCGAACCGGTCTCGGTGCTGCACCCGTCGGTGTCGGGCGGAACACCAGAAGGGCTGCTGGCCCTGCACTCGCTGAGCAAGCGGTCCAACCTCGCCGGCTACCGCGCGGGCTTCCTTGTCGGTGACGCGCACGCCGTCGGTCTTGTCGTCGAGGCCCGTAAGCACATCGGACTGCTGCCCCCGGCGCCGGTGCAAGCCGCGACCGTGGCGGCCCTCGGCGATGACGCGCATGTGCTCGCCCAGAGGGAGGTCTACCGCGCCCGCCGCTCCCTGCTGCGGAACGCGGTCGAGAAGGCCGGCTTCCGGGTCGACCACTCCGAGGCCGGGCTCTACCTGTGGTGCACGCGTGACGAGGACTGTTGGGAGACCGTGCGATCCCTTGCACGGCAGGGGATCCTGGCCGCGCCGGGTGCCTTCTACGGTGCCGCAGGGTCGCAGCACGTGCGGCTGGCCCTGACGGCTACCGACGAGCGGATCGCCGCTGCTGCCGACCGCCTCACCGCCTGACCGTCCCGCCCGCAGCAACCGCGAGCTGTACGACCGCGCTTGCGGGCGTGGGCTCGCGCCCAGCACCTCGCGCCCAGCACCTCGCGCCCTGCCCTCGCTAGGCTCAGGGCCATGACGGACAGCGCGATCAGCCCCCTCATCGACGAGCTCTGGGACCAGCGCGGGGATCTCACTCCCGACGACGCCGACGCGCGCAGGGAGGTCGTCGCCGCGGTCGACCTCCTCGACACGGGGGTGGCGCGGGTGGCCCAGGTCGTCGGGGACGACGTGGTCGTCGACGAGCGGGCCAAGCGGGCGATCCTGCTCAGTTTCAAGGTGCTCCCCATGGTCCAGGGCAGCGACCCCTTCACGCACGACCGCATCCCGTTGAAGACCACGTTCGACGGTGTCCGGGTCGTGGCCGGGGCACTGGCCCGGTGGGGGTCCTACTTCGAGCCAGGGGTGGTGCTGATGCCGAGCTACACCAACATCGGCGGCTACGTCGGTGCCGGGTCCATGGTCGACACCTGGGCCACGGTCGGCTCGTGTGCGCAGGTTGGCCGCAACGTGCACCTGTCCGGCGGCGTCGGCATCGGTGGAGTCCTGGAGCCACCGCAGGCAGCGCCGGTGGTCATCGAGGACGACGCCTTCATCGGTAGCCGAAGCATGGTCGTCGAGGGTGCCCGCGTGCGCGCCGGGGCAAAGCTTGGGGCCGGCGTGATTCTCACCAGCAGCACCCGCGTGTTCGAGGCTGAGACCGGCAAGGAGCTCGACCGAGGCGTGGCGCCGGCCCGTGCAGTCTGCGTCGGGTCGACCCGTGTGAAGTCCTTCGAGGGCGGCGACTTCGGGTTGCCCTGTGTGCTCGTGCTCCGTTACCTCGAGGAGGGTCAGGTCCACGATAAACTGGCCCTCAACGAGATCCTGCGCGAGCACGGCGTTGCACCTTGACGAAGATGGGAACCCTCGACCTGACGGGCGATCCCATCGCGCTGACCCAGGTGCTCGTCGACATCGAGAGCGTCTCCGGCAACGAGGGGCAGCTCGCCGACCTCGTGCATGCGGCGCTGAGCGACCTGCCCCACCTGAACACGACCCGAGCCGGCAACAACGTCGTCGCCCGCACCCACCTCGGCCGCGCCCACCGGGTCCTGATCGCCGGTCACCTTGACACTGTCCCGATCGCCGACAACCTCCCGAGCCACCGCGAGGGCGACCTGCTGCACGGCTGCGGTACGTCGGACATGAAAAGCGGCGACGCCGTCCTGCTGCACCTGGCCGCGACCGTCACCGACCCGGCGTACGACCTGACGTTCGTGCTGTACGACAACGAGGAGGTGGCGGCGCACCGCAACGGTCTCGGCCGTCTCGTCAGCGACCACCGCGACTGGCTGCAGGCAGACCTCGCGATCCTCATGGAGCCCACCAACGTGCAGGTCGAAGCCGGCTGTCAGGGAACCATGCGCGTTGACGTCATAACGTCGGGCAAGCGCGCCCACAGCGCGCGATCCTGGCTTGGGGTCAACGCGATCCACGCGGCCGGCCCCGTGCTGGACGTCCTGAACGCCTACCAGGCAAGGGATGTGGCGATCGACGGCTGCGTCTACCGTGAGGGACTGCAGGCAGTCCGCATCGATGGTGGCCATGCCGGCAACGTCATTCCGGACCGCTGCGTCGTGACCGTCAACTTCCGGTTTGCGCCGGATCGCTCGCAGGAGCAGGCACTGCAGCACGTCCGTGAAGTGTTTGCCGGCTTCGACGTGACGTGCACCGACTCGAGTGGCGGAGCCCTGCCTGGCCTCACGCAGCCCGCGACGAAGCACTTCGTGGAAGCTGTCGGCGTGACCCCGGTGGCGAAGTACGGCTGGACGGACGTCGCCCGGTTCGCGAGCCTCGGCATCCCGGCGCTCAACTACGGTCCTGGAGACCCCAACCTCGCCCACACCCGCGAGGAGCACGTCGACGTCCGTCAGATCACGCAGGCCACGGCGCTGCTCACGGCGTACCTCGCCTGAGGCCGGGTGGCGCACCCGATGCAGGCCTTCACGGGCTAGCGTTCCGCAGCATGGAAGACAGTCGCCGGGAACACGAGCAGGACTCCGTCGAGGCCAACGCCGAGGCACAGGGCGCGTCGCACCGGCCCTCACGCCAGGAAGGTCCGGTCCGTCGGCGGGGGCGGCAGGTCAAGCTCAGCACCACCGACCAGCGGTTGCTCGACAACCGCGGACCGTCGGACTGGGTGCACACCGATCCCTGGCGGGTCCTGCGTATCCAGTCGGAGTTCGTCGAGGGTTTCGGGATGCTGGCCGAGCTGGGCAAGGCCATCACGGTCTTCGGCTCCGCGCGCACCCATGCCGACGACCCGTTCTACGCGAAGGCCGAAGAGCTTGGCCGCAAGCTGTCGGACTCTGGTTATGCGGTGATCACCGGCGGCGGGCCGGGGATCATGGAGGCGGCCAACAAGGGCTGCCACGACGCCGGCGGTACGTCGGTCGGGCTGGGAATCGAGCTGCCCTTCGAGCAGTCCATGAACGAGTGGGTCGACCTGGGCATGGTCTACCGCTACTTCTTCGCGCGTAAGACCTGTTTTTTGAAGTACTCCATCGGCTATGTCGCCTTCCCGGGCGGCTACGGCACGCTGGACGAGATCTTCGAGGCCGTCACGATGATCCAAACCGGGAAGATCACGAGCTTCCCCTTGGTGCTGTTCGGGACGGCGTTCTGGACCCCGATGCTCGACTGGGTCAGTGGGACCCTGCTCGCGGACCGGAAGATCAGTCCCGGCGACGTCGACCTGTTCACCGTCACCGACGACATCGACGAGGCGGTCGCGATCATCAAGGTCGCGGAGCGTGAGAAGTTTGGAGAGGGCCTGCTCGTCCAGGAGCCGCTGGAGGACTAAGTGGCAGCGATCTGCGTCTTCTGCGCGTCCTCCCCCCGCATCTCCAGCGTGTACGTCGAGCTCGCCTCGACCGTCGGAGCCGTCCTCGCCCGGCGCGGGCACTCCCTGGTGAGCGGGGGCGGGGCGCTGTCGTGCATGGGAGCCGTCGCGGCCGCTGCTCGGGCTGGAGGGGCGCACACCCTCGGGGTGATCCCCGCAGCCCTGCTCGAGCTCGAGGTGGGGGACCAGGACTCCGACGAGCTGCTGGTGGTGCGGGACATGCGGATCCGCAAGGGGATCATGGACGACCGGGCGGACGCGTTCCTCACCTTGCCCGGTGGGTTGGGCACACTCGAGGAGCTGACCGAGGTGTGGACCTCGCGGTTTCTCGGGATGCATGACAGGCCGGTCGTGGCGCTCGACCTCGACGGGCTCTACGCCCCGTTGCGGGCGCAGGTTGCGCTGATGGTCGAGCGCGGCTTTGTGCGCCCCGAGGCAGCCGCCGCGCTGGAGTGGGCGGACTGCGTCGAGGACGCCTTCGACCGGATCGAGGCAGGGCTCGTCGCTCCGCGCTTCATGACGCCGACGGTGGAGGAGGCGCTCGAGGCGGACCCCAGCCCGATGTGAGCAGCAGCTGGTGGGGCCGGTGAGGCTACGCAGATCCGGCCCGGGCTCCCCGTGACGGCCGAGGGCGCGTGCAACCATGCGCGGCGTGCTGACCGTTCTCGTCGTCGTTGCCGTCCTCGTGGTGCTGTTCGTGGCCGCTGTGGTCGCCACGCACGAGAGCGACTTCCTCAAGGAGGCCCCGGCTGCGACCCCCGACCTGGGTCTGCCCGAGAGCGCGGTCCAGCCCGAGGACGTTGCCGAGGTGCGTTTCGGGCTCACCGTCCGGGGCTACCGCATGCGCGAGGTCGACGAGGTCCTGGCCCGGCTGGCGGGTGAGCTCGCTGCCCGCGACAAGCGGATCGCCCAGCTCGAGCAGGCCGTCGCCGAGCTCGCCGAGCAACCGGGGGCCGAGCCGGAGCCGACGGCTGTGCAGGCCGTCGAGGGGGAGGTCGAAAAGGCGGGCTGGCCGCCGACCACCTGGCCCGGTACGACCCCGGCTGTCGCCCGGCACCCGCTCGAGGACTTTCCGGAGGTGCTCTCCGCCGAGCACGTGGGTGGCCAGCTGCCAGAAGCGCAGTCAGCCGTGGAGCCGTCGCCGGAGACCGATGCGGAGTGGCGCCCGTTCGAGCCTTGGCCGGACCACGACCCCGCCCACCCCGCCGACCCACCGCCGTACGCGGCAGCGGATCGCCCGGCTGAGGGCGTCGCTGAGCCGGGGCGGACAACTGGCGATGCAGACCCGCGGGTCTGATAATCGGGGCATGAAGCGAGATAGCGCATGACCGCGTCCCTGGAGCTCACCGTCGACGTCGACGCCCCCGTTGAGGACACCTGGGCCGGCGCGACGGACTGGGCCCGGCAGGGCGAGTGGATGCTCGGCACGAAGGTCCGCGCTACCGCCCTCGACGGGCAGGCCGTGGGCGGCGGGATCGAGGCGTTCACGGGGGTGGGGCGGCTGGGGTTCCTGGACACGATGGACATCACCGTGTGGGACCCGCCGTACAGATGTCATGTCCTGCACACGGGAAGGGTCGTGCGTGGGACGGGGGAGTTCGAGGTGCGTGACCGCGGTGAGGGGCGCAGCACATTCGTGTGGCGCGAAGGTCTGGTCCTGCCGCTCGGCGTTGTGGGTCGGCTCGGCTGGCCGGTCGTGCGGCCGGTCTTCGCTGCCGGCGTGCAGGCATCGCTGCGGAAGTTCGCCCGCTGGGTCGAGCAGGGGCGCCCCGTCCGGGCCTGACGGCGCCCACTGTCTCGCGCACCGTCTTGAACGTCGATCGATTCAGTGGCCGGTGAAGACCGGGAGCTGCTTGGCGAGAAAGGCTTCGACCGCGGCTGCGTGGTCGAGCGTCGCGCCGGCCCGAGCCTGAAGCTCGTCCTCCTTCACGAGGGCCTCGACCAGGGTGCTCTGGCTGGCGTAGGCCACGGACTGCTTCAGGCACGCGTACGCCGTCGTCGGACCGGCGGCGAGGCGGGCGGCGAGCTCCTGCGCGGCGGGCAGGACCTGCTCGGGCTGAACGGCCATGTTGAGCAGCCCCATCTCCAGGCCCTGTTCGGCGGAGAACGGCTCGGCGAGCAGGAGCAGGGCGGTGGCGCGCCCAGCGCCGACGAGCCGAGGCAAGGTCCACGACAGGCCGGAGTCGGCGGTGAGGCCGATACCGGCGAAAGCAGTGGTGTAGCGGGAGCCGACCGCGCCGATGCGCAGGTCCAGCGCGCAGGCGAGGCCGAGCCCGGCGCCGGCCGCTGTGCCGTTGATCGCAGCGATCGTCGGGAAGGCAAGCGCGGCCAGCGAGGTCACGATGGGGTTGTAGTGGTCGCGGACCGTGGACAGCGGCGCGGGGTCGTCGGCGGCGAGCAGGGCGGCATGCTCGCGAAGGTCCTGCCCGACGCAGAACGCCCTGCCACTGCCGGTGAGGACGAGGGCGCGGACCCGGGCATCGGTCGTCACCGCGTCGACAGCCTCGCGCAGGGCCAGCTTGGCCTCGAGCGTGAGGGAGTTCATCGAGTCGGGACGGTTCAGGGTGATCGTGGCAACGGCGCCGGTCACGTCGAGCAGGACGGCATCAGACATACGGGTTCTCCCAGCGGGTGGCGGAGCCCGAGCCTGCCAGCCCAGCAACGTGCTCGTGGCAACGGGCGGTCGAGACCGCGCGCACCACGCACTTCGGGCGACCGGTTTCGACGCCGAGCGCGCCATGCAGGAGAATGGTCAGCACACCGACGGCGCAGGGTTCCCCGTGCCGCGTTGCTCTGATGGACCTGACTGATGGAGGTACGGCGATGGCGGCCATGAAGCCGCGCACGGGTGACGGTCCGCTCGAGGTCACCAAGGAGGGACGCGGCATCGTGATGCGCGTCCCACTCGAAGGTGGAGGACGCCTTGTCGTCGAGCTCAACGCCGAGGAGGCCACCAGCCTGGGTGACGCCCTCAAGGCAGTCGTCTCCTAGCGCCCGATGGCCTCCCTCCCCTCCCTGACCCTGTCCGGGAACGTCCCAGCGGTCGCCGTGCTCGCCGTGCCCACCGGGCCCGGCGAGCCAGTCGTGGTGCTGGGGGACTGCCCGGCCGACCTGACCGGCCTGCTGGTTCGGGAGAAGGCCAAGGGCGAGGCCGGCGAGCTCGTGACCGCGTCCTCGACCGACGAGCAGCGGGTCCTGCTGCTCGGCACCGGTGACGCGTCCCCCGCGGCGCTTCGCAAGGCCGGGGCGGCGCTCGTCCGGCGCGCCAAGACCTCCCCCTCGCTCGCCGTCGACCTCAGGGGCTTTCCGCTCACCCCCGAGGGTCTGGTCGGCCTGGTCGAGGGTCTGCTGCTCGGCTGCTACGGCTTCACCCTCAAGACCGCCGAACCGCGTCCCCTACGGGATGTCACGCTGGTCGTCAGCAAACCGGACGCTCTCGGGGGAGCTCTGCACCGAGCTGTCGCGGTGACCCGCGCGACCGCCACGGCCCGCGACCTCGTCAACACGCCGTCCGCGGAGAAGACGCCCGCGTGGCTCGCGGCGCAGGCCAAGGTGCTGCTGAAGGGCCTCACCCTCCGGATACGCGACGACAAGCAGCTGCGCGCCGAGGGCTGGGGCGGGGTCGTTGCCGTCGGCATGGGCTCGGCCCGTCCTCCCCGGGTCATCGAGGCGTCGTACGACGGGGGCGGCCGGCTCCATGTCGTGCTGGTCGGGAAGGGCATCACCTTCGACACCGGTGGGCTGTCGATCAAGAGCAACGAGGGCATGCTCGGCATGAAGATGGACATGGGCGGAGCTGCTGCGGTCCTGCTGACACTTCGCGCTGTCGCCGACCTGAAGCTCCCGCTCAAGGTCACCGTCGTCGCCTGCGCGGCCGAGAACATGCCCAGCGGTCAGGCCCAGCGCCCGTCTGACGTGATCACGCAGTACGGCGGCACCACCGTCGAGGTGCTCAACACCGACGCCGAAGGAAGGCTCGTCCTGGCGGACGGGATCGCCTACGCCGACAGGGTGCTTGACCCCGATGTGATCGTTGACGTCGCCACCCTGACCGGCGCGATGCCGGTCGCGCTGGGAAAGAAGATCGCCGGCCTGTTCACCTCCGACGACGCCCTCGCCGGCCAGCTCACCGCTGCCGGCCAGGCCTCGGGTGAGCGAGTCTGGCGGATGCCCCTGGTGCAGGACTATCGCTCGGCCCTGGACTCAACGACGGCTGACCTGCGCAATATCGGCAACCCCCAGCTCAAGCTCGCCGGCGGCTCGATCACGGCTGCGCTGTTCCTGCAGGAGTTCACGGGCGGTCGCCCCTGGGCGCACCTCGACATCGCCGGTCCTGCGTGGTCCGGCGGCGATGACGAGGAGCTCACCAAGGGAGGCACCGGCTATGGCGTACGCCTGCTCGTTGCCTGGCTCGAGGCCCTTGCTGTCGCTCCTGCGAAGCAGCCCCGCGCGAAGGCCTAAGGCGCTCCGCGCGACTGCCTAAAGCGCTCCGCGCGACCGGGTGAACCGTGGCGAGGCTCACTGCCCCGGGAAAGGTCGGCGTCAGGAACCGTGCCTAGCGTGGCTGGGGGAAGGCAGATCCACCCCAGGGCAGGAGGTCCATCATCCGCACGCTCACCCCGTTCGAGCCCACCCCGGGCACCCTCAACCACAGTCTCACCAAGCATCTTCGCCCCGACTTCAAGCGGGCCGTCTGCTTTGGCTTGTTAGCGCTCGTGTCCGCCACCGTCGTGCGCGTGTACGGCGAGCTCTCGTCCCGCTCCCTCACCGACAGCGCGATCGCCCTCGCCGGCAGCGTCAGCTTCGTCGCCCTGGCGGTGATGGCGGTCCGGAGTGCCGCCAGCGAGGTCGCCGACGCCAGCCGAGCCCGTTTCGGTGACGCCCATGGCTCGGTCGTCGCACTGCTCCTGACCCTTGTCGGCTACACCACCACGACCTTGCTGCTGCTGGTCCTGCTGCAGGTCCCGGTGCAACGGCTGCTCGTGTCGGGCGCCGTGACCGGCGTGGTCCTCGGGATCGCTGCTCAGCAGTCGTTGGGCAACGTCGTGGCCGGACTGGTCCTGCTGCTCAACCGGCTCTCGCTCGTCCGCCAGTACGCGATGTACGTGCCCGAGGGTCCGCCCCCCTCGATCGTGGCCCTGACGTTGTCTGCGTACGCGAACTCGACC
>JANXUE010000261.1 GCA_025352005.1 Frankiales bacterium
AGCAGCAGTGCAGCCGGAGAAACAGCGGAGGCGACGTCCCTGCAAGACTCGGACAGGCTGAACACCAGGTCATGGCTTTTCTGCGACCGACCCTCGAGCACGGGTGGCATCCACCCGGGCCGGTCCAGCCGCGCTGACAGCACGGTGAACTCCTTGTCGCCGGCATCCACGATCAGGTCCACCGTCCAGGAACGCACGCTGCCGCCCTGCTGACTCCCACTTTCGGAAAGGCGCACGCTCAATGCGAGCGCGTCACGGCGCAGCTCCGCAGCCGCCGCGCGCCGGACCTGCTCCCGATGGTCCCGGACGTTGACGACAGCGACCACCGCCAACCCCAGTACGAGAAGCCCGATGAGGACCCGACGGCTCGGCCCACGACGGCCCGACCCCTGGGGCTCCGGTCCCGCTGCGAGCAGGTCCGCCCGTCCGGGCGCACTCACCGTCACCGGCGGAGACTGACGCTGCTCGGACACGGGTCGACGGTAGAGCTTCTGCTGTCGGGGTGCAGGCTCCCAGCCTTCGACACCCCTGGGTCAACCGACGGTTCAGACCCCGACGGCGCTGAAGCCCCCATCGACGTACACGATCTGACCGGTGGTCTTGGGGAACCAGTCCGACAGCAGCGCTACGCACGCCTTGGCGGTCGGCTCCGGATCGGTGACGTCCCACCCGAGCGGCGCCCGGGAAGCCCAGGCGTCCTCGAACTGCTGGAAGCCCGGGATGGCCTTCGCGGCCATCGTCTTCAGCGGGCCCGCCGCGACCAGGTTGGACCGCACACCGTGCGGACCGAGATCCCGCGCCAGGTAGCGATTTGCGCTCTCCAGCCCCGCCTTCGCCACGCCCATCCAGTCGTAGGCCGGCCAGGCGACCCGGGCATCGAAGTCGAGCCCGACGTACGACGAACCAGGGGCCATCATCGGCAGGGCCGCACGGGCCAGCGCAGGGTAGGACCACGTCGAGACGTGCAGCGCGGTTCCGACGTCCTCCCACGAGGTCTCGAGCACGCCCTGGCCCAGAGCCGCAGCGGGTGCGAAGCCGATCGCGTGCAGCACCCCGTCCACGCCGTCGACGTGCTCGCGCAGCCGCTTGGGCAGCAGCTCCAGGTCCTCCTCGGACGTGACGTCCAGGGGGATGACAGCAGGCTCCCCCGGGAGCCGCTTGGCGATCCGCGTCGTCAGGGACAGCGAGCGGCCGACGCCGGTAAGCACGATCGTCGCGCCTTGTTCGGCGGCGATCCGGGCGACGGAGAAGGCGATGGACTTGTCGGTGAGTACTCCGGTGACGAGCAAGCGCTTGCCCTCGAGCAGCATCTAGTCCTCCATGAGGTGTCGGGCGAGGACCATCTGGGCCTCGCGGGCAGCCGTCCAGAACACGCCGCCCTCCGGCAGCACGACCAGCTCCGACTGCGGGAGTAGTCCGGCGAGCTCGACGGCCAGGTCCGCCGGGTGCAGCTGGTCCTCGACCTGAGCCAGAACCATTGCGGGACAGGTGATCTGGCCCAGGACGGTACGGTCGAACAGGGGCCGGTCCTCGCGGCTGGGTTCGGGCGCGGGCTTGGTCACGAGCTGGGCGGCTCGGCGCAGGACGAGGGCGTCGACGCCACGGCGCTCCCGTACGGCGGCGGGGAGCTCCTCGAGCAAGATGTCAGCGGTGGCGCGCGCGTCCTGACGTCCGATGGCAGCACCAAGGCGATGCAGGCGGGCGGTCGCCCCGTCGCGGCGGGTGCCGTCGATGGCTGCGGGAAGCACGAAGGCCACCTTGTGGAACCGGTCCGGATCCCGTGACAACGCGCGTAGGAGGGCGCCCGCACCCAAGGAGAGGCCGACGGCCCGCGAGGCACCGACGAGGTCGGCAACGGCGAGCAGGTCGTCGGCGAGCAGGTTGTAGTCCCAGCCGTCGTCGAGCAGTGCGCTCTGACCGTGCCCTCGGAAGTCGAGCAGCACCCGGGTCCCCGCGACCCGCACGGCCAACGGCCGCGTCTCGGCCACGGACCCCCCAAGGCCGTGGGCGAAGACCGTCACCGGACCGCCTTCACCCAAGACGACGAAGGACACGCCTCCGACGACCCCCGTTGGCGCAGACGCCACCGTCATCAGTGGCCCATCCCGAGGCCACCATCCACGGGAATGACGGCACCGTTGACGTAGCCCGCCTCGTCGGTGGCCAGGAAGGAAAGCACGGCGGCGATCTCGTCGACGGTCGCGGTCCGCCCAGCCGGAATGCTTGCCAGCACCTGCTCCCGGCGGGCATCGGTGAGGTCGGCGGTCATGTCGGTGTCGACGAAGCCGGGCGCAACCACGTTACTGGTGATCCCGCGGCCGCCCAGCTCGCGCGCCAGGGATCGGCTGAAGCCGACCAGTCCAGCCTTGGATGCGGCGTAGCTCGCCTGCCCCGCCGATCCACTCAGGCCGACGACGCTGGAGACGAACAGCAGCCGGCCCCAGCGCGCCCTGAGCATCGACCTCGAGGCCCGCTTGGCAAGCCTGAAGGACGCGGTGAGGTTGGTGTCGACGACCCGGACGAACGACTCCTCGCTCATCCGTAGGAGCAGTTGGTCATCGGTGATTCCGGCGTTGGAGACGAGCACCTCGACGGGACCGTGAGCCTGCTCTGCCTGCACGAAAGCATTCTCGACATCGGCCGGCGATGTCACGTCGCACTTGAGGGTCAGGAGCCCGTCGACCTCACCCCCCCGGCTTGTGACGGCCACCCGATGTCCTTGTCCTGCGAGCGCTCTCGCGGTGGCCAGCCCGATCCCTCGGTTGCCGCCGGTGACCAGGACGGAGCGGGTCGTCGGCATCTAGAGGGGTCCGTTGGGCCGGTTGCCCTTGACCTGCGGCAGCACGGCCAGCGACTCGATGAGGCGACGGCGGGTGTCAGCCGGTTCGATGACCTCGTCGACGGCGCCGCACTCGAGTGCCCTGGTAAGTCCACCGGTCGTCGCCTCGTGGTCGGCGGCAAGACGCAAGACCAGCGCGGCGCGGGCCGAAGGGTCCTTCTCGGCGGCGAGCTCGCGACGGTGGAGGACCTCGACGGCAGCCGTAGCCCCCATGACGTCGACCTGCGCGCCTGGCCAAGCAAAGACCCGGTCGGCCCCGAGGCCCTTTGACCCCATGGCGATGAACGCGCCGCCGTACGCCTTGCGGGTGACGACGGTAAGCCGGGGGACCGTAGCTCCGGCGTAGGCGTGAAGCAGCTTGGCTCCACGGCGAAGGACACCTTCATCCTCCTGACCTACGCCCGGCAGGTAGCCCGGTACGTCGACGAGGAAGATCAGCGGGAGCCCCATGCCGTCGCACCACTGGACGAAGCGGCCGGTCTTGTCGCCGGTCTCCGCGTCGAGACAGCCGGCGAGCACCTGGGGGTTGTTGGCGACGACTCCGACGGCCCGGCCCCCGAGACGGCCCACCATGGTGACGGCACTGGTAGCCCAGTCCCGGTGCAGCTCGAGGTAGCTCCCGGGGTCGAGCACGGCCTGGATCACCGGCCGTACGTCGTAGGACTTGCGCGGGTCACCGGGAACGAGCGGGCCGGGGTCGCTGCCCGCAACCTCGCCCAGCCCCACCTCGCCTTGCGCCCCGATGAGGCTGGCGAGCCGGCGGGCGGTGTAAAGCGCCTCGTCGTCCGTCGGCGCCACCAGGTGCGCGACACCGCTGATCCGGGCATGCGTGTCGGGGCCACCGAGGCGGTCCATGTCGACGTCCTCACCGGTCACCCGGCGTACGACGTCGGGGCCGGTGACGAACACCCGTCCGGCTGGTCCCATCACGATCACGTCGGTCAGGGCCGGGCCGTAGGCAGCGCCGCCGGCAGCCGGTCCGAGCACGACCGAGACCTGCAGGACCCGTCCACTTGCTCGGGTCTGCGAGGCGAAGACGCCCGCCACCGCCGCGAGGGACCCCACGCCCTCGCGCAGCCGTGCACCCCCCGAATGCCAGACGCCTACGACGGGGATCCGTCGGAGCAGCGCCAGGTCTGTCGCCCGCGAGATGGCGGCGCACCCCTCGATGCCGAGGGCTCCGCCCTGCACGTCCGGATCGGTCGCGAAGGCGATGACCTGCGTCCCGCGGATCGTGCCCTCGGCCACCACCACGCCGCACACCGACTCCACGACCTCCCACCCGTCCAGCAGCGCGTCGAGGCGACGCACGCAGACGGGGGCGACGTCGGGGCTCGCAGTGCGAGGGTCGACGACGGTCATCGCACGAACACCAGCGACACGTCGTGGCCACCGAACCCGAAGGAGGTGGACAGCGCCGCGTCGTGCTGCAACTGCCGGGCCACCACGCGTACGGCGTCCACGTCAGCCTCGTCGTCGATGTCGTCGAGGTTGCGCACCGGAGGGATGATGCCGTCGCGCAGGGCGACGACCGTCGCCACCGCCTCGACGGCTCCAGCGGCACCGAGCAGGTGGCCCGTGCACGACTTGGTCGCCGTGACAGCCGGTCGGTGGGCACCGAGGGCCAGCGCGAAGGCCCGGGCCTCGGCGATGTCGCCGAGCGGTGTCGACGTCGCGTGAGCGTTGACGTGCCCCACATCGGCTGCGGTCAGCCCCGCGTCCCGGAGGGCGAGCGTGATGCTGCGCGCCGCACCCGTTCCGGCCGGGTCGGGAGCAGTCACGTGATAGGCGTCCGAGGCGAGGCCGGCTCCCCCGAGCCGGGCGTGGATGGTCGCACCACGAGCCCGGGCGTGCTCCTCCGTCTCGAGGACCAGGACCCCGGCACCCTCACCGAGGACGAAGCCGTCGCGCCCCTTGTCATAGGGTCGTGACGCCGCTTCGGGCTCGTCGTGCCGGGTCGACAGCGCGCGCATCTGCGCGAAGCCGGCCATCGGTAGCGGGTGCACGCAAGCCTCGGAGCCACCGGCGACGACCACGTCGACGCGGCCACTGCGCAGCAGGTCCAGGGCCATGGCGATCGCCTCCGCACCCGAGGCGCAGGCACTGACCGGTGTGTGCACGCCGGCTCGGGCGCCGAGGGCGAGCCCGACGGCGGCCGCCGGGCCGTTCGGCATGAGCATCGGCACGAGGTGTGGGGAAACCGCACGCGGCCCCTTTTCCCGCAGCACGTCTGCCTGTCCGAGGATGGTGAGCGCCCCCCCAATGCCGGAACCGATCACCACGGCGAGCCGTTCCGGCGCGACAGCTGGCTGTCCGGCGTCGTCCCACGCCTCGCGGGCGGCGACCAGCGCGAGCTGCTGGACCCGGTCCAACGTGCGCGCCTCGAGGCGTTCGAGCCGACCCTCGAGGTCCACCGTGGCGGCCAGCCGGGCGGGCAGCGCATCCCACGGCTCGCCCTCGAGCAGGCGCACTCCGGAGCGACTGCTGAGCAGGCCCTCCGTAAGAGCGGCCACGTCGGGACCGAGAGGGGTGAGGGCGCCGAGCCCCGTGACAGCAACGGGGCCCGCGAGGGCCGCGGTCACGCAGAGACCCCGGCGGCGGTGATGAAGTCGACGGCGTCGCCCACGGTGCGCAGGTTCTCCAGCGCCTCGTCGGGAATGCGGACGCCGAAGCGCTCCTCGCATGCGACGACGACCTCGACCATGGTGAGCGAGTCGACCTCGAGGTCGTTCTCGAAGGCGGCCTCGCGGACGACCTTGTCGGCGGGCACGCCAGAGACCTCCTCGAGGACCTCGGCGAGGCCGGAAAGGACGTCGACCTGGGTGAGCGTCATAACTGTTCTCCTTTTGTTGGGACCTCGTTGAGTGCAATCCACACGGTCAGGGCCGTGTGGATTTGGGTCGTAGCGGGCGGGTCAGGGGACGATCACGACCTGGCCGGCAGCCGTCAGGCCGGCGCCGAAACCGAACAGCAACGCGGCGTCGCCGGTACGGACCTGCCCGAGCTCGAGCAGCCGGGCCAGGGCTAGCGGCACGGAGGCCGCAGAGGTGTTGCCGCTGTCTACGACGTCCCGGGCCACCACCACCGAGGCCGGCAGCCCCAGGCTCGACACCACCGATTCGGTGATCCGCAGGTTGGCCTGGTGGGGCACGAACGCGGCAAGGTCGGTGGGGTCGATGCCTGCCTCGGCGCAGGCCCGCCGGGCCAGGTCCGGCAGCGTTGTCGTGGCCCAGCGATAGATCGCGCGGCCCTCCATGGCCAGCTGGGGAGGATTGCCGTGAATGGTCAGCTTGGCGTGCTGGTCACCGTCGTGGGCCCAGACAACCGGCCCGATGCCGTCCACGGCCCGCCGGCTGACAACGGCCGCACCGGCACCGTCGCCGAACAGGAACGCGGTGCCCCGGTCGTCCGGGTTGAGCATGGGCATGAGCTTCTCTGAGCCGATGACAAGGACGTGCTCCGCCGTACCCGTGCGGACCGTGTCGGCGGCAAACGCCAGCGCGTAGGCGAAGCCGGCGCAGCCGGCACCGATGTCGGAGGCACCCGCGGACGTCGCACCGAGGCGAGCGGCGACTTCCGGCGACCCGCCGGGCAGCGGGCCCGGCATGGAGCAGGTGGCCATCAGGACGAGGCCGACGTCCGCGGCGTCCACGCCCGCGGAGGCAAGCGCCTTGCCTCCGGCGGCCGTGGCCATGTCGACGACGGACTCGTCAGCCGCGGCGACGCCCCGGGTCACGATGCCGCTGCGCTCGCGGATCCACGCATCGGTGGACGAGGTTCGGGCGGCGATCGCGTGGTTGTCCTCGCGATGGGCCGGCCGGTGGGCACCGAGCCCGGTAAGGGCGGCGCCGGACAGGGTCCTGGTCTTCATGCGTTCACCGCCAGGGGAAGGTCAGCAGGAGTCTTCAGGGCGACGATCGGTACGCCGGGCAGGGCCCGCTTCGCGACAGCGGCAAGCGTCCCTCCGGGCGCGAGCTCGAGGACCAGGCTCGGCGCAAGGCTGGCAATCGACGCCAGGCATTGGTCGAACCGCACGGGACCGGTGAGCTGGCCGACGAGCCGGTCGAGTAAGTCACGACCGTCGGTCATGACGGCGCCGTCCGCGTTGGCCACGACCCGGCAGGTGGCGGTCCGGGCGTTCAGGCCGACGACGAGCTCAAAGAACCGGGGTACGGCGGAGGCCATCGCGCTGGTGTGGAAGGCGCCGGCCGTCTCGAGCCGGCGCACGCGGGCGCCACCGGGGGGGCGAGCTGCCAGGGCGACCAGGCCGGGTACAGGACCACCCACGACGACCTGGCCGGACACGTTGATCGTGGCGACCTCCAGGCCGTGGCTCGCAGCCACTGACAGCACCTCGTCGGCGTCGCCTCCCAGGACGGCGGCCATGCCGGTGGGCTGTGCGGAGGCGGCGACGGCCATCAGCCGGCCGCGCTCTGCAGCCAGGCGCACGGCGGCAACCTCGTCGAGGACACCGGCAACGGCCAACGCAGCGAGCTCACCGATGCTGTGGCCGCAGACGACGTCCGGGGTGCACTCCAGAGCTCGGGCACTGAGGAGCGCGACCGCGGTCAGCAGCGGCTGGGCGACGGCCGTGTCGCGAATCTCGTCGGCGTCGGCGTGGGTGCCCAGGTGGACCAGGTCCAGGCCGGCGGCGGCGGACCAGGCGTCGAGGGACTCGGCAGCACCGAGTGTCTCGAGCCAGGGCGACAGCATGCCCGGCGACTGGGACCCCTGTCCGGGGGCAAGGAGAACGATCACACCGACAAGACTGGCCGAGCCGGGACCCGATTGCGGCAGTAGCCGTCGACCGAAAGGGCCAGCGGACCTTGTAGGAAACCTACAATTGCTGTGTCCGGCCGATCACGAGCGAAACACGCATGACTTGTGCGTCCCTTGGGGCCATGAGGTCCAGCCCGACCAGCTCGGCGATTTTCCGAAGCCTGTAACGGACGGTGTTCGCGTGTACGTAGAGCACCCGTGCGGTCCCTTCGAGCGAGCAGCCGGTGTCCAGGAACGCTCCGGCTGTCATCAGCAGGTCACCCCCAGCGGCAGCCAACGGACCGTGCACCTTCTCCAACAGTCGGGTGCGTGCGCTCAGGTCGCCGAGCACTGCCCGCTCAGCCAGCAGGTCGGACGCGGGCACCGGTCGAGGTGCATTCGGCCAGGCCGCTACAGCGGCCAGGGCGGCTAGCGCCTCCTTGACGCAGGCCGCAGCGGCCGCCAAGTCATCGACGACGGGACCGACGACCACGGGGCCCTCCGGCAGGGCGGCGGTGAGCTGTGCGACCGCCACCTCCGGCTTGCCCTCACCACCGACGACCACGAGCAGCCCGCCGGCTGCCTCACCGGTCAACACGACCAACCCGCTGTGCCGCGCGTGCCCGCGCAGGTCCTCGAGCCGGGGTTCGACCGGGCCACTGGGGGCGAGGGCGGCGAGTGCGGTCACCCACGAGGGACGACCCCAGCCGAGCGAGCCTGCACGCGACAGGGTCAGGTCGCCGACCTGGTCACGGACCAGCGCCTCGACGACACCCGCCTCGATCCGGGCGTCCCAGGCCCCGCGGGCCTCTGCGGCGGTGGCGTAGACCTCGGCCGCGGCAAAAGCGATCTCGCGGGAGTAGCGCAGCACGGCCTCCCGGAGCTCCTGCTCCCCACCGGGCTCGGCCAGGCTCGGCACCTGCGTCTCGAGTACCCCGACGACCACCCGGATCAGCTGCACCGTCTGCTTGAGGCTGACCGCTCGGGTGAGCTCGCGTGGTGCTGCGCCAAAGACGTCCGGGGCCGGTGCGGGCGCGGTCGACGCGTTGTGCAGCCAGCTGGTGAAGGCCCCGATACCGGCCTGCACCACCAGCCCCACATCGGCCCGCTGGGCCGGCGGAAGGCTGACGAACCACGGCAGCGCATCCATCTGCTGCACGGCCTCGGTGCTCAGCCGGGAGGACGCCTTACGCACCCGCTGCCAGGTCGACAACACGGGCCCCCTTCCGTAGGCGTCAACCGGTGAGGCTAAGCCCTGCTCCCCGTTACCAGCGGGTACGACGGAGGCCGTGCCCCCGGGCGGGGGGCACGGACCGTCGTACCGGCTGTCCTAGGCGGACTTGATGGCAGAGATGTCGAACTCGAGGATGATCTTCTCGCTGATCAGCACGCCACCGGTCTCGAGCGCGGCGTTGTAGGAGATGCCCCAGTCCTTGCGGTTGATGGTGGCCTTGCCCTCGAAGCCGGCGCGGAAGTTGCCGAACGGGTCGCGGGCGGTGCCGGTGTGCTCCCAGGTGATCGTCACGGGGTTGGTGACGTTCTTCAGGGTGAGGTCGCCGGTCATCTCGAAGATGTCGTCGTCGAGCTTGCTGACCGACGTGCTGACGAAGGTGCCCTTGGGGAAGGTCGGGGCATCGAAGAAGTCGTTGGTGCGCAGGTGCTCGTCGCGCTGGGCCTGCCCGGTCGTGATGCTCCCGATCTCAAAGGACATCGCTACGGTGCTGTTGGCCGGATTGGTGAAGTCGAGCTGCGCTGTGCCGTCGAAGGTGTCGAACTGGCCGCGGACCTTGGTGACCATGGCGTGCCTCGCCGTGAAGCCGAGGCGGGTGTGGGTCGGGTCCAGGGTGAATGTGCCGTTGAGGTCGGTGGCGACGGAGGTGGTCATGGGGGCTCCTACGGGTCGGGGTTGGTTGCTCCTACAACCATCGTACCTTGGATTTATTGCATGTTCAACTAAATCCTAGGCGCGTCATGAGCAAGCCCTCTGCATCAGGGACAGCCACCGCAGCACGCGCCACGGCCCGGCCCCGAAAGCTCTCGGGACCGGGCCGTGGACCTGCCAGATCAGACCGTCTGGTCGTCGGTCTTCGCGTCGGGGGCGTTCTTCTTGACGGACTCGATGCCGTTGAGACACGCAGCCTTCGTCTTGTAGTGCTCGCTGGTAGCGATGATCTGGCCGTTGCTTGCCTTCAGGTTGAACATGAACTGACCGGACTTGGTCGCCTTCACTTCGAACTTGCCTGCCACGTAGTTCTCCTCAGACTGGACGGGGTGAGATTCGCGAGCGTCACGCTCTCGCAAGATTGCCGCGCGCGTGGGCAAACAGCCCGATCGACCTACTCCGGGCATGCCGTCCGGTTGCCGCTACGTTCCAGAGATGCTTTTGCGGAGCTGACGTCCGGACGCTGCATGGAGGACTCGATGGGACTGTTCGACCTGACCGGCAAGAAGGCCCTCGTCACCGGCGGCACCCGGGGCATCGGGCTGATGATTGCGCGGGGCCTGCTCGACGCGGGCGCGTCGGTGACGATCAGCTCCCGCGACGCGCAGGCGTGCGAGACGGCCAGGGCCGAGCTCGCGGCCCACGGCGACGTCGCCGCTGTACCGGCTGACCTGTCGACCGAGGCGGAGTGCCTTCGGCTGGCGGCTGCCGTCGAGGGGCCGTTGCACGTGCTGGTCAACAACGCAGGTGCCACCTGGGGCGCGCCCCTGATGGAGTTCCCTGAGGCCGCGTGGGACAAGGTGCTCGATCTCAACCTCAAGAGCCCCTTCTTCCTGACCCGGGCGTTGCTGTCGCAGCTGGACCTGGCGGCGAGCGACGACGACCCGGCACGGGTCATCAACATCGGCAGCATCGACGGGCTGCGCGTGTCTGCCCTGTCGACCTACTCCTACTCTGCCAGCAAGGCTGCGCTCCACATGCTCACCAAGGTGCTCGCCAAGGAACTCGGACCGAGGCGCATCACGGTCAACGCGATCGCGCCCGGCCCGTTCGAGTCCAAGATGATGGCCGCGACGCTCGGCGCGTTCGGTGCCGAGATTGCGGCCAGTTCGCCGCTTGGCCGGATCGGACGACCCGATGACATGGCGGGTGCGACGGTCTTCCTGGCCAGCCGCGCCGGGTCCTACGTGACCGGCGCCATCCTCCCCGTCGACGGCGGGATCGCAACGACCGTCTGAGGCTCAGCCGTGCTGCTTGCCGAAGCAGCCGCGGCACAGCGCGGCCTTCGTGCCGATCAGTCGGTAGAGCTGGCTGAGCTGCCCGCACTGGTCGCACGTGGGCAGCAGCTGGGGCTCTGGGCCGGTCAGGTCGATCGTCATACCTACGTCTTCGGTTCCCTGCATCGGCGGGCGCGCCGCCATCCGGACCCATTTCCTGGGCGCGCACGGACCTGCCCGCCTGCGCCGGACGGCCCTCACCACCCTGGGAGCGACCCGGGCCTACAGGAACGCGGCCGTCGTACCGCCGAGCGTGATCGGGTCCAGGCCCAGCTTGGCGTGATCCCAGGACCGGATCCGGTCGACGTCCACTCGCACCGCGACCCGCTTGCGGAGCATCACCTCGACAAAGGGGCGCAGCTGCTCGCTGTACGGGCCGGTGTAGCGCTCCCAGACACTCACCCCCACGGCCCAGAGAGCGTCGGGGTCATCCACGACGGTGGCCCGTCCCTCGAGCGACACCCCCTTGAGCTCGTCGTAGGTATGGCCGCTCTCGATCAGGACCGTAATGCGGTCGTCGCGGCCGAGGTTGACGGCCTTTTGTGAGCGGCCCTTGGTCTCGAACCACAGTTGGCCGTCGATCACGGCGTACCACATAGCGACCAGGTGAGGCAGCCCGCCGGGACCGAGGGTTGCCATCGTCGCGACCCTGCTCTGGTCGATGAACGCGGTGATCTCGACGTCGGTCATGGTGATCAACGCTCGCTGGTTGGTCCCCATCCAGGGACGCTAACAGGCACGGCCGCTACGCCAGCGGTGCGGCCTCGGCCGTCAGCCGGGTCCGCAGCACCGCCGCCTCTTCGGCGAAGGACCGCTGCTGTCGGACGTAGTCGGCACGCCCCTCGGGCGTCTCGATCGGGACCGGTGCATAACCCAGCTCACTGAAGTCGTACGGCGACGCGCGCATGTCGAGGACCCGCACCCGACGGGTCAGGTAGAAGCAGTCGGCGACGAGGTCGGAGCTGACCCACGGCGACAGTTTGTAGGACCACTTGTAGAGGTCCATGTTGGCGTGCAGGCAGCCACCCTGCTCGTGCGTCACCTGGTCGGCGCGCGCGGGCTGCAGCAGGTTGAGCGGCCGCGCCGAAGCGGTGAAGAAACGGAACGCGTCGTGGTGCGTGCAGCGCAGGTCAAGGGCCTCGACAACATCGTTGGTTCCCTTGGCCCCCAGTCGAAGTGGCCACTCGCGGTGCCGCGGCTCGTCCTGGTAGGTCATGGCCCACTCGTGCAGCCCGAAGCACCCGAGCTGGGCCGGCCGGGAGGCCGTTTCGCACAGCAGCTCGACCACCCAGCGCGCCCGGGACCGGACGGCCTCCCTGGGCTCGTCGCACCAGGGCTGCGGGCCGTCGTGGTCGGCGAGCACTACGTCAAGGCCGGGGCTCCACCGCCGCAGCCGGCCCGGCCGGTGCGAGTAGTAGCTGAACAGGAAGTCCTCCACCGGGTGCTTCTCGCCCCGGTCGGCCCGGGACAGGTGGCCGGCCGTCCAGGCGTCGACCCGGGCCTCGTGCGCGGCCTGGCGCGGCTCCCACTCCGCGCGCGCCAGCACCGCCTTCCGGCCGGCTCCGGTCCTGCCAGCGCCCGTCATGCCAGCAGTGCGTCCCTCACGAGCGTCCACTTGCCGAGCCGCCCGATCACAGTCCCGGCGGACGGGAGGTCCTTGTCCTTCACCCATTCGTCGTAGTCGTAGGACGCCCAGCCGTGGCCGCCGCGGAAGAACTCGCTCGCGGCCGCGAGGCACTCGTCGGCGGTCCATCGACGCTGCATGACGTCGTTGCTGCGACCCCCGTGCACGGGGATCCCCGCGGCACTGCTCGCACCTCGCCAGGTGCCCCATCTGACCTTGACCGTGGCCGCGGCCGGGTGGATGGCCGGGTCCCGGTGGGCATCCCAGTAGCCCGCGGTCACCGGCGCCCGTCCCGGTTTCCCCAGCTGGCGGGCACGGTCGACCGACATCGTCTGGAGCGCGATCAGGATCACCTCGTCGGGGAAGCGGTCCTTGCGCTTGACGGGGCCGAGCAGCCGAGGCTCGTCCACCGGCCAGAGCGCTCCCCGTACCTGCTCGACCGTGACGTCGAGCTGCTCGGCCAGGTCCTCCGGGGTCGCGCTGTCGACCACTTTCAGGTGGGCATGCAGCCGCCGCCCGAGAGCCTCCACCTCAGGCAGTAGCGGAGTCTTGCGTGCGACCAGCTTCGGCAACGGCAGCCCCGAGCGCCGGTACGTAGCCCGGGCGCTCCACAGAGGCATACCGAGCGCTTCGGCCGCCTCCTCCAGGGACTGCCCCCTGGCCACGCGGGCCTGCAGCCTCCCGAGGTGCGGCTCGGGTGGACGCTGCTCCGTCTCCTGCTCGGTCATCTCGCCATTGTGTCCTGCCGAACGCCCGGCGTCGCGCTTTGCCCACAACGTCTCCCGTCACACACACATACGAAGGCGGGGCAGGCTGCGAGTCGGCCCTCAGGATCGGGTCAGGCGAAACCCACGATGCCGTGCGGCCGGTAGGGCCCCTCCAAGGCCTTGACCTCGGCGTCGTCGAGCACCAAGTCGAGAGCGGCGACGGCGTCCTCGAGGTGCCCTACGTTGGTGACGCCGATGATCGGTGACGTCACCGCGGGGCGGCTTACGGCCCACGACATGGCGACCTGCGCAGCCGGTACGCCACGGGCCTGTGCGACCGCGAGCACCGCGTCGACGACCTCGCGGTCGGAGTCGTCGTACAGAGTGCCGCCGAAGGCGTCGGAGGACGTGCGGGTGGTCGCCGTACCCCAGGGACGGGTGAGGCGGCCACGGGCGAGCGGGCTCCACGGCAGCACCCCCACCCCCATGTCGACGCAGAGCGGGAACATCTCCCGCTCCTCCTCGCGGTTGAGCAGGTTGTAGTGGTCCTGCATGCTCACGAACGGCGTCCAGCCGTGCCGCTCCGCGACATGCTGCGCCTTGCTGAACTGCCAGGCGTACATCGACGACGCACCGAGGTAGCGGGCCTTGCCGGCACGCACGACGTCGTGCAGCGCCTCCATCGTCTCTTCGATCGGCGTGAGCGGGTCCCAGCGGTGGATCTGGTAGAGGTCGACGTAGTCCGTGCCGAGCCGGGTCAGGCTTGCGTCGATCTCGTGCAGGATCGCCTTGCGGGACAGGCCTGCCCCGTTGGGACCGGGGCGCATCCGGCCGTGCACCTTGGTCGCGAGCACCACCTCCTCCCGGGTGGTGAAGTCCTGGATGGCCCGACCAACGATCTCCTCGCTGCTGCCGTCGGAATAGACGTTGGCGGTGTCGAGGAAGGTCATCCCGAGCTCGAGGGCTCGCGCGATGAGTGGGCGGCTCTGCTCCTCGGGCAGCGTCCACGCGTGCCCTCCGCGGGCGGGGTCACCGAAGCTCATGCACCCGAGGGTCACGGCCGACACCTGCAGGCCCGTCCGTCCGAGCTGGCGGTAGTGCATGGGTACTCCCCTGTCCTCGCTGTGGCCGGTCTCCTGCGCACCGACGACCTGGTACGACGGGCCGCCACGTCAACCCTGCCAGCAGGTCCCCGCGGCAGCGACCCCGGGGGCTGCAATGATCCCTGCATGATCTGCCATGTCGTGCTGATGACCTTCACCAAGCCTGAGGACGCCCCCGAGGCGCAGCGCCGCCTGCACGCCATGGTCGGCCAGGTCCCCTCCCTGCTGACGCTGCAGGTCGGCCTGGACATCGTCCACGGTCCGGCGTCGGCCCACCTGTTCCTACAGACCACGCACGCCGATCTGGCAGGGCTGCGGGCGTATGCAGAGCACCCCGCGCACGTTGACCTCCTGGCGTGGCTCGCACCGCGGCTCAAGCAGCGGGTCGTGGTCGACGCCGAGCTCGGGTGACCTGACCCGGCTGGGGCTGGGGCTGGCGCGGGGACCAAGGGCGCCTTCCGGTGGGACGTTCAGCCCTGTTCCAGCGGGGCGCAAAGGCAGAGCGTGGGGTCCATGACCACCACCGTTGATTTCCGCGGCACCGACATCCAGAGTGCGGTCGCCGCCGAGTCACACCTCGGACGGCAACTGGTCTGAAGGTCATCTCCTTGGAGGTTCAGCCATGAAGGCACTCGTCTACCACGGTCCCGGCGTCAAGTCCTGGGAGGAGTTCCCCGACCCCGTTCTGCAAGCAGACACCGACGCCATCGTGCAGGTCGACACCACCACGATCTGCGGCACAGACCTGCACATCCTCAAGGGCGACGTCCCGACGATGACGCCCGGCCGGATCATCGGCCACGAGGCGGTCGGCACCGTCACGCAGGTCGGAACTGGTGTCAAGAACGTCCGCCTCGGTGACCGCGTCCTGGTGTCCTGCGTGACGGCCTGCGGCGCCTGCCGCTACTGCCGCGAGGGTCACTCGGGACAGTGCCTCGGTGGTGGTGGCTGGATCCTCGGAAACGAGATCGACGGCACTCAGGCCGAGCTGGTCCGGGTCCCGTTTGCCGACGGCTCGACCTATCCCGTGCCGTCGGGTGTCAGCGACGACGAGCTTCTGATGCTCGCGGACATCCTGCCCACCGCGTATGAGGTCGGCGTCCTCAACGGCCGGGTCCGCCCGGGCGATGTCGTCGTCGTGGTCGGTGCTGGACCTATCGGGCTGTCTGCGATCACGAGTGCACAGCTGTTCAGCCCCAGCCTCATCGTCGCGATTGACATGGCCCCGGCACGGCTCGACGCGGCGAAGCAGTTTGGCGCCGACGTCGTCATCAACAACCGGGACCAGGACGCGGTGGCCGCTGTACGCGAGCTCACCGCCGACCTGGGCGCCGACGTCGCGATCGAGGCGGTCGGCGTACCTGCGACCTTCGAGCTCGCGGTCGACCTGGTCCGCCCTGGAGGTCACGTCGCCAACATCGGTGTTCATGGCACCTCGGCAACGCTGCATCTCGAGCGCATCTGGGACCGCAACCTCACGATCACGACCGGCCTCGTGGACACCTACTCGACGCCGACCTTGTTGAAGCTGTTGGCAGGCAGGCAGCTCGACGCCGCCCGCTTCGTCACCCACCACTTCGGCTTCAACGAGTTCGACACGGCCTACGACACCTTCAGCCGCGCAGGCGACACCGGTGCCCTGAAGGTCGTGATCTCGCGCTAGGCCTTCGGACGCAGGGAGTCGCGGAAAGCCACGAGGGCTGCCGACACGTCGCGGACACTGCTGACCAGCACCCGCTCCACGGCGCTGGCACCTTGCGCGATGGCTGCTCTCGCATCAGCAGAGCTGTCGCGTACGTCCATCTCCGCAAGGGCGGCCTGGACCCGGAGGTCATCGAGTTGACCCCGCCACCTCGTGACCCGCTGGGCCATCGCACCCACGTCACCGGCCCCGTGATCAGGCTGTGCCGCCTCCCAGGCGCCCACGGTGTCGCAGGCGACGCAGGCGAGCTGGACCAGCGCCTGTTCGACGTTCGCATCGGCGGCCTCCCGTTCCGCCGGCACCGCCCCGTCACGGCCCTCCAGAGCATTCCGGGCGGCGACCAGCGCCGCACCTATGGGGTCCAGCAGGTTGTCAGTCGTCGTTTTCATGGGTGCTCCTTCGGAACGGTAGGCGGGCGTCAGTCGATGAGGAAGGCCCGGACGTTTGCCAGGCAGACCGGGAGGTGGAGCTTTTTGGCGGTGACGCTCAGTGCATGGCGTCCCGCTCGGCGGCCACCGCGACCTGTTCCTCGTCGAGGTCGTCGGGAAGCATGTGAGGACGCGTGCGGGCGACGGGTGGGACCCCTGGGTCGACGTCGTCCCATGCACCATCGGCCGCGATGGACTGGTCCGGCTCCTCCTGGCTCAAGGTCAGGTCCAACGGTTCGTGGTGTCTGGCCTCGTTGGCGGTGACGCCGTACCGCAAACTCATCGGCTGCAGCTCATCGCTCTCCTCCGCCAGGCAGGCGAAGTCGATGTCCTGGTCCCTCATGGCCAGCTCCTCCAGTTCGTTGTCCACCCCACCGGTGTGAGCCGGCTCTTCACAGCACCCGCCGCAGGGGCCGCGACAACGGAGCGGCACCCCGACTGGGGCGAGGAGAGGGCCACCGCACAAGCCTCGCCGGAACAATGGCCTGCCAACAGTGCCGAAGGTCCCACCCACCGCCGCCGGCCGCTCCTTACGTCCTCATCCGCCTGACGAGCCCGGCTGTCACGATGAATCCAGCGATGGCCGGTGTCCCCAGAGCCAGGACCTCGAACGCGTGATGATGACGGGCCAGCTCGGCGGCACTCAGGAGCGTTGCCGCAGTGGAGGCCGGCACTGCTCAACACGTGGAGCGTCGTCAGGTCCTGGGACCCGACCCAGCTGCCCGTCCAGGCCGACGTGGACATCGCCACGTCCCGGCAGACCTTCAGCACCTTCCAACGCAAGCTCGAACTCCCCGCTGTTCGGGGTGAAGGTCGCGACGCAGCTCGACATCACGGCCTTGGGCTACAGCTACAACTGAGGAGCATGCTGTGGGCATGGCACCCACCGACGCCCAATTGGCTTGGATCGCATCCCGGCACCACGCGGTGCTCGTGACGATCAGGGCCGACGGCTCCCCGCAGACGTCCAACATCAGCTACCACCTTCGTGACGGGGTCGCCCGCGTGTCCGTCACCTCGGGCAGAGCGAAGACGCACAACCTGCGGCGCGACCCCCGAGGGGTCCTGCACGTGCTGGGAGACTCCTTCTGGACCTACGCCTCGCTCACCGTCGAAGCCTCGGTCGGCGAGGTCACCCAGACCTCCGGCGACCAGTCCGGGCGAGACCTGCTCGAGGTGTACGAGCGGATCACCGGGCAAGCCCATGACGACCCGCAGGAGTTCTTCTCAGCGATGGTGGCGGAGCAGCGGCTGGTGCTCTCCCTGCGGGTGAAGTCCGTGGTCGCCCAGGGCCTACCCGACTGACCCACGTCCAGAGCCGGATGCTGGCGCCCGGTGTGCTCAGTCCACGAACGGCGTGTGACGATGGCGGCATGCGCCTGCGACAACGGTTTCGGGCCCGCGTGTCGGGGGACCCGACGGGCGCCCGCGACTGGGTCCGGGCGATCGCCGACGTTGGCGACGGTCCCGGCTGGTTCGAGCCCGACGGGGTGGTTTGGCGGGTGCACGGCGACCTGTCCACCCTCGCCGGCGGGGTCGCGGCGCTCCTCGCCCAGGCCGCCCACCCGCTCGCACTGGCCGGGGTCGAGCAGCACAGCGCCTACCGGGAGGACCCGTGGAAGCGGCTGGCCGGCACGGCCCGGTGGCTCGTGGTGAGCACGTTCGGTTCCGCGCAGCTCGCGGAGCAGGAGGCCGCGCGGGTCCGCGGCATGCACAGCGTCGTACGCGGCGCCCTGGAGGACGGTCGGCCGTACGCCGCCTCCGACCCCGCGCTGCTGCGCTGGGTGCACCTGGCCTTCACCGACGCGTTCTTGCACGCCCAGTTGCTCGTGGGCGGTGACCTGCGGCCGCGCTTCGGTGCTGCCTGGCCCGACGACTACGTCGCGCAGTGGGCCCGCACGGCAACCGCCCTGGGCGCCACGGACCTGCCGACCTGCGCAGCGGGGCTCGACGAGGCGATCCGGGAGCTCGCCCCCGAGCTCAGCGCGGTGCCCGACGACCTGCGCGCCTACCTCTTGTCGCCGCCCGGACTGAGCCTGCCTGAGCGGGCCTTCTACGCGACCCTCGCCCGGGCCGGCGGACTGCTCACGCACCCGGTGCTCGCACCGCTCGCCGGCGTCCTCGGTCGGGGCGCCGGCCGGGGTGTCGTGCTCGGGGCCGTCCGGGCGGAGCTGAAGGGCCTGCACCTGCTGCTCGGGTCCTACAGCCCGTCGGAGGAGGCGGCCCGCTACCGGCTCGGTGTCGGCCCGGCCCCCGCCTGGGCCGGCTGAGTGCCCCGCTTGGCGCTGCTGCTGACGTTCGTGCTCGTGTCGTTCGCTGCCAACTCCCTGATCACCCGGCACGTCGTACAGCAGCATCTGCTCGACGCGGGCCTGCTGTCGTGCGTGCGCTTTGTCGCCGGCGCGGCCGCCCTGCTGGTGCTGTGCCTGGTGCGTCGGGAGCGCCCGACTGTCGGGCGCGCGAATCTGACTCCGGCACTGTGGCTTGGCGTGTACGCCCTGTGCATCTCCTACGGCTATCAGCACATCGGGGCGGCGCCAGGCACGTTTGTGTTCTACGCCATGGTGCTGGTGACGCTCGTCGCAGGCGACCTCGGCCGGCGGGTACGGGTCCCCCGCCACCGACTGGCGGGAGCCCTCATCGCACTCGCCGGGCTCGGGGTCCTCGCGACCGGGTCGATTGACAGCGTCACGCCCTTGGGCGTGGTCCTGCTCGTGGCGACCGGAGCCGCCTGGGGGCTATACACCGCTGCCGGCCGCGCGGGCGTGGATCCTCGCGTCGCGACCACCGGCCACTTCGCCGTCCTGGCAGCTGTGCTGCTGATGTTGGCGTTGGGGCTGGTCACCGCCGGCGTCCGCGTCACCGCCGCCGGGCTCGGCTGGGCGGTCCTCATGGGGGCGGGTACGACCGCCTTTGCCTATGTTGCGTGGTACGCCTGCCAGCGCGTGCTGTCCGGCACGTCCGCGGGCACGGTGCAGCTTACTATCCCTATCCTCACCGCGGTCGGCGCGTTTGCCCTGCTCGGCGAGGCCCTCACGGCTGGCCTCGCCGTCTCGGCCGCCCTCGTGGTGGCGGGGCTGCTGCTGGCGAGCCGTCCGGTGCGCTGCTTAAGGTAGTTGTCCAGGCGGCGGTGCAGGCACTTAATGCCGTCCCCCACGTAGGCGGCGAACGTGACGGTGGGCTGGTGGGTACACTCGATCCCCCACAGCCCGCGCTCCATGTTGAACGTGTCCTGGTCGAAGACCTTGCCGAGCAGGCCGAGCGGCTCGGCCTCGGCCCACAGCTGGTCCATCCCCATCCGGACCTCCTGCGCCGGCGGCTTCCGTACGGCACGGTTGACCCCGCTCGTGGCGGCCTCCAGCCGCGACGCCAGGTTCGGCCAACCCTGGATGCCTGCCCGTTCACCATCTGTGACAGGGGGGGGGCGACTTTGCCGGCTGTGCGCCGATACCTCCAGACCGTGCGGGAGGGCCGCGAGCGATCGGTGGAAACCTTGGCCGAAATGGGACGTGACGGCTGCAAGTGCCCTACATTCGCGCCATGCTGTTGGAGGGCTTGGTGGATGCCGGCGCAGGCTTGGCCGTCCTGGCCGGGGGGCAGAAGTTGCTCGACCCGTCCGCGCTGGTGCGCGCTGTCCGTAGCGTTTCGCTGCCGATAGGTGCCCTTTCGGTGCGTGTCCTGGCCGGGTTCGAGGTCGCCGTTGGCCTTGTCGTGCTGCTGGTGGGCTCACGAGCGGCCAGCTTGGCGCTGAGCGCGTCGTACGCGCTGTTCACGGCCTTTGTCGTGCTCGCGTTGACGCGCGGCGGGGTGCTGAGCAGCTGCGGCTGTTTTGGCAGGGCCGACCTCCGACCGACGCGGTCGCACGCCCTGCTCACCGCGGCCATCTCGGTTGCTGCAGCGACCGGCGCGCCAGGACCACTGCCGCTGAGTGTCGCAGCGCTGGTCACGACCGCCGCGGTCACGGTCTGCGCCTACCTCGTGCTCGCGGTGCTGCCGCTGGTGTCGACGCCGTGAACGCCCTCGTGATCGCGCTGGGTGTCGCGGTGCTCCTGTTGGCCGTTCTGGTCGGTGGGCTGCTGCGCAGCCATGCTGAGATCCTCAAGGCGCTGCACGAGCTTGGCGCCGGCTTGGAACTCGACGGGGCCGGTCCCGTCCCGGTGGCCGTCGAGGGCGTGACCCGGCCCCGCGACGCGAGTGTCCTGAGCGTGCCGGATGCGGTCCGCGGCGAAACGCTCGACGGCGACGTCCTCACCCTGTCGCTCCTCGGCCAAGACACCTTGATCGCGTTCCTGTCCAGTGGGTGCACCACCTGCCAGGCATTCTGGAACGCTTTTCGTTCGGCCCCGACACTGCCCGCTGGTGTGCGACTGGTGGTCATGACGAGGGGTCCGGATCAGGAGAGCCCGTCGGCCCTGCTGGAGCGGCGGCCGGCGGAGGTTCCCGTGTTGATGTCGGAGGAGATGTGGGAGGCGTTTGGGGTGCCCGGGTCACCCTACTTCGCTTGGGTCGATGCATACGGACAACTGGTGGGCGAGGGCTCCGGGAGTTCCTGGCCGCAGGTGCTCGACCTCATGACGCAGTCCCGGGCGGATACTTTGCTGCGCCAGAAGGGCAGCGGGGCGGTCCGCGAACGACGTGACGACACCGCACTGGCGGATGCGGGCATCGGGCCTGGGCACTCCAGCCTGTACGGCGATCAGTCGTGACGTTGCAGGTGGGGCTGGCCGGGTTGGCGGTCGCGACCCTCGCGGCGCTCCGCTCGACGTGGTCCCCTTGAGGTGAGTCGATGCTGACCAGCATCCACCCGCTCGGGCAGCGGGCACGTGGGCACAGGTGGGGACCGGCGGTGGCCTTATATACGGCTGCCTCCGTTCTGGGCGGTCTCAGCACCGGCGCGCTGGTCGGCGCGCTGGGGACGGTCTACGACGTGCCCATCTGGGTCGCTGCCATCGGTTGCGTCCTTGCCGCGCTTGCCGATGGCCTGAGGCCACGGACCTATGGGCATCGGCAAGTCGACGAGGACTGGCTGACCCGCTATCGCAGTTGGGTGTACGTCACCGGCTTCGGCTGGCAGCTCGGCGCCGGCGTCCTGACGATCGTGACCTCGGCATCGACGTGGGCCTGGCTACTGGTGTTGCTGGTGTTGGGTCTTCCCGGCGCCCTCACCGCCGGTGCGGCGTTCGGACTGGTGCGCGCCCTTCCGGTTCTGGCGGGACGGTCCGCCCAGACACCCGAAGCGCTGCGTTCGCTAGCCCGTCGGCTGGAGTCCGGGCGGGTGTGGGCCGAACGCATGACCGTCCTGGGCCTTCTGGTCATCGCCGCCGCCTTGACGACAGGAGTTCTCGGGTGAAGGTCGTGCATGGGTTCGACATCGAGCTCAAGGACGGATGGCACGTCGCAGGCCACCGCCAGACGCCGGAGTTCCCGGAGCAGGCCAGCAACGTCGTGGTCCACGCGTCTACCGTGCCGCTGCGCCGAGACGACGGTGACTTCGGCTCCGGTGTCGCCGAGCGGCTCGGGCCCGATGATCTGTTCTGTAGCTTCTTCGAGTACGACGCCGCCTCCGTCGGTTCCGCCTTGTTCACCGCGCAGGGGCTGCCCAGACCCCGACCGTCCGATTTCGTCGTCGGGGCGCAGCAGCGGGCGCTGCCCGGCCAGAGTGGAGCCCAGTACTTCTTCACCCAGGCAGACCGGGCCTGGTGCCTGTTCGTCGTTCTGGGTGGCCACAGCCGACGGCAGTCGGGTGCCGTCCGCGTGGGTGCGCTGCTGAAGGGGATCCAGATCGCATGACCGCCACGACCGCGGCCGTGCACGCCGTCACGGGACAGGCCGGTACCGCGACCATGAGCCAGCGGGCCGTCGACCGGGCCGCCGACTGGCTGTCCCGGCGCACGACGCGGCGCGGCTTCCTGGTGCGTACTGCCGTCGTCGGGAGCGCTCTGACCGTCGACACCATCGGTTTCGCGCTCAAGCCGGGCAGCGCCTACGCCTCAGTGTGTGGACCCGGGTCATCCTGCGGCTCGGGCTGGACAGTCTTCTGCGCCACCATCAATGGCGGCGTGAACGCCTGCCCGCCCGGCTCGATCGCGGCCGGCTGGTGGAAGGCAGACGGCGCCTCGCTGTGCGGTGGTCGTTCGCGCTACATCGTGGACTGCAACGCCCTGTGCAGCCGCTGCCATACCGCTTCAGGCCGGGCCGGCATCTGCTCGCCGAGCTGCTGGTCGTGTTCTTGTCACTGTGGACCCAGCGGCCAGTGCGACCAGCGCCGGGTCTGCTGCAACGCCTTTCGCTACGGCCAGTGCAACCAGCAGGTACGCCAGGTCGGCTCGGTCGTCTGTCGGATCGCATCCTGCGTGCC
>JANXUE010000269.1 GCA_025352005.1 Frankiales bacterium
GTTCTTGTTCCCCGCGAAGCTCGTCGAGCCGCCGCCGATCCAGAGGATGGCCAGCGCCCCCGCACTAGCCAGGTACCCGTACAGAGCCCATCGGGCTCGCTCCTTGTCGAGCACGCAGGCGCCGATCAGCACAGGGAACACCGTGACCTCTATCGCGGTCATCGTCTTGAACGCTGAATGGACCGAGGAGTGGGCTGCGAGGATCACCAGCAGCCAGGCGAGCCAGGGTAGGGAAAACAGGAACAGAGTCCGCATCGCGGGTAGCCGGGCATGCCATTCCGGCACGAGCAGGAGGAGCGGGAAGATCCCGATGGCTGTCAACAAAAAGACCGCGTCCGAGGGAGAGACGACAACGGAGCCGCCTTCGCTGCCGACGAGGGAGTGAAGCACTGGGACCAGTGAGACACCCAGCGCCGCGGCCCAACTCGGTCGTGCGATGAGGAAAAGGAGGGCCGGTGTCGCGGCCAGCAACATCGCTACCGGGGGATGCGTGATCGCCAGGTATCCGACAAGTAGAGAAGCCCCAGCGATCAGCACAACGGCGCCTGTTGGGCGGGCCCGTGCAGAGGCAGTTGCGAGCATCAGCCCGAGCGAGAACTGGAGCGAAACTTGCGTCTCCGCACCTGTTTCTCTGGGTCCCAGAGGGGAGTGCCCGTCTCATCAACTTCGGGAAGGCGTGCCTGGCTCGTGTACAGCTCCAGAGTGTCCACATCGTCGCGCGACCGATAGCGATAGGCGTACGCGTACGCGCTGTCTTCCCGCTGAACGACTGCGTTGGGCACGACACCGACGAGGTTCCCGCCCACCTTGATGACAGCGTCCTTCGATCTGCGCAGGCGGTCGCGAGTGGTGTCGCCGACCTTGGCGACGAGCACGACTCCTCGGACCAGCACTGCGAGCACCAGCCCGTCCGAAACGGGGAGGACGGGCGGGGCATCCGCGATGATCATGTCGTAGCGTGACTCCAACTGGCTCAGGAGATCACTCATGCGATTTGAGCCCAACAGCTCACTCGGGTTGGCCGGGATCGGGCCGCTGGTGATCACATCCAGCTCGGTCTCGCCAAACGGCTGCAAGATGTCCTCGAGGTTGCTCCGCCCGGTGAGCCAGTTGGTGAGACCGGCGCCGTTGCGCAAGCCCAGGTACTCAGCAACCATCGGCCGGCGTAGATCGGCGTCGATCAGGACGACCCGCTGTCCAGTCTTCGCGCAGGCAAGGGCGAGATTGGTCGCCAGCGTCGTCTTGCCCTCTCCCGACGTTGAACTGGTGATCAAGACAGAGGCGGGCATGCCCGTCTCGCTGGTGAAGCTCAGGTTGGTGCGGACCTTGCGGTAAGCCTCAGCGCGCGAGGACATGGGATGCGATTCGATCGGGAGCCGCACGTCAGGCATGTCCTGAGGCACAACGCCAAGCACCGTGACACCCGCCGCTGTCTCCACCTCGTCTGAGTCTCGAAGGCGCCGGTCGAGAGTTTCGCGCACGAATGCTCCACCGACGCCCAGCAACAGGCCCGTGACGACCGCGATCAAACCGTTGCGTAGGGGCCTTGGTGAGAAGGGCGCGGACGGCGCAGAAGCCGCATCGATGACCGATAGGGGGCCGGTCACGGCGTTGGGCGTTGCTTCTAGTTTGTTCTTCACGGCTGGGAGGACGCCTACGTAGGCGTTGGCAATCGCGGCCGCGCGCTGCGGATCGCCGTCGGTGACCGTGATGGTGACGAAGGGATCCTCACCGGTGGCGATTGCGGTCACGCTCGGTCCCCCGGAGCCGACCAACGAGCGCCCCTTCCCTGCGGCTTTCAGTGCAGCTTCGACGGCCGGGCGGGTGCTGGCGATCTGTGAGTACGCGACCGCCTGCTGCGACGCCAGTTGCCGACGAGTGATCTCGTCGATGGGGCTGATGCTCGAGGCGCCACTCACGATCAAACGTGTGCTCGTTCTGTACAGCTTGTGCTGGTGAATCGTGGCAAGGGCTGCGCCTACCATGCAACTCAGGAGGACGACGGCGATGAGCGCCCATCGTCTGCGAAGCACGTGGAGAACGTCGAGCAGTTCCAAGGCACGCGCCCGTCCTCATTGGTTGGATGTACCCCAACATCGTACGGGGTGCCAGGCCGAACCGATCCGCTGCTGCCCGAGCTGGGAGCCTGGGGATTCACCGGCCCTAGGATTAGGTTGGTCCGTCCCACCGCCCTCTCTAGCCCGCGGGCTAGACGTCTCGTCGACCGACAACGGTCGGGTATGGCCCGTTTTCGCGCTCGCGTTTTGGCCCGGCTTCTCAGCTGGGAGTGCGGGGCACGCGTGGGGTTCGAACGCGGAGTGACATTGTCCTCGAGCCCGGAGGGCGAATGAATATCGGGCCCCGAAGTCACATCTCCTCCGGTTTCGTGCTCCACGCTGCAATAGGTGCAGATTTGGTCATCGGCGCCGACACTTTCGTCGGTCAGAATTGCACCATTATGAGTAAGCAGAGGATTGATATCGGGTCGCGCGTGGCCATGGCAGAATGCGTCTCGATCCGGGACCATGATCACCGGCTAGGTCGCAGCCCAGCCTACGGGGGGCTGACGATGAGCCCCGTCACAATAGAGGACGACATTTGGCTCGCAGCGAAGGTCACGGTAACGCGGGGCTGTCGCATCGGCCACGGAGCGGTTGTTGGCGCCGGCGGCGTAGGTACACGCGACGTGCCGGTCGCCGCTGTCGTCGTTGGCGTGCCCGCGCGCCCAATCCATAATTCCCCGTGAGGCAGCGTGGGCGTGCTGACCAGGTAAGTATCGTCTCGGTTCGCTTCACCTGGCCCGCGGTTGAAAGTCCCGAGCATTTACGAGCAGTAATCAGTCAGTGAGGCTGCACTTTGGGACTCCGGCCTGCTTCGAACGGCCCGCCTTACGGCACGGTGGGGCCACAACGCCCTGCGGAGGGATGCCGCCTCGCCCATTTTGGCACTGAACGCTGATCGATCAACGCATCGCCAACGAGTCCCGGTAGACGTTTCCGAGCGCCGCCGACGTCGAGCGGAGGTTGTAGCACTTGCGCACCCTGGTCATGCCGGCCCGACCAAGCTGCGCCCTGACAGCGGGGTCCACGACCAGACAAAGGGCCTCGTACAGGGCGTCCGGCTGGCCTAGTGGAGCCACAATGCCAGCTCGCCCCTTGTCAACAACCTCCGGCAGCGCGCCATAGTCGGAGACGATGACTGGAATCCCGAGTGCCATAACCTCGAGCAACGTCAAGGGCAGCCCGTCAAAGCGGCTCGGATATACGAACACGGAGAACTGCGGGAGCACTTCCCCGATCAGAACCCCGCGATCCTGACGCGGAAGCCATGTGATCCCAAACTTCTCAGACTCTTCCGGCCCAAACTGCGCTTCCCCGCCGACCACCGTGAGCCGGATGTCAGGATGCTTACGCCTCAATCGCAGAAAGGCATCCAGTACTTGCTGCCCACCTTTGG
>JANXUE010000310.1 GCA_025352005.1 Frankiales bacterium
GTCACCATCGCGGCGACTCCAGGATGGGAGCCCGAGCCCCGCCCAACGCCTGTCCCAGTGACCGAGACGGCGACATCGCTGACCGTCAGGGCATGTCCCGGGATCGACTCCGCGGGACATCCCCCGACCGCGTGACCGGACTGTCAACGGTCACGAGAACCTGCCCACGGGCGGTCATGAGAACTGCCCAGTGGTGGCCATGTGAACTGCCCGGTGACGGCCATGGGATCTGCCCAGGGTTGGCCGTCACCGGTCGTGCTTAGGTCAGTGGCCGCACTCCCTTCCCGGCGAGGGCTTGGGTGAGTCGGACGCTGTCGCCGGTGGTCTGGCAGACGTGCGCGTGGTGCAGCAGCCGGTCGACCGTGGCGGTGGCGAGGGTCTTGGGCATGAGCTCGTCGAACGCGGCGGGGTGCAGGTTCGAGGAGACGGCGACGGACCGTTTCTCGTAGGCCGCGTCGACGAGCCGGTAGAGACCCTCGGCCGCGTCTTGGGCAACGGGTAAGAGCCCTATGTCATCGACGACAACTAAATCGGCCCGGAGCACACGGCTGATGGCTTTGCTGACGCTGTCGTCGGCGCGGTGCCGACCGACCAGCACCCCGAGTTGTTCGAGGGTGAACCAGGCGACCTTGAGGCCTTGCTCGACGGCCTGCTGCCCGAGGGCCTCGAGCAGGAACGTCTTGCCCGTGCCGGACGGTCCGCAGACCACCAGGTTCTCTCGGCGGCCGATCCACTCCAACGTCCGCAGGGCCTGCTGGGTCGGGGCCGGGACCGAGCTGGCTTGGGGCTGCCAGGCATCGAAGGTCTTCCCGGTCGGGAACGCCGCCGCGGCCCGGCGGGTCGCCAACGCCGACCGTGCCCGGCCGGCGGCCTCCTCGACCAGCAGGGCCTTCAGGACCTCGGCGGGGTCCCACCGTTGGGCCTTCGCGGTCGCCAGCACTTCCGGGGCGTGCCGACGGATGTGCGGGAGCCGCAACCCCCGCAGCAGCAGCTCGAGGTCCGCTGGCAGCGGTGGAGCACTGGGCACTCCGACGGTTGGTGCTGCTGATCGCGCCCTGCCTGCTGCACTGACCTTCGCCGCGGTGATCGTGGCAGCGACGGTCGCCGGGTCGGTGACGGTCATGACAGGACCTCGTCGATGACGACGGCGGCCAGATCGTCGGAGCTTGCGGGTCTGACCGGTTCGGGCTCGTTGGGTGTCCCGAGCAGCGCCGACCATGCCCCCGTTCCTTGGGTGAGGCTGCGGGTCTCGCTGGCCTGATGCCGCGGCCCGGCGTTGGCGCGGGCGTGGTGGCTGACGATGGAGCCGAGGTCGGCTTCGGCGAAGCGGCTGTTCACCGCGGCGTGCCCGAGTGCCCAGTCGACCGCGACCGGATCGCCGAGCTTGGACAGCGCGACAGCTGCGGCCATCTTCACACGCATCTTGGTGGTGCCGGCTGCGGCGGCCTCCGTGAGCCACATCCTGGCGCCGCCTCCGAGGGCCAAGAACTCAGCCTCTGCAGCGTTTTTGGCCTTCGGCTGCCGTTCCAGCGCTCCCGCGGGCTGGGGCGGGAAGTGCGCGTCGATGACCTTCGGGCTGCCTGGCGTTGCCCGAGAATGCCGGGCGACCTCGACCGGACCGGCCGGTCCGACGTGGACGATGATGACCTTCTCATCAGGGCCCTGGCCGTGGACCCGGACCCAGACCTGCTGCCCCATCAGCTGATGCGGCACGGAGTACTGAGCGTGGTCCAGCGCGACCATCGGGGTCCGGGCCGGGACCGTCCGGGCGAGCCCGAACGCGACCGTGTGCGGGACCTTCGGGACCGGATGCAGCCAGGGGAGCTCCTCGGCGAGCATCGCGTTCGGAGCCCTGCGGGTGACCCGATGGACCCGACCGTTCACGTCGTCGCAGAACACCTCGCAGGCAGCCTCCAAGTCGGCGAACGTGTCGTAGGCCTCGAGCAGGTTGGTGTCGGTCGGCACCAGGTCGGCCTTCGCGATCTTCACCGTGCTCTCACTACCGCCCTTGGACGCCGGATCGGCCGGCTCACACGTGTGGACCGTCACGCCATAGTGCCGGGCGAAGCTGACGACCTGCGGGTTGCGGACCGCCATCCCCGCGATGTGCTCAGTCGTGACGGTCTTCTCGTTGTCGGTCAACAGGTAGGTCGGGGACCCACCCAGCTTGCGCAACGTCACGTCCAGTGCCGCGAACACCGTCGGGGCGGTCCGGTCCCGCAACGCCAGCACCACCCGGAACCGCGACCACGCCAGCCACGCGCAGAACAGCACCGTCTTGCGGCCGTCGATGATCGGGCCGTCCCCGAAGTCGTACTGCAGCCACATCCCCGGCTCCGTCACCCACGGCCGGTGGACCCTGATCCTGCCCAACTGGTAGTCGAGCTTCGCCTCGTGCACCGCCCGGCGGGTCGTGCGTTCCGAACCCTTGAACCCCAGACCACGGAGCTTCTCGTGTGCCTTGTCGGCGCGGATCTTGCCCTTGCTGTGCTTCACCCACTCGTGCAGCTTCGGCAGGTACTCATCGATCAGCTGCGGCCGCGCGGCGACCTGATCCAGCTGCCCACCGGCCTCGCGGACCGTGACGTACCTGGCGACCGTGTGATGCGAGCAACCCGCCAACTCGGCGGCATCTCGGTAAGACCCCGTGAGGTCGAACGCTTCCAGTATTTCCATGATCTCCCCTGCAGACTTGATCGTGTTCCTCCTCGAGAGCGCGGCACTTCGCACTGCAAGCGCACTCGGGGAGGGACCCAAACCACCGGAGGTGGCCGGGCAACGCAGTCGTGTCGGGCAGATCCCATGACCGTCAGCGGGCAGTTCTCATGGCCACCAACGGGCAGAACTCGTGGCCGCCTCCGGGCAGGATCCCGTGGCCGCTGTCAGATGAGCCTTAGGCGGTGGGGAAGCGGGTGACGTAGCGGCGCTGCCAGGGAGTCTCGCCTGCCCGCGAGTTGTAGTGCTCCCGGACGAAGGCCACGGCC
>JANXUE010000301.1 GCA_025352005.1 Frankiales bacterium
CCCAGCAGGCGGCGGCCCGGCCCGAGGCGCCGTACATCGTGTTCGCGGGCGTGCACTTCATGGCCGAGTCGGCGGACATCCTCACGGCCGCCGACCAGGCCGTGATCCTGCCGGACCTGGCGGCCGGCTGTTCGATGGCCGACATGGCCAGCTTCGAGCAGATCGAGCAGTGCTGGGACGACCTGACCGACGCGGGTGTCGCCGACGGCACGGTCCCGGTGAGCTACATGAACTCCACGGCGGCGATCAAGGGCTTCACCGGTCGGCACGGCGGCACGATCTGCACCTCCTCCAACGCCAAGCGTGCCCTCGAGTGGGCATTTGCCAAGGGCGACAAGGTGCTCTTCACCCCCGACCAGCACCTCGGCCGCAACACCGCCGTCCGCGGGCTCGGACTGTCGCTCGAGGAGTGCGTCGTCTTCAACCCACGCAAGCCGCTGGGTGGGCTGTCGGTCGAGGAGCTGCGCCGGGCCAAGATGATCCTGTGGAAGGGGCATTGCTCGGTTCACGGCCGCTTCAGCGTCCAGAGCGTCCACGACGTCCGCGAGCGGGTCCCCGGCGTCACCGTCCTGGTGCACCCCGAGTGCCAGTACGACGTGGTCCAGGCCGCCGACCTGGTCGGCTCGACCGAGGTCATCATCAAGACCATCGAGGCCGCTCCCGCCGGCTCGGCGTGGGCCATCGGCACCGAGCTCAACCTGGTACGCCGACTGGCTCGTCAGCACCCGGACAAGACCGTCGTCTTCCTCGATAAGACGGTGTGCTTCTGCTCGACGATGAACCGGATCGACCTGCCGCACCTGGTGTGGTCGATGGAGGAGCTCCTCGCCGGCCGCGTGCCCAACCGGATCACCGTCGACCCCGACACCGCCCACCATGCTCGGCGCGCCCTCGACCAGATGCTCGCCCTTCCCTGAGGCCGGCGCGCGCGGTGCACGCGGAGCCGTAGCCTGGGAGGGTGACCGAGAAGACCGAGCCCAAGGGCCGCCCCACCCCCAAGCGCAACGTTGCCGGAAAGCGCCGCACCGGCCCGGTGGCGCCGCCACCGACCAACCGGCGCGAAGCGGCCAAGGCGCTGCGGGTCAAGCAGGCCGAGAACCGCCAGCGCATCAAGGACGGCACCGCCCGCGGAGACGACACCGCGATGCTCCCGCGCGACGCCGGCCCGGTACGACGCCTGGTCCGTGACACCGTCGACGGGCGCCGCACCCTGGGCTGGCTGCTGCTGCCGACTGCGGGCGTCGTGTTCGTCGCCAACTTCATCAGCCTCTCCGCGTCGGCTGTCGCCTTCAACATCTGGGTCATCGCGTTGCTGGTCGTGAGCATCGACATGGTCCTCACCGGTCGCAAGATCAGCGAGGCACTGAAGCAGAAGTACCCGGCCGAGAAGCGCCGCCCGCTGGTCATCTACGGCCTGCTTCGCACCACGCAGTTCTCACGCTTTCGCCGGCCGCCGCCTATGGTCCGCCCAGCCGGCCGCAAGAAGGCCTGACCCCGCTCGACGCCGCTCGTCCCTGCTAGCCGAGGGCAGAGGTGGCGTCGGGGGTGTAGGCCGCCCCCTGATAGGTCGCCCTCGCGGACCACATGAGCCAGCCGGGGATCCCGTTGGCCCGGGTCCCGGCGATCTGCTGCCGCACCTTCGGCACGTCGTACACGCCTCGGAAGTTCTCGTCCTGGAGCCAGGGGACGACGACGCAGCCGGTGCCGACGACCTGCTTCTTCCAGTCGACCAGCGAGCGCTGGACGATCTGGCGTGCCCCGACGTACGGGTCGGGGACGCCGTACTCGCCCTTGTTCCAGTGCGACGGGTAGTCCATCGGGATGACCACGTCGAGATGCATCGCCATCTTGCGGATGTTCTGCGCCGTCGACGCAGGCCGGGTCGAGGCCTGCGCGAAGGCCGCCGCGCCGAGCGAGCCGCCGAGGGGGCGGATCGCGGCTTGCGCCTGTGCCAGGAAGCCGGCAATCGCGTCCTCGGGTTTGCCCCTGAGCCCAGGGAAGCGCATCCCGGCGATCGGACCGTCGGGCCGCCGGACGTAGTCGTAGACGACGTCGTCGAAGCCGGCCTTCACCGCCTCGGCAGCCAGCGAGATGTTGTAGTCACGGACCTGCTTGTTGGCGAAGTTCGTGAAGCCGGTCTTGTTGTAGCCGTACAGGTACTTGCTGCCGTCAGGGTTCTGGACGACCCAGTCCCTGTGCTTGTTGGCGACCGCCCAGGTCGACAGCTTCGGGTCGTTGAAGGCGACGATCCGGCCGATGACGCGGATGCCGCGCTTGTGCAGGGCGGTGGTCGCCGCCTTCGCGTCGTAGAACGTCGCCGTAGCGCCGATGACGTGGGCGAGGGGGACAGTCGAGGGGAAGTTGACGATCCCGTCCTCGTCCTTGATGTCGAGCTCGACCGCGTTGATGCGGTGCTGCGCGGCGAGCGCCAGGACGGGGTTGCGGAGCTTGAGGTAGGCGTAGGCACGGCCCGTCAGGTGGACCGCGCGGATGTTGCTCGGGTAGGTGGTGCGGACCGTCACGTTCCTTACGGCCCGGTTGCCGGCCGCGTCAGTGGCGACGACCGCTGCCCCGGCCGGAGGCGCCGGGTAGTGGGCGGTGAAGGTCGTCCCCGACTGGGTGACGGTGGCGCCGCCGGCGGTGATCTGCGCGTCGCTCTCGACGGTGCCGGTCACGTCGACGGCGTCCTTGATCGTGACGCTCCTGGTCGGGGCGACGACGGCCAGGGCGGGCGGCGTGGTGTCGACGGTCAGCGTCCGCGTAGTCGTCGAGCTGCCATCGGGAAAGCCGCGGTCGATCGTGGCCACGAGCGCGTGGGTGCCCTCGGACAACCCGGACAGGGAGGCGGTCAGCGTCCCGGAGCGCCCGGAGGCGAGCGGTGTGCCGTCGAGCAGCAACCGGCTCTCGTGCCCGCCGGTGCGCAGCGACACGGACGCGAGCTTGAGGGTCTGTGCGTTGAAGGCCGTCGTCGACAGTCCGTCGAGAGGCACCGAACCTCCCCGGGGGACGGCGGCCAGGGTCGCTACGGCACCCGCTACCAGGGCGACGCCGGCTGCCGCGACCAGCAGGAAAGGACGGCTCAGGCGAGGCAAGGGAAGGGACGCTCCTATGAAGGGGTGGGCGAGACTGCACCCGTGACAGTGCGTCCCTACAGGGACGCCACAGCGCGCTCGGAGGTTGCAGTGCGGACAGGCTACCGGCGAAAAGCCGCAAGTCTGGCGGTCCTGGCTGCCCTGGCTGGCTGTTCGGGTACGCCCAGCACGCGCACCTCCTCCCCCATCCCGACCGGCGCGGCGTCACCCTCCCCGGAGCCGACGCGCAGCGCCGCACGCGTCAACGCGCGGTCGGTGCGTGCGGACGAACTCGGCGTGGTGCCCGTCCTGATGTACCACCAGCTGCTCGCCACGCCGAAGGGTGACTACGACCAGACGCCTGCCCAGTTCCGCGCCGAACTCGAGCAGCTCTACCGCTCCGGCTACCGAACTGTCACCGTTGCAGACGTCGCCGCAGGCAGGATCGACCTCCCGGCGGGCGCCAGCCCGATGGTGCTGACCTTCGATGACTCCACCGCCAGCCAGTACGGCGAGCTCCCGGACGGGACCGTCGACCCGGCCACCGCCGTCGGCATCCTGCTGGCCGTCGCGAAGGCCCACGGTGACGGCCACCCGGTCGCGTCGTTCTACGTGAACGCTGCGCCGTTCCGGGGAAAGGACGGCTACCTCGCCACGTTGCACGCCCTCGGCATGGAGATCGGCGAGCACACCGCGACGCACGCCAACCTCAGGCAGCTCGACGACACCGGTGTCCAACGCGAGCTGGTCCAAGGCCTCGCGGTCATCACCAGACAGGTCCCGGCAACGGACGTCACGACCATGGCATTGCCGTTCGGGGTGCTCCCGCGGAACGCGGCGCTGGCCCACCGCGGCAGCTGGCGGGCGCATGCGTACAGCTTCGGGGCAGTACTGCTCGTCGGCGCCGACCCGGCGAAGTCGCCGTACAGCATTGGGTTTGACGCACTTGCCCTGCCGCGGATCCGCAGCGGACGGCGGACCGGGGACCAGGCGTTCACGTCGACCTACTGGCTGCCCAAGCTGTTGAAGAACCGCTACGTGAGCGACGGTGACCCGGACGTCATCAGCTTCCCGAAGGCCGAAGCGGCCAGGCTCGCCCCCGCGTTCGCCGCGAAGGCTCGTCCTTACTAGGTTGGGGTGCATGGAGTTTCGACGCCTCGGGCGCAGTGGACTAAAGGTCAGCGAGATCAGCTACGGGAACTGGCTGACGCATGGGAGCCAGGTGGAGGCCGACGCGGCCCACGCCTGCGTGAAGGAGGCGCTCGAGGTCGGCATCACCACCTTCGACACCGCCGACGTCTACGCCGGCACCAAAGCCGAGACGGTCCTGGGCGAGGCCCTCAAGGGCCAGAAGCGGGAGTCCTACGAGCTGTTCACGAAGGTCTACTGGCCGACCGGCGCGGGCGTCAACGAGCGGGGGTTGTCCCGCAAGCACATCCTGGAGTCCTGCAACGCCTCCCTGACGCGACTGCAAATCGACCACATCGACCTATACCAAGCCCACCGCTTCGACTACGAGACCCCGCTCGAGGAGACGCTGCGCGCCTTCGAGGACCTGGTCCGCGCCGGCAAGGTCATGTACGTCGGGGTGTCGGAGTGGAAGGCCTCCGAGATCGCCCAGGCGCTCGAGATCGCCGACGCGATGGGCTTCGACCGGATCGTCTCGAACCAGCCGCAGTACTCCGCGTTGTGGCGCGTCATCGAGGCCGAGGTCGTGCCGCTCTGCGAGAAGGAGGGCATCTCACAGATCGTCTGGTCACCCATCGCGCAGGGCGTCCTGACCGGCAAGTACCTGCCGGGTGCGGCACTGCCCGCCGGGACGCGGGCCACCGACCAGACTGGTGGAGCCAACATGATCAAGCACTGGCTGCGCGAGGAGGTGCTCACCAAGGTGCAGCAGCTCCTGCCACTCGCGGCCGACGCGGGCCTGTCGATGGCGCAGCTCGCCGTCGGGTGGGTACTGGCCAACCCCAACGTCGCCTCCGCGATCGTCGGCGCCAGTCGGCCTGAGCAGGTCCGTGACAACGCGGCCGCCACGGCGCTGCCGGCCGACCTCAAGCAGGCCGTCGACGACATCCTCGCGGGCACCGCCGAGCTCGACGCGGCACAGACAGCCTCGCCGGCCAAGCGCCCTTGAGGGTGCCCGGGCACCACGCCCGGGTCAGGCCGGGTCGAGGCTCATCGGGCCGTAGGTCTTGTGGTCGTCCTCGAACAACGTCACCGCGTGGATGCCCGCCTCGCGCAGCTCGCGCCAGACCTCGCCGACCCACGACTCCGCGTCGGACTGCGTCGGGAACTCCGGCGGCTCCGGCGCGCCAGCAGGCAGGTCCGCCGGCTGACCCTCGACCCCTTCGTACTGCCACGTCCACGCCATGCCACGCACCTCTCGTCCCTGCTCGCCGTCGTTGCTGGCAGGCTAGACCGGTGCGGATACAGGTGCTGGGCAGCGGGGCGTCCGACGGCTGGCCGAACCCGTGGTGCTCGTGCCCGTCGTGTGTGGCCGCGCTCGCCCAGGGCGTCGTCCGCGGACACACGTCGGTCCTGGTGGACGGCCACCTGCTGATCGACCTCGGCCCCGAGGTCGGCCGGGCCGCACTGCGCCAGGGCGTCTCGCTGTCGGGCGTGGACGCGGTGCTCATCACCCACGGCCACCTCGACCACCACTTTTCCCAGGCCTGGGTCTGGCGCGGCTGGGCCTCCGGCGCCGGGGACCTGACGGTCGTCGCTCCCCCGTCGGTCCTCGCCGCAGCCACGCCGGTGCTGGAGGCGCACACCGTGCCCGTGGTCGCGGGCGACCGGCTGTCGGTCGCCGGCTTCGACATCGTGGTGCTGGAGGCCGAGCACGTCGATGACGCCGTCCTGTACGACGTCACCGCGCCAGACGGCTCCCGCCTGCTCTACGCCACCGACACCGGCGTCCTGCGCACCGGGATGGTCGACGCCGTCCGTGGCCGGGCCTTCGACGTCGTCCTGCTCGAGCTGGCCGGGACGCCCATCCCGTCGCACCTGACCCTTTCCACCTGGCCGGCCCAGGTGGAACGGCTCCGCGACGTCGGCGCGGTCGTCGACGACACGCGGGTCGTCGCCATTCACGTCGGGCACCACAACCCATCACCGGACGAGCTCGACCGTCGGTTGGCGCTGCTCGGAGCCACCGCGGCTCGCGACGGGGACGTCCTCGACACTGCCTCACGGGGGCGCCGGGTCCTCGTGCTCGGCGGCCAGAGCTCGGGCAAGTCCTCCTACGCGGAGAGCCTTTTCGCCCCCGGTGCATCCGTGACCTACGTCGCGACGGCCCCTGCCCGGCCCGGTGACGAGGACTGGGGACGGCGGGTCGCCGTACACGCCGCGCGCCGGTCGGCGGACTGGGTCACGGTCGAGTCCCCGGACATCGCGGCGGCGCTCAGGGCGGCGCCCGGCCCCGTGCTGGTCGACGACCTGGGGCTCTGGCTGACCTCGGTGCTCGACGGACACTGGGACTCCCCGAAGGCCCGGGACGTCTTCGACACCGCTCTGTCAGCGTTGCTGGAAGGGTGGGCGTGCGTGAGCGACCTCGTCGTCCTCGTCGCTCCCGAGGTGGGCTCGGGGGTCATCCCGGCCACCGCCTCCGGACGGCTGTTCGCGGACCTGTT